>CAIKXA010000045.1 GCA_903831295.1 uncultured bacterium | reverse complement strand
GTCCGGCAAGGTCACCAACGAAGGCATGATCCAAGCGCAATCCGTTGCGCTTGTTGGTCAATATGTCGCCAATCGCGGCACCATTAATGTTGACGACGGCATGGTTGCCATGGCCGCTGGCGACACGGTGTATCTGCAAAACGGCAGCGCGCCAATCATGGTCACTGTGAATCGTTCGCAACTTGGCGCTGATGGTTCAGGCGCGGGCGCGGAAGCTGCGGTCACCAACACTGGAACAATCAACGCGGGTAAAGGCAAAGTTGCAATGGCAAGCGGCGACTTCTACGCGCTGGCCATGGATTTGTCTGGAACAATCATTGGCAAGAGCATTGAAGCCCGTGGTGGCGCTGGCAATGCGCCCGGCAACGGCGGCGTTGTTGCAGTAAATGGAACACTTGATGCTTCTAGCAGCACGGACAAGGGCGGAACCATTGATTTGTTCGGCGACCGTGTTGGCTTGTTTGGCAACGCGCTTGTAAATGCAAACGGCGCAACTGGCGGCGGCAATGTTCGCATTGGTGGCGACTATCAAGGCAAGAACGCTGAAGTGCGAAACGCCAGTCAAACTTATGTTGCGCCAACAGCTCAGATTTATGCCGACGCGCTTACAATTGGCAACGGCGGCAACGTGATTGTGTGGTCGGATAATGGAACACAGTTCTATGGAGCCGCATCGGCGCAAGCGGGGCAACTTGGCGGCAACGGTGGATTTGTGGAAGTTTCGGGCAAGCATTATTTAGATTTCCGCGGCAGTGTCAGCACCAATGCTCCCAAGGGTCTCAAGGGAAAGTTGTTGCTTGATCCCGAAGATTTAACAATCAACAACGATGGGCCCAACAATAATTCCGGTTCCGCGCAGGCGTTTAACACAACAGGCTCATCAGCAGTTTTAACTTGGGCAACCATTGACGCCGCGTTGGCGAACAACGACGTGACAGTTCAGTCCAGTGGTGGCGCAGGCACTGGTGGAACAATCACTATTTCTCAGGCGGGCGTGTTGACCCACACAAGCAGTCTTACGATTACAGCCGCCGCTGGAAAAGACATTGTGATCAATGCCTCGGTTACAAATGATGGCAGTGTTGCCGCGGGTGCGGGTTCGGGAGTTCCAAACATTACATTCGCAGTGTCTGGTGCCGGTCAAATTCAGCTTGGCGCGGATGTCACTACAGCAGGCGGTGTTGTCACCTTCGATGGACCCGTGAGCCTTATTGGAAATGCGGCGGTGGACACCACCAACTCGGGCGGCACGCCTGTTGGCGCGGGCATCAACTTCTTAGGCCCGCTTGATGGAGGTTTCGACTTCGTCCTGACCGCCGGCACGAGCAACATCACTTTCTCAGGAGGTGCGGTTGGTGGCGTAATGCCACTTGGCACAGTAAGGATTAACTCGGCGTACAACGTGATAATGGCTTCGGACTTCACCGCTAATGCCTTTTATCAATATGTGGGTACAGGCATAACAGCTTTCTTTGGAGTGATCAATTTAGGCGCGTTTGACTTTATCGGCAGCAATTTGGAAATGAACGGCGTTGGAACCAACGTCGCCGACACGATTGATATTCGTCAGTCAGGAAATTTCACATTGGCTGACGGCGCCAATATCGAAGTCACAAATACAGATGGGTATTTTTATCAAAGAACTTATGGTGGCACGAACTTCATAGGCGGCAACATCACGGCTCGTACGTTTGTTGGATTCAGGAGTGACGTAGTTCTTACGGGCGCAGATGCAGTTGTGCTTACGATGACAAATGGCGTTGCTGGAAATTATCTCGGTTTCTCAAATATCACAGGCAACGGTCAAGATTTAACTCTTGCTTCAAATACGGAAATTAGAGTTCGCGGCAACATTGGAACTGGGGCGGATACGCTCGGCGACATTCGCATTCTGAATTCAGTAGACGTGAACCTTCTCGGAACCGTTGACGCCGCCAGTTTTACTCAAGATGCGGGATCGGGCACCACAACTTTTAATGGCGCGCAGAATTACACCGGCGCGCTTGGCTTAAATGTGTCCACAAACATGATTGCGGTGAACGCACTGATCACAACCGCCACGGGTCCGATCACGTTCATTGGCACGGGCGGCATTATTGTTGCGGGCAATATCACCGCGGGCGGCCCGGGTGAAATTAATATCACGGGCAACACGAATGTTGATCCAACTCTGCGCAGCACAGTTGGCGTAAGCGTGAACGCTAGCGTGACTATTGCCACCACTAACGGCGATCTCTATATCACAGGCACTGGTGGATCGAGTGTTTCTGGAAACAACTACGGCGTGGCCAACTCTGGCACGATCACATCTATTGGCGCGGGCAATGTGATTGTGATGGGAACTGGCGGAACTGGCGGAAGTGTAAGTGATGACCTTAATATTGGCGTTCACAATTTCCACGGCACAATCACATCTGGTGGCGGCGATGTGACAGTGACAGGAATGGGCGGATTAAGCGGCAGCGGATTTGGAATCTATAACTATTCCGGCACGATTACATCTGGCGGCGCGGGCAATGTGTTGGTGCAAGGCACGGGCGGAAGTGGTGATAATAGTTGCGGTGTTTACAACCTAAGCAACACTATCTCATCGGGTGGCTTGGGCAGCGTGACAGTGACGGGCATGAGCGGTTCTGGTTCAGGCGTCAACCAACAAGGCTTGATCAACGGCGGCACGATTACATCCGGCGGTGGCGATGTGTTTGTGACAGGCACAGCCGGATATGGTGATGGCCGCAACGTCGGCGTCGACAACTACGGCCTGATCTCATCAGGTGGCGTTGGTAATGTGACAGTAGAAGGCACGACGGGTGGATCTGATGGCTACAGCTACGGCGTCTACAACGGCAACACAATTACATCTGGCGGCATTGGCAATGTGACAGTAGAAGGCACTGGCGGAAGTGGATCTGATGGCTTCAGCTTCGGCGTCAGCAACCGTGACACGATCACATCTGGTGGCGGAAATGTTGCATTGATAGGAACGGGTGGAAATGGAGCCGGTGGCTACAACCTTGGCGTATACAACTATGGCACGATCACATCTGGTGGCGGCAATATTGCATTGACAGGAACGGGCGGAAGTGGTGGCAGTAATAACGATGCGATTTATTTCATGGTCGACACTGTTATTACAGCTCCAAGAAATCTTGAATTAACTTCTCTTGGCGGCGCGATCTATCAGCCTGGTGCTGACCCACTTATAGTTGTGGGCACAACAACTATTACGGCGGGCACCAACGACGTAACGCTTGCGGAATCAACCAACGACTTTGGCGGCGCGGTGTTTGTTGTAAGCGCGAATAATGTTTCGCTGGCTGATATCAACGCGCTCACATTGGGCGCATCAACGGTGGAGAATGATTTCACAGCGACGGGAGGCGGCGGCATTGTTGTCGCGGGCAATATCACTGCGGGCGGTACGGGCGCAATCAATATCACGGGCAACACGAATATTGATCCAACTTTGCGCAGCGATATTGGCGTCACTGTGAACAGTGGCGTGACTATTCAAACCACGAATGGTGATCTCAACATCACGGGCACGGGCGGAAGTGTCGGTGGCTATAACAGTGGCGTATACAACTATGGCACAATCACTTCTGGCGGCGCGGGAAATGTGGTAGTGATGGGCACAGGCGGAAGTGGTGCTCCCGGGTATAACGTTGGCGTCTACAACTTCGGTCCCCTTTTCGGAACGGGCGGCATAATTACATCTGGTGGCATCGGCAGTGTGACGGTGACGGGTATTGGCGGAACGGGTGGAAGCAACAACTACGGCGTCATCAACAGTTTCGGACTCATCAAATCTGGTGACAGTGGCGCGGTGACAGTAACGGGCACTGGTGGAAATGGTCCTGGTGGTGTCAATTTAGGCGTGCTAAACCTTCGCGGAACAATTACATCTGACGGCAACGGAAGTGTGACAGTGACAGGCATGGCTGGAAGTGGTTTGGGTGGCTCCAACTACGGCGTATACAACTACGGCGGCACAATCACATCTGGTGGCGGTGATGTGACTGTGGTTGGCATTGGCGGAACGGGTGATGGCGGCGAAAACTACGGCGTCGTCAACACTAACCCTAGCAGCAGTTATGTAGGCACAATCACAGCTGGCGGCAGCGGCGATGTGACAGTAGAAGGCACGGGCGGAACGGGTGGCAGCGACAATGACGCGATCATTATGGATATTTATTCATTAGTTGCTGCGCCAGGCGATCTCACTTTGATTTCAAACGGCGGCGCGATCAATCAAACAAGTGGAACGATCACGGTTGTTGGCGCGACCACCATTACCGCAAACGCACCGAACACGGACATTTATCTCAACGGCGGACCAAATGACTTTGCGGGCACGGTGACCATTGACAACACGGGCGGCGCAGCAAGCAATGTGCGTGACTTCAAGTTGCGCAACGTCAATGCGGCGGCTGGCGCGATTGTAAACCTAGGAAGTGCCACCAACCTGCGCGATTTAACTATCACTTATAACAACGCCGGCTACACACTTCCTACGTTGACCAGTTTGTTCCTAAGGACTGTTTCATTGAACATAAACGGCACGCTGACGCTTGGAACTATCACGGGCCACGGAGACACCTTCAATATTGCGACCGCAAACTTGGTTTTAGGTGGAACCATTAGCGGCTTGGACACAATGATCCTGCAGAACATTGATCCAAACGGTGATATCACACTGTTTGGCGTTGGTGGCTTGGAGATTAGTTCATCCATGTGGACCACGATCCAGAACGGCGCGACCAATGTTCAGTTTGGATCGTTGACTAATACTGGATCGATCACGGTGGCAGCCGATTGGGAAAACAATAACAATGTCACCATGAACTTCCTGCCCGGCGGCACTGGTCATGTCTATGTTGACAACGAGATCACTGGCACGGGCAGTTTGACGATCAATGGTTCTGGAAATACAACAACAGTGTCGGCAGATATCACGCAGACCGCGATTCATATTGCAGACGCGGTTGAAGTCGATGCGCCACTTATCACCCTTACTGCGACTGCTGGCGATATCACGATCGATGGCGCGATTATTGGCGTCAATGGCGGCGAGAGTTTGTCTTTGGCTGCAACCGGCGACATCACTCTCGGGGGAGACATTGGCAACAGCGTTGGGCACAAACTCATGGAATTCCAAGTCGACAGCGGCAACGATGTCGGAGACACAATCACCTTTACGCAGAATGGTCAAGTGGTTGCCGCGGAGATTGTGGCACTGAATTGCAGTAACGTGTGTATCGAGCCTGGTGCCAGGATGATGGGTGGTGATGCCACCAGTACTTTGGATGCACCGGCAACGATGGCAACGATTGTTGCTCTTGGTGATATTGAGTTCAACGCGGATGACTTCCGATTCGGTCAGAACCACAAGTTGACAGGATTTGGCGATATCACAATTGGTGGATTCGCTGCACCGAACTCGCTGTCCGTGACATTTGGCGATGTCAACGCAGTCGGTGACCTTCGCGTGAATGCGAACAGCATCACGTTGCTTGGTCGCGCGGGTGGACCAATTGCCACCAACACTGGTGGAGTTGTGAATGATCCCCAAGTTGATTACGTGGTTGGTGGGCGTGTGTATTTCAGTGTGGCCCCAATTATGGGTGGAAGCAATCCCGGCAATCGCGCTGTGTTTTCCAATACAACCGGCAATGTGGACGCGCTTGGAACGCTCGGCGCATATTCGAAATCCGTATATCCAACCGCCATCACAAGTACGTTGCTGATTGGTGCTGGCGGTGCGACGCTTGATCTCGGCGCGGTGAGTGGCGTGTCGTACATCAATCCCGCCACGATTATTCCACAGGCAATGTCATCCATGCCGCCGATTGGTTTGCTTGGCGACGCCGATACATTGGATGATGAAGATGACGCGGCCGCCCCCGTGGCGGACGATCAAACGACTGAACCCATAAGCACGCCTACGCAGACAGAGAAGACGGCGACGGATGTTCCAGTGAATGCAATTGGGACTGTTGTGCCAGTGGCCTTGCGCTAGATTTAAATTTGCTAGATTTGTGTTTGTAAGAGGCCACTACATTTACGTCTTCAAAGGATTCAGAATATGAACTTTCAAACTATCGTTCTCGTCAGCGCTACGTGCGTGCTCGCTTTCTTTCCTGTGCTCACAAGTTGCAATCAAAGCGACGCGCCCGCCGCAAAGACCGCGCCTGCGACAGTGGGTTCAAATGCGCCAGTGACTTCTGCGCAGCAAACAAATTCAACATCCGCCAGCAATCCATCGCAAAATAAAAGCGTATTGGTGAAGGTGGCCACCATTGACGGCGTGGTTGCCAACGATGAGTTCACGCGCAACGTGCAGGTGGTTCAGGCGCAGCGGCAAGAAATTGTGCGCTTGAATGAGGCCTTGCAGAAAGCCGACGCCGGCGCTGCGCGCGACCAAGCGCAAGCGCAACTTGACGCCGCCGTGAAAAAGTTAGAGGCGGACAATCAAACCATGTCAAAGACATACGGCTACTCCATCATGCGCAACTATGTGCGCGTGCCGGATGTCAGCCAAATTTTAGTTGTGTTGACCGAAGAAGAAATCGCCAAGCAACCAGCGCCCACCGACGGCAGCGCGCCCAGCAAAACATTGAAAGTATGTTCGCTCAATGACACGCAGGCTAATCAATCATTTCAAGACAACGTGCAGAAGTTGCAGCAAATGCGTCAGCAAGCGGTGGCGGCCAAGGATGCGCTTGATAAGGCCACTGAAACAAATGACAAGGCATACAAGCAGGGTCAGTTTGATCAACTTTTAAAGCAACTCAATGATGCCAATGCCGAGGCAACCAAGGCGTATGCATTTAATTTGAATCGGCAATACCAGATGCAAATTGAGAAGTCCACGCTATATGTTCAGGCCACGCCCGAGGAGGCGGCCGCTGCGGCGAAAGATGCCGCGAATGTGGGCGCCGCGCCTTCTGCTACGCCGAAGTGATGTACAAGTGAACCATTGACATGCTGCACAATCTGCTCAATCCAATTCCGTTCGCGCAAATCATGACATCGTTGTTCTTGGCGATTCTGTTCTTGCAGTCGGGCTTGGACAAGGTCTTCAATTTTGCGGACAACTTGGGCTGGCTCACGGGGCACTTTTCAAAGACTCCGTTTCGCGGCCAAGTGAAATTAATGTTGATCACCATCACTATCGCGGAAGTGGCGGCCGGCGTTCTGGCGCTGATGGGCGCCGGGCAAATTGCCATGAACGGTGAAAAAACATTCGCCATGTACGGCGCGCAACTTGCCACACTGGACATTGTCATGCTGTTCTTTGGTCAGCGAATTGCCAAGGACTACGCCGGCGCCGCGTCGCTTGTGCCGTACTTTATTTTGTGCGTTGGGCAAGTTGTGTTCTTGGCGCAGTGATTTCAAAGGGCGTTCATGCAATTCAATGTGTTCGGCGGTGTTGAGTGAGCGACCCGCGACTTTGTCCGCGCTGATACTTTGCACGCACTCATGTCTGTCTACACAACAGTCACGCGCGCGCAACTGACCGAGTGGTTGAAAAACTATTCGCTGGGTGCGCTGCAAAGCATGCAAGGCATTTTGTCCGGCATAGAGAACACAAATTATTTTGTCACCACTTCGCAGGGGAAATATGTGTTGACGTTGTTCGAGCACATGGGCGCGGCGGAGTTGCCGTATTACGCGCAACTCATGTCGCACTTGGCGGCGTGCGGCTTCGCGTGTCCAACGCCCGTGGCCAATTGCCACGGCGAGTTTATTGGAGAATTGAACGGCAAGCCCGCATTGATGGTCACATGTTTGTTAGGCGAATCAGTGGTACACGTTACATCAGCGCAGTGCAGGCAAGTTGGCGCGGCGCTTGCGCAATTGCATCACGCGGGGCAGGGCTTTGGGCAGCGCATGTTGAATCCGCGCGGGCCGCATTGGTGGAAATCATATTTGCAACTTCTGCGGCACAAAGTCACGCCCGTCGAGTTGCGGTTGATTGAAAGCGAAATTGATTTTCAGGCGCAACACGCGCATGCAGACTTACCGCGCGGCGTGATTCACGGCGATTTGTTTCGCGACAATGTTTTATTTGAACACGCCGCCAGCGCGGGTGGCGGCAACGACTTGCCTGGAAATAATGTGTTGAAGCACGGTCGCATTGGTGGCGTGATTGACTTTTATTTTGCTTGCGATGACGTGCTGCTATTAGACGTGGCCGTTACCGCCAATGATTGGTGCCTGCGCCCCGATGCTACTTTGGATCGCGATCAACTCGCGGCGCTACTGCGTGGCTATCGACCGGACAGCATGTACAGCGATGCGGAGAAAGTTGCGTGGCCCATTCTGTTGCGTGCCGCCGCGCTTCGCACGTGGCTTGGTCGCTTGGGCTACAACCACTTTCCGCTGCAAGGCGAAATGACCTTCACTAAGGATGCGGGGTTGTACCAACGCTTGTTGCAGCAACATATTGATGCGCCCGCTCATATTGACACGCTGATTTAATTTCTGCGCCACAAAGCGAAATACAAACACATCTAACCTGAAGCGCATTACGCCGTGATTCAATGTGCGCGCCATAAAGCGAATTGCAAATACAATCAATTTGCACGGTATTCAGACGTTTTTGGAATCTGCGCCCTACGAACTCATTTTATCCTTGTTCTTGCGCACGCCTATGCCTTACAGTTTGTGCGTTCCATGAATCATTCAGTAACAACACTGCCCGATGATCAGCACCAACATGGGCAAGAGCACCATCATGGGCAAGTGCACCAATACGCCAAGGCCCCCGCGTTGTGGGATCTCATCAAGGCGGATCTGGCGCCACACTCTGATCGTTGGAAGCACGCCACCAAGTTGGCTGTTGCAGGCGGACTGATTATTGCGTTCCAACAAATTTTACACTTTGAAATCATGTATCCGGCCATGACCGTCATGTTGGTGGTCACGGAACTGAAGGGGTTCAGCACCGTGACGCGCTTTGTGTTGAACTTTATTGCCGCCACAATTGGCACCGGGCTTGCGGTGGTGTTGAGCGCATTGTTTCTTCAGCAACCCATGTTCTATTTGCCGGTCATGTGGGGCTACATCATTGTGATCATGTATTTTTTGGTCTCAAGTCGTTACCGCAGCACTGTGTTTGTGGGTGGCTACCCGTTCATTGTCATCACCTACATGGTTTTATTTGAAAAGGAAAACGCCGAGCATGTTGCCACTATTGTGTATCGCTCGGTGATTACGGGATTGGCGTGCGCCTCGTTGGTCATGATTTTTTTGTGGCCGTTGGTTCCACTGAATGTGCTGCGTGAAAAATTAATCGCAAGCGTGCGACGCTCGCGTGAATTGCTGGAACGCATTCGCAAAGACTTGTCTGGTGAAGCGGCGCTGGATGTGAATTCTTTCGTGCCCGAGTACTACCGCATGCAAACCCCCGAAATGTTGATGATGTTGGACAACGCGCAGACGGATTTTTCGTTTGACGGCGCCACCCGCCACAACTTAATTTCGCTGATGGCGTTTGAAAGCCGTGTCGCGGCGTGTCTTTCTGTTGCCGCTGAACAAGTTGCAGAGCGCCACGCGGACGCAACACCGGCGGTGCTTGAACTTTTCGAATCGTTTGATCAACGCTTGGAATACATGCTGGAGCAGCTTGAAAATCCATCGATCGATGGCGCCGTTGCTGCGCCATCACTTGCAATTGCGCCGCCGCCCGAATGGTTGGAGCCCATGCAAAGAGTTGCGGATGAAGCTGGCGTTGTGGCGCCAAACATAAATACATTCGCCGTGCTGAAGAATCAACCAGATTTTGCAACTGAAACGTTGCGCAATATCAAACAGTGCTTACCCAATATTTTTCGCCTGTCGGTGCTCAAGCCCAACATGCCCGCGCTGAAGCACGCCACCAAATGCGCCAGCGCCATCATGATCTGCGCCATCTTTTGCATTGCCCTGAATTGGGACCAAGGCATTGGTTGCGTGGAGACGGTCATGCTGGTGGTGCAAGCCACATTCGGTGGCACGCTGCTTATTGGCGGATTGCGCGCGGCGGGCGTGGTCATGGGTTTCGTGCTTTCCGTTTGCGCCGTCATTTTTATTGTGCCCCTCATTACAACTATTCCGGGTTTTCTATTGATGTTCATGATTGTTCTTTTTGTGATGGGGTATGTCATGCACGGCGCGCCGCGCGTCAGTGTGCCGGCGCTGCAAATTGTGATTGTGTTTGATTTCTCGCTGCTGCAACTGAATGGACCAAGCATTAGCTTGTATCCAACCATGAATTTTTCACTGGCCGTCATGATGGGCGTGTTCGTGACGTTTGTTGTGTATCGATTGCTGTGGCCGGTGCGCGCTGGCGACGAATTGCTTCCATGTTTGGCCGCCACGGTTGAATCCATCGCGAGTGTTGTTGAAGGCGCCGCTGTGAAACCACTCTCTATTGCTCAGTTTGATGACGCGCGCATTCATCTTGATGAGGACATTTCCAAATACATGTCATTTCACAACAATCTGCAATTAGAAATGCATTGCAGCGCCATGTGTTGCCAGTTGCAGTTGCGTGCGTTGTCGTTGGCGGAAAAACTGTGCAACGAAACTCTGCTTGCGCTTGTGGCTGAAGTGGGAGAGGACCCAATGCCAGCCAACGCCATTCCAGTTGCGCTGGTTTTTGCCGACAATTTACGCCGCTGCGCAAGCGCGTTGCGCGGCGCACAAAATGTGGAACTTGCGCCGTTGCCGCCACACGTGGAAGGTGATTCTGAAATTGCGCAATGGATGCGGCGCACAAGCGACGAAATTGCCAACACGCGCGATGTGTTCACGCAACTACACGCCATGCCAATGAATGCGCCAACGCTTATGGGTTTGGCGTAACGGGCGCGGTTGATTGCTTGCTTGCGCCTCCATCAACAGACGTATTGACTTGAGCAGGCGCTATTGGTGCTGAAATATTTTGCGCAGGAATATTTTTAGCGGGAACATTCGGCGCTGAAATATTTTGACCCGGAACATTTTGCGGCTCCACATTTCCGCGACCAGGTGAATCGGGTGAAATTGGCGCGGGAACAGCTAGCGTTTCAAGCCAACTTTCAAGAGCGTCGGGAACAAGGGGCTTGAGAATGTCAGGCACTTGACGGCGCTGACGCGTTTCAACAATGGCCGTCGCAGTCGCACCCATGCGATACGGATGCGCGTCTTGCGAAGCGTCCATCACAATGCGCACCGGAAATCGCTGCGCCAATCGCACCCAATCCAGCGTTGGTGAAACCGTTGGCAACACGCCGTTGCTTCCCTGATTTGGGTCATACAGCGCCCATCCAACGCCCTGCACTACGCCATGAAATCGCACGCCTGGATACGCCATTAAATAAACTTCAACCGCCATGCCTGGTTCAATGCCGCGCAAATCTGTTTCTTGATAATTGGCAAGCAAATACCAATTGGATGTGTCCACCAGCGCGAACACTTGTACGCCTATCTGTGCGAACTGTCCAACCGAAGTATTAAAGTTGGTCACGTAGCCCGCGACAGATGAGCGCACTTCGCAGTAGCCAACATTCAATTGTTTTTCCACAACATTCGCCTGCGCTTTTTGGCGGCGCACATTGATGTCTCCCAACTGACCAAGATTTGCGCGCGCTTGCGATGCCGCAGCCTTGGCTTGTTGCACCATCGCATCCGATGCGCGCACATTTCTTTTGGCCGCGTCGATTTGATCAGGCGTTACAAATTGCCGCGGCAACAGAGGCTCCATGCGCGCTAGAAATTGCACGTCGTACAGGGCCTTGGCCTCCGCGCTCACAATGTCGGCGTCGCGTTGCACAATGGCGTCTTTCAGCGCGATGATTTCAAGATCAACAAGTCCAAGGCTGGCAATCGCCAAATCAAGTTCAGCTTGATAGGGGCGAACATCAACGCGAAAAAGTAAATCGCCCACATTTACTTTTTGATTGTCGACCACGTTCAACTCGGTGATGTAGCCCGACACGTTCGCGGCAATGCCAACAATGTTGGCACGCAAGTAGGCGTCATCGGTGCGCGGACGAATGTCCAGTTCCCACCAAGTGAGAAACGAAAGCAGGAGCGCGGCCACCACCATGGAAATTCCAAAGATGCGGCCAAGAACTTTTTTGTGGCCGGGCGGCGGCGGCGCAACCGGCATTGATTTGCGCTGCAACTTTGGCGCAGTTGTGGCGGGCTTGGTTGCACCTGCGGCAGGCGTTGTTGAACCCGCAGCTGTCGGCGCCGCATTATTCGCGGCGGGCGTCGGATTTTGCGGCGCGTTGTCTTGGTGTGAATGTTCTTGCGGCGTTGTCATCGGTGAAAGAACCCCAACCACAGTCCAAGCGTGCATGTGAGGTACACGCAGAAATACACAAACACTTTGGGGCCAACAAATGGTTCAAGTCCCATGCGGTAGACCGCCCATCGAATGGCGCCCAACATGAAACCGCCGCCGACCATGCACAGCAACCACGCGGGAAAGAATGCGCCGTCAATGGAGAAAATTGGATCGCACGCGCTGAGAAGGGGAATGCCCAGCAGCAACGCGACCGCGCGCGCGGAGTTTTTCCAAGAAGTTACTTTGGAAACTTTTGGACAAGATTTTGCTGAACATTGAAAGCAAGACGCGCGGCAGAGCATTGATAAAGATTACACATGATTCAGCGAGCAAGAAACACCGTGGCGCAGCGTGAGCGCGCATGATTTCAGCCATATCTCGATACACTTGCCCCACGGAATCAGCGTTGCGCGGCGGACTTATTGGGCACACGCCTGCGGCATTTGAAATGTGAATGACAATCCGTCTTTCAGGCAATCACTTTTGCGGCGGTGAAATTGAAACATGAGCAAGTCAGAAAAAATATCCAACTTCATCCCGAATAATCCGGGCGATCCCGACAGCAATATTTTTGGGCTTCCTTTCACGTGC
>CAIKXA010000044.1 GCA_903831295.1 uncultured bacterium | reverse complement strand
CGCCCTTGGTCACCAAAGCCTGAAGTTCGTCGCGGCGATCCGCGCGGTGCAGAACTTCCGCCAGCGCCAATGTTGCATCAACGATGTTTGGCGCATTGCTTGCCATTAATGCGCGTAAGCCAGCAATTGCCAGGTCGCTTCGCGCAAGCCTGTGGTGAATAATGGCGCGTAGCAACAGAACGTCGTGCGCCTTCTCACCCAGCGCAATACTGCGGTCAATGCATTCGTCCGCCAGACCAAGCCGCCCCACACCAAACGCGGCGCGGGCGCGGGCGTGCCAGGCACTTGCGTTGTTCTGCGATTTGCGCAGCAGAGTGTCGGTCAGCGCAAGCACCGCGCCAAAATCACGGCGTTGCAGCATTTCATTCAGTTGGGCGATGGGATTGATTTGCGTCATGGGTGCGTCAAGCGCGCTCATGCCTTCTTCAAAAAGCACGTCTTCAACACCAAGCCGCGCACCTTCTCCACGTTGCATTCCACTTCTTCCTGGTTGGAAGTCAGGCGAATGTTTTTCGCAACCGTGCCTCGCTTCAGCGTGACGGTAGTACCCTTCACTTTCAAGTCCTTGATGAGCAACACAGAATCACCGTCCGCCAAAAGATTTCCGTTGCTGTCTTTGACTTCCATTTGCTTTTCTTTCTTGATGCGATGAGATGGATGAGATTCAATGCGCGCATTTAACGCGCACAGGAGAGTGTAATTGATCACACACGTCGCGCATCATGCGTGGCGGCAAGCGCGCGCCACGAATCATCAAAGGCAAACTCGTAGTTTTTCCAGCGCCCAATCGAAGCCGTGTTGATGGAGCGCTTCACCTGCTCATGACTCAGCGTGAACACAGCTCGCGTGTTGCGCTCGGGTTGCACAACGTCTGGCTCCATGTCCAAACCCAAGCGGGCAAGACTGCGCCGCGCGTGTCCAGCCGGGTCAGCCACCAAATTCTCGTACACAATTTGTTCATTGGGAATTTCCAACGTGTCCAACGCATCGGGCAGAAGCGAACGCTCCGCCTCTATCACGCGGCGAATTGAATCGATGTTCGCCGTCCATCCATCCGAGGTTGGATTGATGTAGGCAAGAAAAGTGCTGATGGCCATGTCGCGGGGATCGCGCGCGACATGAAAACACACGGCGCCGGGCAGGGCCGCGGCGATCACCGGCAACAATCTCCAAGCACGAAGAGTTTTATCAAACGTCCACTCGGCACCTTTGCGCTTGAACCGCGTTGCCCCATTGAGATAATCGCGCTGTAAATTTTGCGCCAATTCGCGAGGCATCATGCCAATGCCCTGCATGGAAATTCCCGAGGAAACAAAACCGTTGCCAAGCCGCCTGACTCCGTCGTACTCGCCAATGCCGCTCACTTTAGAATGGCTATCCAACATTTGTTCGAATAGCGTGGAGCCACAACGTGGCAATCCAACCACGATCGAAACGCCACCAACCACATCAGCACGCGGCTTGAACCAAGGCACGCGATTTTGCATCAAGCTATGTTGCTCACGCACTCCGCTCAACAAACCCTCAAGGTCAAATGATGAGGCTCCCTTGGCGTTCGCATGCAAATACACCGCCACATCAAAGGCCTCGCGATAGCGACCAGCCTTGTCAAGCAAAATCACGGCGTCGAATCCAGCCAAACTTTTCAGCACGCCGTCAGTGTCTTGACGCATGATGCGCAATAAATCATCAATGGTTCCCAGTGGATCTTCGCGGGCGCGCGCGCGCACCATAAAAAACTCGGCGCGGGGATCCTTGGTCCACTCGCCGCCCGCCTGGATGAATTGTTTGTATTCGTCGCGTCGATGCGAGAAATACAACGTTTCTGCAAGCGAGAAACTTGCGTCGATCGAGCAAGGCGTTTTGGCGAGTGACAGTTTCCGTAGACGCTCAATCGCTTGGTCAATGCGACCAAGTCGATGGTCCAAGACTCCTCGCAACCAATTGGCGTGGGGATGCGACGGAGACAACTTCAGCGCCATATCCAAATCATTATCCGCGTCGAATATTTTGGCCATGGCCATATTCGATCGCGCGCGGCCAACCCAAGCCTCTAGATTTCTTGGGTTCGTAGACAACAAATCATTCGCGACCACAAGCGCGTCAGCAAACGCGTTGCGTCGTAGATGCCCATCAAGATCAGCTGCCGTGGACTTTAATTTCATCAACGATCGCTGCTTTAGCGACCGTCCACTCTGTAGAAATTGCGCGGATTGATCATGAAGTAGCAGTCGTACGGCTCAAGCGGTGGCAGCGACATGTAAGTGTTGCCCTTGTCGTCCTTCTTCATCATGAACATCCACGATGGCATTCTATTTTCAGTTGGCTTCTTGCGAATACCTTCCTCGCGAATCTCATTCACAATGTTGTCGATCCAATGCAGTTGCAGCGCCTTGTCGGCGAACTCGTCCCAGTCGCCGCTCTTCTTGGCTGCGTACATTTTCGCTTTGAACTCATCAAGCGTAATTCCCATTTTCTTGGCGATCGGGTCAGCCAGACGGCGCTCCCACTCTTGCATGGTCTTCAATTCTTGCTCCATATCGGTCATGTTGCCAACGGCACCGCCAGACATTTGATGGTGCAAAATAATCGCGTTGGGATAGGCGTAACTGTGCGGCGCCAATGTTGCGATAGTGGCCGCCATGCTTGCGGCGAAACTTCTCACAACAACATGCACGGGTGCGTCGCTGGTTTCAATCGCCTTCAGAATTCGGTAGCCCTGCATCACGCTGCCGCCTGGTGAATTGTTGATCACAACAAAGATGGGCTTGGTGCGATCTTGATTATTGAAATAATCAATGCGGTCGCAAACATTGTCGGCGGTGCCGGTGACAATCGGTCCGTCCAATTCAATCTTGCGATCACTAATGGTGAGCACGCCATCCTTGAATGGCTCCATGCTGTAGGTGGGCGGCGCGTTCACGGCGTCGCGCCACTTATCCTCGGCGTCACGGTTGGTGATTTGCGCGGTGGTTGTTTGCGCCACGGCGGTAGCGCGCATTTGCTCGTCGGCAATTTTTGATTGCTCGGCGCGGCGCTTCTCGGCGGCCAAACCATTCTCGGCGGAAATTTGTTCTTGTTCACGCTTCAAGCCGGCAATCTTCACGCGGCTCTTCATGTCAAGCATGTCTTCAGCGACTTTGGCGCGCTCCAACTCCGCCTTGTTGGCGGCCAATTCCGCCTGCAATTTGGCTGAGTTCACATCTTGATTTTGTTTCAAGCGATTTTGCTCGGCGGACAAGCCTGAAAGTTCATCGGCCAGTTGCGCATCGCGTAATTTCTGCGCGCGCTGCAGCGATTCGATCTTGGATTTGTCTGGCGCGGCCGCGGTTGAATCTTTGGCGCCAAGCAACGCAAGCTCGGCCTCCAACTTTCCTTTTTCCGCTTGCAGTTGTTGAAGAGCTTGAGTTTGCTTTTGTTGGGCCACTTCATTCGCAAGACGCAGTTG
>CAIKXA010000043.1 GCA_903831295.1 uncultured bacterium | reverse complement strand
TCCAAGTCGGTGAAGATCTCATCCAAGTAGCGGTCAAACTTACGCTTTTCAAGCCTTTCCATGCAGATATCCGCAAGCAGGCAGGTGCCCTCATTCATGGTGATCGCCAACGGTTGCGCACCGCCCATGCCGCCGCAACCCGCGGTGACATTCAGCGTGCCTTGCAATGTGCCACCAAAATGTTGGCGCGCGCACTCAGCGTATGTTTCATATGTGCCTTGCAAGATGCCTTGCGTGCCAATGTAAATCCAACTACCCGCGGTCATTTGTCCATACATCATCAGGCCGCGGCCGGCGAGATCGTCAAAATGTTCCTGCGTGGCCCAGTGCGGCACCAAGTTTGAATTTGCAATCAACACGCGCGGCGCGTTCACTTGCGTGCGAACAATTCCAACAGGCTTGCCGCTTTGTACCAGCAACGTTTCATCAACGTCAAGTGATTTCAGCGAGGCGATAATGGCGTCATAGCACTCCCAATTGCGCGCGGCTTGACCGCGGCCGCCGTATACAACCAAATCTTGTGGACGCTCCGCAACTTCGGGGTCAAGATTGTTCATCAACATGCGCATGGCGGCTTCGGCGGCCCAACTTTTACAAACGCGTTGATTACCGCGCGGCGCGCGAATGGTGCGGGTGGGGGCGTCGACTTTGTTCAGCATGGACATGCGAGCACTTTAGCGCAGGGGAGTGGTTGAATTCTTATCACGTATTCAAATTTGCTTCATTTGCCGTAAATTGTGGCAAAAATCAAACTGATCAAAGCGCTTTAACTCAATGGTTCGAGGTGGCGGTCGCGCAGTAGGAACAATCCCAATACCAATGTGATAGCAGTGATGGTCATTGGGTAATACAAGCCCGCGAGTGGGTTCTCAAAGGTTGCCACCGCCCATGTTCCAATGAGTGGCACCAATCCACCGAACACGCCATTACCAATGTGATATGGCAGTGACATGGATGTGTAGCGGATACGCGTGGGAAACATTTCAACCAGGAACGCGGCGATGGGGCCATACACCAGCGTTACAAAAAATACTTGCGCGAATATCAGCAGCGTTAATGTTGTCGCATCTGGTCCGCCCTCTTGCGTGGCAGCCACGGCCATGGCTTTATAAATTGGAATCCAACAAATCAGCGCCAGAAAACATCCAAGCATCATGAGTGGCTTGCGGCCAATGCGGTCGCTGAGCGCGCCAAACACCACGAAAAATGGCGTGGCCATAAGCAACGCCACGGCCATGATTTTGTTGGCTAGCACAAAATCAATTTCCAGAACGGTCTGCATGTAATACAGCGCGTAGAACTGGCCCGTGTACCAGACCACGCCTTGGCCCATGGTTGCCGCGAACAAAGCGATCAGCACCAAGCGCAAATTTGCACGGTTGCAGAAACTGTCTCGAATTGGCTTTTTGGATGCCTTTCCAGAGTTTTTTAATTCCACAAACACTGGCGACTCGTGCAATTTTCTGCGCACGAAATATGAGAACGCCACTAATACCAGCGACAGTAGAAATGGAATGCGCCAACCCCATGTCGTGAAAGTGGTGTCGCCTAATTGCAAACGGCACAACAGAATCACTCCCAGTGATGCGAACAATCCAAGCGTTGCAGTGGTCTGAATAAATGATGTGTAGAAACCGCGTCGATGAGTTGGCGCGTGCTCGGCCACATACGTTGCAGCGCCGCCATACTCGCCGCCAAGGGCGAGTCCTTGCAAAAGCCGTAGCGCCAAAAGCAAAATGGGCGCGAGCACTCCAACTTGTTCATAGGTTGGAAGCGCGCCAATCAGCGTGGTGCTGAAGCCCATGATTAACAGCGTGACTAAGAATGCATGTTTGCGACCCACCAAATCACCGATGCGGCCAAACACAATGGCTCCAAATGGCCGCACCACAAATCCTGTGGCGAACGTTGCCAGCGTGAACAGCAGTGCGGCGGTGGGGTCGGTCTGAGGAAAGAAATTTTTGGCGATGATTGTTGCCAGGCTTCCAAAAATATAAAAGTCGTACCACTCAATCAGCGTTCCCGCGCTGGAGGCGCCAATGACGGTCCAGATATTTTTTGTTGAGTTGGCGGATAGGCTGATGCTTGTGTTTAAGCGATTTTCGACAACGTTTCCGCTATTTTTTTTGTTCACACCCGCGCCGTTCATGCGCTAAAGATAGCTGCATTCAAAATTCTTGTTCGATGCCTTGTTCAGTTGCATTCGGCGATCATTGCAATGATCTCGTGAGTCACGTACAAAATCGTTTTTTAAAATTTAAATCTTCATGGCTTTTAAACGAGAATGAATCAATCTCATATCAGCCACCTGTGATTTTTTCCCACATTGTTTTTCCGGGCACTGGGGCTGCAGGAACTTCAATTTTTGGTGCAGTGGACGGCAACACATCAATTCCTTGCACTTTGACTTTTGTAGGAATTGCTTCAGTGGCAGAAACATTCGGCACAACCTTGGCGTCAATTTTTTCAATCGCATGATCATTTAATCGATTTCGAATCATGAAACCTTCAGGGAGTGAATCCCAAGTTGTGCCCGAACTCGACGCTTCTGGGTTCACGATACTGTCGGAAAGTGATACTTCTACGGGAGAGTCGCTCAGAATACGCATGGTCATTCGGTCATGGACTCGTACAAACGCAAATAGATTCGCAGTTCGAAGGCGCAATTGCCCCATATCGCGCACGGTTACCTCGGCGCGCTTCAGTTTATATTCAATCACAACGTCAACGTCTGGTGGTACCGTTGTTCCAATTTTTTCTAGTAATTTCATCGTAAGCGTAGGGTCGGAAGTATCGCCGTCGGCGACACTTGTCATAATGATGTCAGGAATTTTTCCGCCTTGATCAGGTACAACAATTTTTGATGAATCAATAAAGCCACGTGCGTCGATCGCATGCTGATACACGGGTTCGCGTTCATAGACGTCAATATTGTTTGAAAGCAGACTTTCAACAATCGCCGAGTCCATTACATCAATAAGTGTTTGGTCCTTGAGATCATGTATGTGTGCGAGCCCAACCTTTTTCTTCAACGCAACTCGTTTAGTTTGGGAAACTAATTGATTTGCAAATTGTTGGGCCGCCCGCCGAAAGAGATCCATGCTTGATTCTGCTCGGGTCGCAATCAGTCGAACGCTTACTTCAGCAATTGGAGTGGGTTCAATAGTTGATTCCGGTTTAGGGGTTGAGGCTTGTTCAGGCTCAATTGGCTTTGTCGAAACCAGAATATTGGTTCCGTGACTGCGTTCGAAACCCATGATGTCATTTATGCGAGTGGTGATTCGAAAAGTCCCTGGCTTTGTAAACACATGATTGATTCGCGCTTTACTCACATCCGCGTCCGCAATCTGAACTGGTTTCGTTCCGTCACCAAAATCAATAGTTGCGCCAGTGGGCGGCAAACTGGAATCTTGATATTCATCTGCGTACATATCAAAATTTGCGGGCACGCCTTCTTGGACATCATAAGTGAGTTTGGAGAGCACGGCGTAAGTTATGTAGATGTTTGCAGGAGACATCTGGAAACCGCGTTCCGCAATCAAGGCTATATCGTCGCTTACTTTATTAAGTTGCAGTTGCGGCATCAACCAGATCCCTGGGCGCAAATCCGCTACGGCAATATTTCTTTGCGCAAATCCCCAAAATCCAGAAGCGTCGCGCACAAGAACTCCAATTCGGGCTGCGGGCGTCTCGAATTGAGGAATCCAATTTAAGGTTGCGCCTTTGCCGATAATAATGGGATAAGTTTTTGCTTTCTTGAGTAAGTTATCGCGGGGTAATGCCACCGAAGAAGCAGCTTTTCTAAATTCGAACCAGGCAGGAAGTCCAGCGGATGGAATTGAATTCGCTGGGGAAGTGTCATAATTAGAGCTATTGAGTTCGGTGCCAAAACCTAACTCAAACCAGATTGTGTCCGGCCCTCCGCCTTCAACAGTAAGACTGACGTTGTCACCTGCATAAACTGCTGCGGGACTGAGGGGATTTTTGGGATTAAATCCAATACTCGGCACTGGTGCGGCAGAGATATTGATTTCAAGGCGTGTTTCGATGCCACGCACAAGTTCGATGTCTTTGAACCATCGGACTGAAGGAAGGCCATCGTTTGGATTAGGAATATCAACGGAAAGAGTCACAATTGTTCGGAGATCTGAATCCGCTCCAGGGGCCTGAACAAGAAATCGACGCCAGACTTTATCGCTGACATCATCTAGCCAGCCGAAAGTTATTCCATTGATAGTTAAAACATTCGCATGAACTGGATTTGAAATTTGGGCGCGTAGAACCGACCATTTGATTTTCATCATGGCAGCTGCAATTTCATTGCGACATTGATCATTAATGAATTTCGTTTGCTTTTTTAGATCCGTTTTATCAAAACCAGAAATATCAGAAGGAGTCATTATTTGAAAGAGTTTAAGTGTCGCTACTGTTACAGGAGAAAGTTTGAGCTCGCCCATGTTTTTGGCTGTTGGGTCGATAGTGTCAATCTCTAATTTCATAGACTCAATAAACGGATTCAAGCTAGTTTCAGACCAAGGTTTGTTGAACCAATCGGCGATTGCTGGCGGATTGGTCGCGTTCACCGCGGCGAGTCCGCTTGCTGTGACAAAACTGACGGTGATTCCAACCATTGGAGTTGGGGGCAAGCTTGGATATCGTTTGCGAGATATTGGCTTGTTTGCGTTCGAACTAGAGGGCTGAGAATTACTCGCGTTCGAACTAGATGAATCGTTGTTCGACTCAGTCGATCCAAAATTATCATTCATTTCAGGAGTTGACTCGCAACCGATAGCGACGATAGAGATAATGAGTGCGAATACAGAAATTTTATTCAAATTTGATTTAGCCGCGTTCATTATTTTATCTCCGGATTTTTGAAATTGATTCTAAAATGTAGCCCCGTGACTTTTAGAAATCTTACACAATTTGAAGTGAAACGCATACGGGGGGTTGGGTAGATCTCTTGTGATACAAGTTTAAGTGGAGATTTTTTTTAAGAAAAATCCCTACTGGATCAACTCAATAATCCCCGCAAGATCCGGCGCGGGACTGCGATCGCCCGACAACGGCTTCACGCGCGAGCGCACCAACCCGTGCATGGCTTCAACACCAGCGCCCGAGCGAAGCGGCCGCTGCGCCTCAAGCGCTTGCGTCATCACATACAACTCAATCGCGATCACGCTGCGACACAATTCCACCGAGCGCGCAAGTTGCGTTGCGCTGGTGGGGCCAAACGAGTTGTAGTCCTCTATGCCGCCGCAGGTGGAAACATTTCCAACACTCGCGGGGTGCGCCAAACTTTGCAACTCATTGCAACACGCGGCGGCGGTGTACTGCGTAATCATCAGGCCGCTTTCAAGACCGGGACTTGTCGCAAGGTGCGGCTTCACGCGGTTTACTTGATCATGGCCAGACAGCACCCAGAATGTGCGGCGCTCACTAATGCCCGCGATGTGGCACAGCGCGATCTTGGCTTGATCCATTGCAAGCGCCAGTGGCATGCCGTGAAAATTTCCGCCGCTCACAATTTCGAAAGCGCCGGAATCATCAACAAAAACAAGCGGATTGTCGGTGACGGCGCCAAGTTCGCGCTCCACAACAAGTCGCGCGCTATCAAGTTGATCAAACGCCGCGCCAATCACTTGCGGCGCGCAGCGAAGACCGTATGGATCTTGCACGCGCGGATCATTGTCCTTGTGCGAATCTGGAATGTGCGAGCCCGCAAGAAGTCCGCGCATGGCGGCGGCCACGGTGATTTGCCCAGGCTGATTGCGCGCAAGGTGAATGCGCTCGTCAAGTGGAGAGTGGCTGGCCAAGCACGCGTCCATGCTCATTGCTGCTGCGTTGATGGCGGCGCCACGCAGCGCGTCGATCTCCTCAAAGGCAAGCGCGGCGCGCGCGGCCATAAGGTGCGTGCCGTTGAGAAGCGCCAGTCCTTCCTTGGCTTCAAGTTGCAGTGGTTGCAAGTTGGCGGCTTTCAACGCGGCCGCGGCGCTGATTATTTTTCCGCCAACAATCACATCGCCTTCACCAAGCAGCGACAACATTGCGTGCGCAAGCGGCGCTAAATCACCGCTGGCGCCAACGCTGCCAATTTCTGGAACAACTGGCGTGATGTCGTGCGCCAGCATTTGCAGAATGCGCTCGACCACTTCCACGCGCACGCCGCTGTGGCCGCGGCACAAACTGGCGGCAAGAATAAACAGCATGCCGCGCACAACATCGGTTGGCAGCGGCTTGCCCACGCCCGCCGCGTGCGAGCGAACAATATTGTGTTGCAGTTGGCGCAGTTGATCCGTGGGCACGCGCACATGGGCCAGCGATCCAAAGCCCGTGTTAATTCCGTACACGGCGTCGTTACCGGCTGCGACTTTGTTCACGGCCTCACGCGCGCGCAAAAGATTCGCTCGGCCAGTTGCGCCAATTGTTGCGACGCGGCCACGTCGGGCCACTTGGTGAACCATGCTTATGGTGAGCGGCTCGCCGTTGAGTTGGATCGGTTGCGTTTGTGGCATGGGCAAAAGATAGCGGGTTCTACCTTAGACTTTTTTTGGATGGCAGGTGTATTCTGATCCCAATGGCAAATCCAAACTTTGTAGGCGTATTGTCGGGGCTCGCCGCAGCAGGCATTGTTAGTGCCGCCATGCTCTGGACAGAAAATGTATTCAGTGAGCCAAGCGCTTTAACGCAATCAAATTCCGAATCAAAGGCGCCCTCCGATCAATCCGTCAATGGAAACCCAATTGGCGCCCAATCAGCAACTATTTCAAAGCCTGTCACTTTAGTTTGGGCGAATATTTTAGAGCAAGAACCAAACCCTCAAGTTGTCACTGATACGGATTTGCGCAAGCGCATTCAAGAAACCGGGCTTCCTTGGCGCGTGCAAGACAAGGTTTCTGGAATTGAAATGTTGCTGGTGCCGCAAGGTAAATTTGAAATGGGAATGATTTCGGGTGATACCGATGCGCTCGCCAATGAAAAGCCAGATCATTCGGTCACGATCTCAAAGCCATTTTATCTTGGACGCACGGAAGTAACGCAAGGCCAATGGTTCAAGGTTATGAAGGAGAATCCAAGTAATTTCAAAGTGCAAAATCCGCGCGCCGCAATGATCGACGTTCTGATGAAGCAGGGGATCACTAAAGAAGACGCGTTGTCAATGACGGCTTCAGCTTCAATAAAGATCGACGCGCTGCCTGTGGAAAAAGTTTCTTGGGAGGATTGCCAACTCTTTTGCGCGATGGCGGGCCTGCATCTTCCCACAGAAGCTCAATGGGAATACGCATGCAGAGCGGGAGTGAGCGCGCCTCGTTACGGTGAAGTGAATGACATTGCTTGGCATGAAGGCAACGCCAATGGGGAAACAAAACAGGTGGCGCAAAAGTTACCCAACGCGTTGGGGTTCTACGACATGATTGGCAATTTATGGGAATGGACTAGTGATATGTATGTGCCAGGTTTCTATGCCACTTGTAAAGATGGGGTCATTGATCCGTGCGCCGTCGCTGTGAAGTCCACGCCAGAGGCACTGCGATATGTTGTGCGTGGCAGTTCTTGGGGGCGCAACGCAAGCACTTGCCGCGCCACAGTTCGCGCGGGCATTGTTGGCACGGAGCAAAACCGTTTCTTTGGTTTCCGTGTGGCGCGTGATCCATCTCAGCCAGAGTCACGAAAGAATAATTAGTTCACCGCTACTCGCGGGCGCAAATTATTGTGGTTGGACTCACGGTATTTTGTGATTGTCCATAAGTCTCATTTTGCCACATGCAAACGCTTGCCTCCATGGGCATCTGCGACCATGATGCTTACTTCATGGAATCCTCAATGCAACAAGGCACTGATGCAACGCACACGCCAGCAACGCAGCCAGCAACGCCCGCTGCCGAATCCAGCGTTACCCGCACAGTGGTCCTCTGCATTGTCATCATCATCGTGGCGCTTGTAGGCGTGTTCGCCTCGCGCTTTTGCGTGTCTCCACGTGGCGCCGTTTCTCCCGCGCTCTTGGCGTCCACGCAACCCGCGCTCGCAATCGCCGCGGTTCTTGTGGCCATGATCGTTGCGCTGCTGATCGCGCTCACTCTTGCCAAGCCAATCAACGCCGTCGTGTCGCTCTTCGCGCTGGGTTGCGCCTTCGCCGCGTACGCCATGCAAACCGGCACCATCAGCGACTTTGTTTTTCTTGGGGCAAACATGAAGCTCGCCGCCGTCGAAACAATTTTGTGGGGCGTGTTCATAATGCTCGCGGCCATGATCGCATTCCGAGTGGGCGGCGCTCTTGTTGACGTGCCAGCGCATGATCGCGATGGAACTTTCATCGGCGAGATTTTTCACAAGCGCGCCATCATGTCGCTGCTCGCGGGACTCGCGGCCATACCTGTTCTCATTTTCACGCTTGTCGGCGCCAGCAAAGGGCAGGCGATTGGAGCATGCGCCATCGCAGGCGTGATCACCGCCGTGATTGGGCGAATGATCGCTCCGCGCGCGCAACCAATTTTGTTGTTCGCCATGCCCGCGCTTGTGATTGGCGTGGCGCAACTGGTTTTGGCCTTCACTGGCGCCGCAGTTTCGCCCGACATTGCGTTTGTCAACGGATCGCTTTCGCCTATTCGAGTGCCCATGCCCATGGATATTGCCGCTGGTTCTCTGCTTGGCGTGGCGATTGGTTTGGGTTGGTCCAAAGGCTTGGTGAAGCCCGAGCCTTCGTCGATGCATGACTGAGTCGAGCAGTTACACTCGCCTCACTATGTCCCTCATTGTCACCGGAACCATCGGAATTGACACGCTCCACACACCAATCGGCAGCGCCGAAAAAGTGCTTGGAGGTTCGTGCAGTTATTTCGCCGCCGCCGCAAGTTTTCTTTCGCCCGTTCGTCTTGTCGGCGTGGTGGGTGGTGATTGGCCCGCGCATCACGAAAAAGTATTGCGCGGATTTCCAAACATTTGCGCCAAAGGTTTGCAGAAGCGCGCCGCCAGCAAAACATTCGCATGGGGCGGCCGCTACTTGGACAATATGAATCAGCGTGAGACACTTTTCACCGAACTTGGTGTGCTTGAAGAGGCGCCGCCAAAAGTTCCAATGGAGTATCAAGATTCAAAATTTGTTTTCTTGGGCAACACGCATCCCGCGGTTCAAATTGATTTGCTTTCGCAATTTCCACACCGCGAATTGGCCGTGTGCGACACCATGGATTTGTGGATCAACATCGCGCGCCCTGAATTGCTGCTGCTTTTGCAGCAAGTTGATGGCGTGGTGCTGAATGATCAAGAAGCCGCGCAATTGACCGATCATCGCAACGCCGTCACCGCGGGCAAGGCAATTCTTGACATGGGTCCGCAATTTGTGGTTGTGAAAAAGGGCGAGCATGGCGCGGTTTTAATTCACCGCGACGGAGTGGCAACACTGCCCGCGTTTCCCGCCGACGCCACGCATGTGATTGATCCCACTGGCGCGGGCGACAGTTTCGCCGGCGGCATGATGGCGCACATCGCAGCGACTGGCAGCGGCGATCTTGAAGTTGTGCAAGAGGGTTTGTCGTGGGGAACCGTCATGGCCAGTTTCACCATTGAGGCCTTTGGTCTTGATCGGCTTGCCAAGTTGGACAGAAATCAAATTAACGCGCGCATGGAGCAATTCCGAAAAGCCGCAAAAGTGGGTTGATCATGAGTGCCACATCGCCACGCCTTACGAAAGTGTTAGGCGGCGCGCGCGTTGCATTGTCATGTACGTTCGTGGCAACTTCCGTTGCGGTTGGCGTGTTGGCCCTTGCATTGACTGCTCGCGCAACTCTCGCCGCGGCTTCGTCCTCGGCAATTCAAACGCCCACCGCGATAGCGCAAACTGCGACGGCGAAAAATCCATGGGGCAACGCTGGCGGCAAATTTAAGGATTTGCCCAACGCCGAAAAAGTTGAGGAACTTGCGGCAATTCTGACAGAAATTGGCCGCGGCGGAAAAATTCGTGAGCTCACATGGACTCCTTCCACGCTCACATTTCATCGCGGAGACAATTGGTACACGGTTGAACTTGCCACGGGGGTGATCACATCTTCAAATAAGCCAGAAGGCGATGCGCCCGCGGCGGACAAATCAAAGTGGCCCAAAGATCCTTCGCCCGGCCGCGCCAAGCAACGCACGCAATCCACAAGTCCAGATGGAGCGTTCAAAGCCATTCACCGCGACGGTGGCGTGTATGTGGAAACCATCGAAACAAAAACGCAGAAGCCCGTGATGGAAATGAATGCCGGCGAAAATATTCGCTACGGCACCGCCGACTGGGTCTACGGCGAAGAGCTTGATCAAAGCGACGCCATGTGGTGGAGCAATGACGGAAAGTTCCTGGCCTTCTATGCCTTTGATGATTCGCAAGTTCCCAAGTACGAATTGCTGCGCGGTTGGGATCAGTTGCGCACAAGCAACGCGCCAATGTGGTACCCCAAAGCGGGTGACCCGAATCCCGTCGCGGGATTGATGGTGTACGAACTGGCGACTGGGCGCATAGTCACAGTCGATGTTGGCGATGATCGCGAACAATATATATATGGTGTGCGCTGGAGCGATGACGATGAGCTTTTGTATTTCCGCACCAATCGCAGGCAAAACACGCTGGATTTGGTGGCCGCCAATCCCATCACCGGCGCATCGCGCGTGATTGTGAACGAGACGCAAGACACGTGGCAAGAGAACCGTCCACTGCTGCGTTTTCTCAACGGCGGCGACCGTTTTGTGTGGGCCAGCGAGAAGAGTGGCTTTCGTAATTTGGAACTTCGAAAACTTTCCGACACTTCTTTCGTGCAGCCACTCACGCGCCTCGCATGTCCCGTGGTGGACATTTTGCAAATCAATGAATCAGCGCAAGCGGCAAACGATAACGGGGGATCACTTGATCACCAAGACGATCCAGAGGATTCCGCGACCGCCAATTCCGCGATCGCGCCACGCGCTCACTTTCCTGGCGGCGGCCAACTGTGGTACCGCGCCAACAGCGCCGCCACTCCAATGTTGGCGCAGATTCACTGTGTGAATTTGGACGGCACGGGCGAGCAACAACTCACCGACGGCGCGAGTCATTGGTCAGGCATGCAGCGCTCGCCAGATGGAAAGTTTTTCACCGCCACCGCCGAGGCGCCCAACACGCCGCAGCGCACCGTGTTGTTTGAATTGGATGAACATAACGCCGCCAAAGAAATCGCCACGCTTGCCGCCGCGCCCGCCGACGGCTTTGAGAAAAACAATTTAGTTCAGCCCGAGTTGTTCACATTCACCGCCGCGGACGGCGTGACGCCGCTGTGGGGCGAATTATTTTTTCCGCCAGACTTTGACGCCACAAAAAAATATCCGCTGCTGATCGATGTTTACGGTGGACCAAGTTCGCAGGCCATCACCGGCCGCTTTGATGCGGGCAGCGCAGACCGCGCGCTGGGTTTGCTGATTGCAAAGATTGATAATCGCGGCACGCAAGGCCGCGGGAAAGCCTTTGAATCAGCCATATATCTCAAGTTGTGCGGCGCGGATTTAGACGACCAAGCCGCGGGCGTGAAGGCTCTTTCACTGCGCCCATATGTGGACGCCAACCATGTTGCAATCAAGGGACATTCATACGGCGGCACCATGAGCGCCATGGCGGTGCTGCGCTACCCAGATATTTTTTGCGCCGGCGTGGCAGGCGCGCCCGTGACGGATTGGCGCAACTACGACACCATTTATACGGAGCGCTACATGCGCACTCCAAAAGAAAATCCAGAGGGTTACGACACGAGCAGCGCCGTGCAACTTGCCGCCACGCTGAAGTCGCATTTGCTTTTAATTCACGGATTGGTTGATGACAATGTTCATCCATCAAACACATTGCAAATGGCCAAGGCCATGCAGGATGCGGAAGTGCCATTTGAAATGATGCTCTTTCCCGATTCAGACCACGGCATTCGTTCGCCCACATACAAAGCCAAGGCGTGGTGGTTCCTGGCGGAGCATTTAGATTTGTTGCGCGATGCGGCTGAGAATAAAATCACAGTGCCCGCCGTTATAGAAGAGGAGTCCGTGCCGGTTTCATCAACGCCCGCCGCGCCAGCAATCGAGTTGGCGCCGGCCGCATCAGATACTCCAGCGCAACCAGCGCCATCAACTCAACCAGTCGGAGCCACACCATGAATTCCAAAATGCCAACTGACCGCGGGCACGTTCACACCGAACATCATCACCCGGATAGTTTGGCGCTTGACGCTTGCACTCCCGCGCAACTGATCAAGCAGCTCGCACGCGATCACGAAAGCGTTCCAAAAATTATCGCGGAGGTGGCCGGTGAACTGGGTGCGTTTGTGCAGCGGCTTGTGCCCAAAATGCGCCAGGGCGGAAGGCTTATTTATATTGGTGCTGGAACGAGCGGTCGTTTGGGCGTGCTCGATGCCAGTGAGTGCCCGCCAACGTTCCGCAGCGACCCTAGCCAGGTGATTGGCCTGATCGCGGGCGGCGAGTCGTCTTTGCGCAAGAGCAGCGAGGGGCGCGAGGATGAGCCTTTGGGCGCCAAGGAGCAGCTGGAACCCCTCAATCTGACCGCCAATGACACTTTGCTGGGAATTACCGCTGGCGGCACCACGCCCTACGTGTTGGGAGCCATTCGGCTGGCCAAGGCTCGCGGCGCATCCACGGCGCTGTTGACATGCGCCCCGCGGGACGTTCCGCCGGATTGTGACCAACTGATTGTCTTGCACACTGGCGCGGAGTTGCTCACGGGCAGCACGCGTTTGAAGGCTGGCACCGCGACCAAGTTGGCGTTGAACGCCATCACCACCGCAACTTTCGCCGCGCTTGGAAAAGTGTACGGACAAATCATGGTCGACCTTGCCGCCACCAATGAGAAGTTGATCGACCGCGCGGTCCGCATGTTGACGCACGTTGCGCCGGAGGTCACGCGCGAGCAGGCGTTGCAATTGTTGACGCAAGCGGGGGGGCAACTTCGCGTGGCGATTGTCATGGCCAAGTTGAACGTGGACCGCGACGGCGCCATGGCGAAATTATCCGCCGCCAACAATTCGTTGCGCGATGTGATTGGCTAATTTCTAAAAACAACACGACCCCGTCGTGAGACGAGGTCGTGCGTAAATCGAAAGGCCAGCAGTGACTTGCGTCACCACAAGGCTGGATAGATTTAGATCATGCCGTTCAGTGTGCGAAGCGCACGAACGCGAACCTTGCGGCTCGCTGGCTTGGCCTTGATCATGATTTCTTCGCCCGTGAATGGATTGCGACCCTTGCGAGCGCTTGTTGCTGGCTTGTTTGCTGTCTTCAATTTCATGAGACCCATGAAATTAAATTCGCCGCAACCCTTTTTGCTGAGGTCAGCCGCGATGATCGCGGTGAGGGCCTCGAACACTTCCTTGACCTTGGTGTTCTTCAGTTCGGTGCCGAGAGCAATCTGCTTCACGACTTCGCCCTTTGAACGACGCTTGGTTGCTGGAGTGGCCTTGAAAATCTTCTTCTTGACTGCTGTCTTAGACATGTGGAAATCCTTTCCAGGATTTAATGTCATTCGGCG
>CAIKXA010000042.1 GCA_903831295.1 uncultured bacterium | reverse complement strand
TGCAGAAAATTCTGGATGCGGTTGTGGATTACCTGCCCTGCCCAACAGAGCGTCCGCCTGTTGAAGGCGTGGATCCAAAAGATATTTCAATTAAACTTTCCAGACCGCACAGTGAAGACGCTCCGTTCTCGGCGTTGGTATTCAAAGTGGTCAGCGACGTGGCTGGAAACTTGACTTACCTGAGAATTTATTCTGGCAAGTTGGCCAAGGGCAGCCGCGTGCTCAATCCAGGAAATGGTCGACGTGAAAATGTCAGCCGCCTTTATGAAATGCACGCGCAGAATCGCACCGCTCTTGACGAGACCGGCACTGGCCAAATCGTGGCCGTGGTTGGTTTGAAGGATTCATTCACGGGCGACACATTGTGCGACCCTGATCATCCGATCGTGCTTGAGCGAATGGTGTTCCCGGAGCCCGTGATTTCCATGAGCATCGAGCCAAACACCGCCGACGACAAGAAGAAGTTGGGCGAATCGCTCACCATCATCCGACGCGAGGATCCTTCATTCCGCAGCAATTACAACGATGAAACGGGCGAAACCATCATCAGCGGAATGGGTGAATTGCATTTGGAAATCATCAAGAACAAGTTGGTCCGCGACATGAAGGTGAATGTGACTGTTGGCAAGCCACGCGTGGCTTACCGCGAGACCATCACTGGAACCGCCAAGGATATTCGTGGTCTGTTCAAGAAGCAGTCCGGTGGTCGCGGTCAATACGGCGACGCCGTGGTAACCGTTTCACCAATGACCAAGGAAGAAGCCGATCTCGAAGAATTGGTGATGAAGAACGGCGTTGTCTTTGAAGACAAGGTCAGCGGTGGTTCTATTCCTCGTGAATTTATTCCAAGCGTGGAGTACGGCGCGCGACAAGCGGCCGCCAGCGGAATTCTTGGTGGCTACCCAGTGATCAACGTGCGTTGCCAACTTGTGTTTGGTTCATACCACGATGTCGATTCAAGCCAGATCGCGTTTGAACAAGCGGGCGCTCTTGCGTTCCGTGAAGCATGCACGCGCGCCGGCTTAGCTTTGCTTGAGCCAATTATGAAGTTGGTCGTGACAACTCCTGACGAATTCTTTGGCAACGTTGCCGGCGATATTGCCAGCCGTCGCGGACAAATCATCGACAGCGAGTTGCGCGGCATCACCCGAATGATCACGGCGGAAGTTCCGCTGGCTGAATTGTTCGGCTACACCACCACGTTGCGCAGCATGACCCAAGGTCGCGCTTCAAGCGTGATGGAACCAGCCACATATCGCATCATGCCTGAGCGCTTGAAGGATGAAGTGTTGGCGAAGGCTTGACCTTTCGCTGACGGCGCCATGCCGAAGATCACACTGAACACGATCCGCCCCGATGTCCAAATTGGGGCGGATCTTTGGCTTTTTTGGCTGAAAGTTGCGGCGCGATTGGCGGTTCGTGGGCATGGAAATGTGGAGCCAAACCCCATGGTGGGTTGCGTGATTGTGGACGCCAAAAAGAATCTGGTCGGCTGGGGATATCACCGCAAGATTGGCGGCGCTCACGCCGAGGTGGAGGCGTTGAAACGCGCTGGCGCAAAGGCCCGCGGCGCCACGGCGATTGTGACGCTGGAACCGTGCGCGCATGTTGGCCGCACTCCGCCGTGCGTTGACGCGCTGAAGAACGCGGGCGTGGCGCGCGTGGTTTACGGATGCACGGATCCAAATCCAGATGCGGCCGGTGGCGCTGAAAAATTGCGCGCCCATGGAATTGAAACACATTTAATGGAGTGTCCAGAAACGCTCGAGCTGAACGCGCCGTTTGTGAAACGCGTGCGCACTGGGTTGCCGTGGGTGATGGCCAAGTGGGCGCAAACTGTTGATGGCTGCGTGGCCACTCGCGACTACGATTCCAAGTGGATCAGTTGCGACAGAAGCCGGCGCATGGTGCACCGCGAACGCGGACGAGTGGACGCCATATTGACTGGCATTGGAACAGTGATGCACGATGATCCGCAACTGACGGCGCGCGAAGTGCGCCATCGAAGAAACGCGATTCGAGTTGTGATTGATCCAGAACTAGCGTTGCCGCTAAGCGCTGCGTTGGCGCAAACCGCGCGTCAATACAAAACGGTTGTGGCCACGTTGGCGAAATCCTTTTCCGATCGTTCCGAGCATCGGCGCGCCTTGGGCGACCTGGGCGTGGGATGCATGAAGCAGCACTCGGATTTTCGTGGACTTTTGGCTGCTTTACGCAAGGAATATGGAGTGTCCACGGTTCTGGTGGAGGCCGGCGGCGGCCTGACTGGTGAATTACTGAAGGAAAATTTGATCGACGAGGCGTGGGTGTTTGTTGGTCCAAAAGTATTGGGTGACCGCGAGGCCATCCACCCTGCGCGCGGGCTTTCACCGCTTGCGATTCATGATTCAATTTCGGTGAGATTGCTTTCGGTACGTCGACGCGACCAAGACGCCCTTCTGCATTATCGATTTGAGGATCCAAAGAGCGACGGCTCAATTGGAAACGCCACCGTATCGGGATAAACCCGCGTGAGATTTCCACCATCGTTGGCGAGCCAGCGCCCAGTGGAATCCTTTCCAATCGTCAATGAAAGAGTGGATCCGTTGGAGAGCGTCACTACAATTTTTGCCACAACAAGATTTTCCGGAATAGATTGCGTTGCCATGTCGCAGGCGCGCGCGATGCAAAGGGTTTGTATCAACTCGCGCACTCTTTGCATGTTCGCGGGCCGCTCGGCTTGATCCGGAATTGAAATGCTCCACGCCGTGACGTTGCGCACCAGATTGGCGCGAAGTGTCGCATTTGGATTTTGCAGCGCGATGGATTTAATTTCGGCGGGATCCACACCCAATATTGTGGAGTCAATGAAAGCGGCGCTTGGAGGAAAAAGCGTGGAAAGTGAGCGTTTTTCAAGCTGAAATACGCCAGGACGATCTCGACGCTTTCCAAATCGAACCCCGGGCCCAGCCGGACCATCTCCACCTATCTCCAATACCTCTTCGTTGATCGCACCTTTGGAAACATCCAGAGAGCGAATGGAGATCACGGCGGCTGGTTGCGCCAAGCCAAAGAGCGCGAGATCTTTTGGCGCGTCATCCACTATGCCATCATGTTCAAGCCGCGCCACGGCTTCAAGAAAATCCGCGACGGCGTTGTTGTCCGCGCGCGCTTCTATGGGCTCAATCAAAAACCATCGACCATCTTTTTTCTCAAGCGCAACCTCAAGACGCTGAGTTCCAGAATTGGCCTGCACAATCACTCGGTCGCTTGCCGCGCCCGGTCGATCGAATAATTTCGCGCCACGAAGTTGAACTGGATCTCCCTCAACAAGAAGTTGATGCAATTCGATTGAGCCTGGACCTCCAAGTTTGGTGTCCACATTCTCAAGCCACGCAAGACCCGCGGGATGACTTTTACCAACACGCAGCGTTGCGCTGCCGGTTGGCCAAACAACTTTTACGCGGGGTGCGGATTCATTCAACCCCGCTCTCGTGGGAAGTTTCTCAATCGGGCTGGCTTGAATCACGCGCGCCTGCGCCATGGCCACAAGCAATGCATGTATGGCCGCTGGATCAGCGGGTTGCGCATAGGGTTGAGTTTGCATCCATGCGTCCCCCTGACGCTCAAACAGCAGTGTTCTGCCGTCTTTTTGGGCTTCAATCGTGTTGACCAAGTCAACTGGAATTTCTGCCAATTGTTGCGATTCGCTCGCGCTATTTCCATTGATGCGCACAAGCCAACCAACCAAGATCATCACGACCACCACCAACCAAGGCTTGAACGCTCGAGCGATACTTTTCATTGACGTCGCCTCGATTTCCAAATCATGCCACCAGTGAGCGACAGACCAAATGGAATCACGACTAGCGCGACCGATCCCAAAGAGATGCGCGTAAATTGCGAGAGTTGTGGAATGCGGCCGGTGTCCGAAACCGTTGCGATGGGATCACTTGCCGAAAGCCATCGCAGCACGCCAATGAGAAGATCGCGATTTCCGGGATATCGAAGCGCGCCCTGCTCACCTTCACGAATACCGCCATGCACAGTGAGCAACCAAGAAAGACCGCCAGACAGCGACACGCGCGCTCCATCGTCGCGCTGGGCGGCAACCAACACTGGAACGGATTCATTGAAGACTTTTCCTGACGGAGCCGCTTCCATAGTGCGACTGGCAACGCGCGGATCAGTTTCAATCCATCGTTGCGCAGCCGGCGGAATGAATTCCATTGGCGTCGCCTTCCATGAGTCGGCGGTCTTGATCTCAATTGGAATTGGCATGGGCCACAATATATTTTCATTGGCCGCCGCAAGCGTGGCTGGATGCGTGGAAGATGAGCCCGCAAACTCCACAAAACTGCGTATTTCATTGGTATTTTCAGATTTTGTGACAAGATCCAACACCACTTGGCCGGACTTTGCGCGAAGACCTGCGAAGAGTAAAAGATCCGCCCACGGATCGCTGATACCCATGGCGGCGAAAGGATTTGGCGTGGCGATCACCAACACACTTTCATTCTCCGCAAGAAGGCCACGCGTGGCCGCCAAGAGAGCGTTCTCTGCGGGGTCTGGTTCTTGCGCACTTCGATCCAGTGGCGGGATCACAATCCATACGCGCTTGCCCGCCTGCGTTAGCGGCCGCGCGCCCTTGGATGGATTCCATTCTTGAACCTCCATCCGAGCCGCACGAAGCGATTGAACAATCAATGACAAATCTCCACCGCTAGAGACGCTTTCAAGCGGGGACTTTGTTTGTGAATGAACAATGGTGACAACAATTCGCGGCGCTCCTTGAACGCAACGAATTGCCTCAGCAAGGGCGAGCTCCGTGGCGTCCACGCTGGCGCTCATTTGCCAAGCGGGAATTGCGGCCACGCCATTGGCTCCACTAACAATCAGCGTGGGCGGATACCGCATCGCGGATGTGACTTCCGAGAGCCGAAGCGGCGGAAGTTGATCGATTCGATCTTGCGCGCCCTTGGCGAGCTCCGCTTGAGTGGCGCAATTTCTCTCCGTCTGGCGAGCGCTGGTGATCAATGCGGGCGTTCCAGATTGAAGCCTTTTTGCCGCAATATCAGAGACTTCTTGCAAAGTGCTGGACCACCACTTCAGTTCGATCGCCAATTTTCGTCCCGCCCCCTCAATATTTCCCAGCGGCTTATCCGGTGTCGCGCTGGCCATCTGGGATATCGCGTCACGCACGACGTTTCCATCTGTTGCGGTCTTTTCCATAGCCGCGGCAAACATCTCCAGTTTGCCACGCGCGGCGTCATCTTTGGCAAGAGCCTTGAGCAGCGTTTGAATTTGTGGCGCGGCGGCGTCGGAAAAACTTTCAATTGAGCGCAGCGCCGTCATGCCTTTGGTGATCGCATCACGCCATGCGTTCACATTTTTAGACTCGCCGGCTTCGATCATCTCAAACATCGCCGCGCTTTGCTCGGCGTCAGCGAGCGCAAGCGAATCAAATTCTTGGCGCCCAATAGAAGTTCCATCGGACAAAACTTCACCCGCAAGCCGGGCCATAATTCCGTGCGCGTTACGCAATGCGCCAGTGTCGGAATTTCCAGCGCTCGACAACAGCGTCACGTTCAAGGGCGCAGCGCATGTTGCAATGAACTGCTTGGTGGCGGGCTGCAACGAGCCGCTGAACAGAGTCGCGGCTTCCACTCGTAACACCGGCGCGTCCGAACCGCGAAGCGCGACCACCGTGGTGGCGATCGCCGCGAACACTCCAACGCACATGATCATTCGCAGCAATCCAGCACGTTTTGAAGGCGTTTCTTGATCGCAAGCTGCCCACGCGCCGGCGCACCATGCGCAACCAATTCCCATTGCGAGCAATGACAATCCACTGCCAAGATCAAATGAGCCACGCGTAAAATCCTCGCCACGACGCAGTGGATCCAACGCAAACGCGGCCGACGCGATCGCGGGCAAACGAAGCGATTGCCCACCACGGCAAAGCGCGATCCACGCCGCGATGCCGGTGAGAGACGCGATGATCGCACCGGCGCTTGATCGAACCACCACGCCCGCGAGCATGCCCACGCCCGCGGCCGCGATGATGAGCATCCAAAGTCCAAACGCGCCGCACAAGATCACGCTCCAGGATGGACTGGCCACGCAGGACAACAAAAAAGTCTGTAACACGATTGGAATAATCAACACCACGCTCGCCACGGATATCGCGGCAAACTTTGCGTGCAAAATTGTGGCCACATCAATGGGAGAGGCGAGCGTGAAGTCCCAAGTTCCAGCGCGCCGTTCGGCCGGCACGCTGCGCGCCGAAAGAGCGCATGCCGCGGCGCCAACGCACCACATTGAAATTCCAATGGCGCGCGACAAGTCCGCCACCGCCCCGCTCACCAATCCGCCAAATGCAAATCCCATACCTGCAGGTATCGCCACGGCGGCGGCCACTCCCCATATCAACGGAGTGGCCACAAGCGAGCGCAACTCTCTGCTGAAACTCAGGGCGAATCCGCTCAAGAAGCCTCCTGAGCCAGGCGTCGAAACGCTTCTTCAAGCGCGCCCGACTCCACATCCATTCGACGAACGGCCACGCCATCGCGCGCCAAACTTTGCGACAACTTGCTGCGTGCCGCAAGAGTTACATCGCCAGTTGCGGTCATGGCGTGCCATGCGCCATCAATTGGGCGGCGCGATTCCAAACGCAGACCCGCTTCTTCAATGGCAACTTCCGCGCGCGTTGGATCATTCACTTCAATTTCCAGCTTGGCGGCCACGCCCAATTTCAAACGCACTTCTTGCGGGGCGCCCATGGCGATCACGCGGCCGCGATCAAGCACAATCAGTTGATCGCAAGTGGCTTCCACTTCCGCAAGCACATGCGTTGACAACAACACGGTCACAGCGCCTTTGAGCGAGCGCAGTAATTCTCGAAACGCCAACACCTGCGCGGGATCAAGTCCAGCGGTTGGCTCATCTAAAAGTAAAACCTTGGGGCGTGAAGAAAGTGCCGCCGCCAAACCAACGCGCTGGCGAAATCCGCGGCTTAACTCGCCGCACAATCGACGGCGCACATCAAGCAACGAGCACAAACGCATAGCGTCATGCGCCAACTGCGCGGCGGAATTTTTCTCAACGCCCTTCATGCGCGCCGCCCATTGAATAAATTCATCAACGCAAGCGTCCAGTTGCAACGGCGCCTGCTCAGGCAACCAACCCACCTGCGCTCGAGCGTCGCGCGAACGCGACCAAACATCGGCTCCATCAATTAAAATGCGTCCTTGATCCGGCGCCAACGCGCCCGCGATCATTCGCATTGAAGTGCTCTTGCCAGCGCCATTTGGACCCAGAAATCCGCAAATCGACCCGGCGGGCACATGAAAGCTGACGCCATTTACGGCGGTGCGCTTTGCAAATTTCTTAATTAAATCTTGAGCGACAATCATGATGAAACCGATTGAATAGATAGTGTAAACCCCTTTGTGAAAGTTGGTGTTTCCACCAACGCAACCTAGACTTGAATCATGACCGCGAAGACCCGCGAATCTGGAACCTTTGATGCCGCCACCTTGCTTGAAGGTTTGGTGGATGGCGTGGGCGTGGTCGACACGGCGGGCGAAATTGTTTGGATGAGCGGCCGGCTTGCGGCGCAGACGCCCGAAGTGATGCGCAGATTTGCCGACACATGCCGCGATATTTTACGCGAGGCAAAGAGTGATCGCGCCAATCACTTGCGGCGCTTTCGCAGCGGCACAAAAACTTTTGAAGTTGCCATTTCCAAATTGGCGGTTGCTGGCCAAGGCGATCACGTTGTGGCCACGCTGCTGAATATCACTCCGCGGCAGCGCTTGTTCGACCGCATTGAGCAAGTGGACAACGCCGGCGACCTGATGTTGAATTTGGACGCGGTGATTGTGAATCCGCTGAATGTTGCGGAGCGTTTGAAATTGCTGGAAAGCCGCGTGGAGCAAGCGTTGCGCGAACTATTCGCCGCGTCCAATTATCAAGTGCGCCTGCTTGATCGCAAAACGCGCGTGCTGGAATTGGTGTTGCATCGCGGCATCGCGCCGCTTCCCATTGGCCAGCAAATGCGCGCCGATATCGACGGCGCTGGAATCACCGGCTATGTCGCAAGCACCGGTCAAAGTTATCTCTGCAAGGATCCCGCAAATGATCCACGCTACCGCGCTGGTTTGCCCAACTGTCGTTGCTCGTTGACCACGCCACTGCTGCTGCATGACCGAGTTGTGGGAACCATCAATTTGGAAAGTGGCGACCCGCGCGCCTTTGAGGAAGAGGACCAATTTCTTCTTGAGTTGTATGGCCGCTATGTCGCGATGGCCCTGAACATTTTGGACATGTTGATTGTGGAGCGATACACCACCAATCAACGCATCACTGGAAGCGTGCAAGAAGAAATTGCAATTCCTGTGCGCACTTTGCGCGAGTCGCTGGAGTCGCTGCGGGGAAATATGTCCAACACCAGCGCCGGCATGTTGGCGCTTGGGCAAATGGAAGATTGCGTGGCGACACTGGAGAAGCGCCTGCAAAATGCAACCGAGGGATTCAAAGGCGTGCTCGGCGTGGACAGGATTTCCGTTGCGGGCTCGCAGCAACCCAAACTTGCGGGCCGCCGCGTGTTGGTGGTGGACGACGAGGCCGGAATTCGCGAGGCGATTGTCAATATTTTAAGCCAACAAGGCGCGGTTGTGACTTCGTTTGAAAAAGGCGAGCCAGCGTTGCTCGCTTTGGAAGAAGCCAAAAATAAAAACGCGCCCTTTGAACTTGTGCTGAGCGATGTTCGCCTGCCCGATCGCAATGGGTACGAAATTTTCCGCGCCACCAAAGCGATTGATACAGAGACGCCGGTGATCTTAATGACGGGATTTGGCTACGACCCAAATCATTCGATCGTGCGCTCCAGCCAAGAAGGCCTGCATTGCTTTTTGTTCAAGCCGTTTCAGGCGCAGCAACTTCTTGACGAGGCTTGCAAAGCCATTGTCACGCCGCCGCCGGCTGGTTTATAAATTGAATTTAAAGATTGGCCACGCGCTCAGCCACCAACACGCGCGGCAAATTGTCGCCGTCAATTTCCACGCCGTGAAAAACAAGTTGGGGATTTGCGCGCGCGAGCCGCTGCGCCGCGTCAGCTTGCGAAGCCGCAATTTCCAGCAACAATCTTCCGCCAGGACGCAACCACTTCGCAACATTGTGCAACAGTGGCTCTATCACCCGCAGTCCATCCGCACCTCCGCGCAGCGCCGTGGCGGGCTCATGTTCACGCACATTCGGCGCGCACTGCGCCCATTCAATGTCGCTTATATAGGGCGGATTCGCCGTGATGAGATCAAATGTGCCCTGCTGTACGACGGGAATTGATTCAAACAAGTCGCTTGCGAGAAACTCGATACGCGCTTGCACATTGTGGCGCGCCGCGTTGCGCGCGGCCAACGCCAGTGCCGCAGCAACCAAGTCCGTGGCCAACGCCGAAACTTCCATTGCCGTAACTGGCGGCTCATAGTTGTTGCGCTTGGGCGTGACCAACGCGCTGACCACGCTCACCGCCACGCATCCGGAACCCGTGCACAGATCCAACATGCGCAAAGAAGTTTGCCCCGTACCCCGCGCCCACGCCACGGCGAGTTCAGTGACACGCTCGGTGCTTGGCCGCGGAATCAGAGTGCTGCCATCCACAAAATATGGCTTGGCGTAAAACCAAGTTTCGCCAACCAAATATTGCACGGGCTCATGTTCGGAGGCGCGTCGAACCAAGTCGCGCAAGCGCGCAAGTTGCGTGGCATCCACCACTCGGTCGGACTCCATGTATAAGCGGGTTCGATCGCAACCCAACACGTGCCCCAACAACATTTCAGCGCACACGCGCGGCGAATCTATTTTCTTGCCGGTTAAAAATGGCGTCATCCACGCCAACAACTCGCGCGTGGTCCATACTTTTTCTGTTGTCCCTTGATTGGCGTTCATTGCAATGCTTTCACTTGGTGACGAAACTTGAAGACGGAGAGTGGTGACTGCGCACTTAGGCGCACAAAGTGTAAAGAGTGTGTTCAGGTGGACTTTGGTTACAATCTTTCGCCCATCAGTGTATGAAAGGATTTGAGGCATCATGAAAAATGTTCAGGAATTCTTGGAAAGTGTCGCGGAAATTGCGCGCGATAGAAATGTCTTCACCTCCGTCGAGGTGCAAGGCGATTTGCTGCGTTGCCGCGCCCGTGATGTGAAGGAAGACGCTTGGTATTTGGTGCAATCGCACGATGGCCATTGGACCGTCAGCCTGAGCACACCCGACCGTTGGCTCAGCGAAAGCATTGAGACTGACTTGATGCACTTTGGCGATCCACTCGAGGAGTTGATTGAAGAAGAGTTGGTTGAACTTGGCTCCGACTTTGAAGTTGAAGCGCCAAAACATTTCCGCAGCGAGCAGCGCGAATATGTTTTCATCAACAAAGTTCCATTGCAAAATGAGTCCCTCAATGCCGACGCATCTATTGTGGCCACATGGCTGCTGGCGTATGAGGCTGCGTTTAGAAATCTTGGCGATATGTCGGGTGAAGAGAAAGACTGATTCATGGGGCGACGCGTGCTTATGCTTGGCTGGGAATTTCCACCGTTCATCACGGGCGGCCTAGGTACTGCGTGCTATGGATTAACCAAGGCGCTTGACCGACGCGGCGACGATGTGACCTTTGTGTTGCCAAAACATATTGATGGACAATTTGCCAGCCATGTGCAAATGCTTTCGCCCGGAACAGACTTGCCGCATCCGTCTCTGCCGCCGCCAGAAGTTGTGCAAAGAGAGCGGATTGAGCGCGACATTGTGCATCAAGCGACTGAGTTCATCAGCAAAGTCATGCAGCAAACAGTGCGTCCCGCCGATGTTGCCGCGGCCGCAAATAGCGCTGGCTTGAATGCAATTTCCCTGCCCATGAGCGTGAGCGCTCCGTACGTTTCTAGCCAGGCCAATTTGACGGCGCGAACATTGCTGGGCTCAGCGGCGCTGCGTAAAACATTGAACTTGCCAACATGGATGAGTGAGCAAACCCGCACTTGGCTCACGCACGAACTGGCCATGATGGACGCGCTTCCAGAATCAGGCGTCAGCGAGAATCAGGAAATCCAGGCGCGCGGCGCAAGCAGCGCGGACTACGGCGGAAATTTAATTCAAGAGAGCGAGCAATACGCGCGCTTCTGTTTGCAGGCCACGCGTGGCATTGCCTTTGATGTGATCCACGCGCATGATTGGCTCACCTATCCCGCGGGGCTTGCCATTGCGCGCGCCACTGGAAAGCCGCTTGTTGTGCATGTGCATAGCACGGAGTTTGACCGCTCTGGCGAACATGTGAACCAACCGCTGTACAACATTGAGCGTCGCGGCATGCACGGCGCGGTGCGTGTGATCACCGTGAGCATGCTCACGCGCAACTTGGTTGTGAACCGCTACGGCGTGAATCCCAACAAAGTGGATGTTGTGTACAACGGCGTGGACCTTGATCCAAGCGGCGTTGGCGCGGAGCCCATCAAGCGCAGTGATAAAATTGTGCTGTATTTTGGGCGAATTACCATGCAAAAGGGTCCGGAGTATTTCATCAGCGCGGCCAAGCGCGTGTTGGATGTCATGGATGGCGTGAAGTTTGTGGTGGCCGGCAACGGCGATCAAGCGCAACGAATGATTGAAATGGCGGCGTCCATGGGAATTGGAAACAAAGTTTTGTTCACCGGCTTCCTGCGCGGCAAAGACATTCCAAAAGTTTTCGCCATGGCGGATCTGTATGTCATGCCAAGCGTGAGCGAGCCCTTTGGCATTGCGCCGCTTGAAGCGCTTGGCCACCGCGTGCCCGTGTTGATCAGCCGCACCAGTGGCGTGAGTGAAATTCTCACCAACGCCTTGAAGTGTAATTTCTGGGACATCGACGATATGGCCAACAAGATTGTTGCCGTGTTGCGCCATCCGCCGCTGCAGCGAACTTTGCGCGACAGTGGCTTCTTTGAAGTGCGTGGTATTACTTGGGATGGCGCCGCCGCCAAGGTGGACGCGGTGTACGAGCGCGCTATTGCCGCGGTGCACTGATTACAAAGTTGGGTACAAAGTTGGGCGCAAAGCCGGACACAAAGCCACGAAATATTTTGGCGCCAGCGTGGCAACCCCTTCAAGCAATTGCAAATATGCGTGTGCAATGAACATGAACACATTGCAATGGCAAAAACCTTCATAAACAGGTAAATCATGGCTATTTTGAAATTCACACAATCCGCCACTTGATAGGCAGGAATCCATGGGCGGATGCATCTAGAATGATTTTCTATGGGATTATTTTCCAAGCGTCGTCCAAAAGTTGCACCCGCATTTCATGTTGCGGCCAGCGCCGATCCAATTCTTGAGGCGTTGATCCAAGCCAAGGGCGCCGACATTTTGGCGCGCGCGCGCGGCAACAAGTCGGGCATGCTCAGCGCGCAATTTTGGTCGGACAAACTCATGGATTGGTCCATGAAGGACGAGGCGTTCAAGATTCAACTGTTCCGCTTTGTTGACGCGTTTCCAATGTTGCGCACCGCGGATCAGGTGCACGAACATCTCACGGACTATCTCACACAACCTGGCGTGAAGTTGCCGCCTGGACTTGACCTTGGTTTAAAAGCTGGCGGACTTGCAAAGGGCTTGATGACCAAGACCATGAGCAATCAAATTACGGGCATGGCCAGCAAGTTCATCGCGGGCACCGACGCGCAGAGCGCGTTGCCGCAATTGAAAAAAATGTGGCAAGACGGCGTGGCGTTCAGCGTGGACTTGCTTGGTGAATCGTGCGTCAGCGATGAGGAAGCCGCCGCATATCAGGCGAAATACCTTGATTTAATACGCAACTTGCCGCAGGCCGTTTCGGCGTGGCCAGGCAACGATCAACTGGAGCGCGATCACTTGGGTCCCATCGCGCGAACCAATGTCAGCATAAAAATTTCGTCGCTGTACGCCCGCACTGATCCCATTGATACGGAAAGTTGCCTGCAAGGTTTAATGAAAGCGCTGCGCCCAATTCTGGAGGCGGCCGTTGCCAACAAAGTGTTGGTGAACTTTGACATGGAACAATTCGCGCTGAAGGATCTCACGCTTGAATTGTTCATGCGTTGTTGCGAGGCGATTCCATTTGAGGCGGGCCTTGCCATGCAATCGTATTTGCGCAGTGGTGATGATGACGCGCGCCGCATTGCAACGTGGGCGCAGAAAAGTGGACGCGTTGTGACTGTGCGCTTGGTCAAAGGCGCGTACTGGGATTACGAAACAATTCACGCGGAACAGCAAGGCTGGCCGTGCCCGGTGTGGGGCACCAAAGTTGAAACCGACGCGTGCTTTGAGCGCATGCAGAAAATTTTCTTGCAGCATTGCCCGCGTAATGTGGGCGATGGCGGCACCAAGTTGGCGCTGGGTAGCCACAATGCGCGCAGTATTGCGGCAACTTTGGCAACGGCGGAGCAATTGGGTTTGCCCCCCGCCGCCATTGAGTTGCAAATGTTGCACGGCATGGCGGACGCTTTGAAATTTGCGGTTTCCGACATGGGTTTGCGCATCCGTGAATATGTTCCAGTGGGCGAAATGATTCCAGGCATGGCGTATTTGGTACGTCGGCTTTTGGAGAACACCAGCAATGAAAGTTGGCTCAAGGCTGGATTCATGGACAACGCCGATGTGTCAGTGCTGTTGGCTTCGCCGCACGAAAAGATTTCCGCGGCGCACATTAAAACAGAGCAAGAACGTCTTGCGCAGTCCGCGGACAAGCACAAACTTTCGCACTCGCATCCAGATGTTGGCAATGGTCGCGCGTTCTTCACCGAACCGTACCGAAACTTTTCCATGTCCAGCGCGCGCGAACAATTCGCGGCGGCCATCAGCAAAGCCAGCGTGCCTGTTGGAATTAAAAATGTCTCCGCGCAAATTGCGCGCGACGCTGTTGGCTTGCTTGCGGCGGCGTATCCCGCGTGGCGCGATAGGCCATTCACCCAGCGTGCCGACACTTTGGTGAAGGCCGCGGCCGCAATGCGCGCTCGCCGCGACGAATTATGCGGCGTGATTATTCGCGAGGCAGGCAAAACCTGGCGCGAAGCCGACGGCGACATTTGCGAGGCGATTGATTTCTGCGAGTACTACGCCCGACAAGCTGCTGGATTGTTTGACCGCGCCCGACTTGGCAAATTCGTGGGCGAATTAGATGAAATCACCTATCAACCGCGCGGCGTGTGCGCCGTGATTAGTCCGTGGAATTTTCCGCTGGCTATTTGCTGTGGCATGACCGTTGCCGCGCTGGTAACTGGCAACACCGTGGCTGTGAAACCCGCGGAACAAACTGTGGGCATTGCAAAAATCATGTGCGACATTTTGTGGAGCGCCGGAGTTCCGCGCGAGTGCCTGGCGTTCTTGCCCGGCCTTGGCGAAGAAGTTGGCGCGGCGTTGGTGCGCGATCCGCGCGTGGCGTTGATTGCGTTCACCGGCAGCAAAGGCGTTGGCCTTGACATTATTCAAGCGTGCGGCGTGGTTACGCCACAGCAGGAAGCCGTGAAAAAAGTTGTGTGTGAAATGGGCGGCAAGAACGCAATCATTGTTGACGCCAGCGCCGATCTTGATGAGGCTGTGCTTGGAGTGCGCCAAAGCGCGTTTGGTTTTAGTGGACAAAAATGTTCCGCGTGCAGCCGCGTGATTGTGGTGGACAGCGCGCATGACGCCTTCTTGCACCGGCTTGTTGAGGCCACGCGTTGCTTAACCGTGGGCGATCCCATGTTGCCGGGCACAGATGTTGGACCCGTGATTGATCAAGAGGCCGCGAATAAAATTCGCCACTACATTGAGATTGGCAAGAGCGAAGGCAAACTTGAGTTGCAGTTGCCCGTGCCCGCTGGGCTAGAGGAGCGCGTTGGAAAACCATTTGTTTCCCCCACTATTTTCAGTGGAATTCGCCCCGAGCACCGCTTGGCCAACGAAGAAATATTTGGACCCGTGCTTGCCGTCATTCGCGCCGGCGATTTTGATGAGGCTTTGAAGATTGCCAACGCCACGGCGTACAAACTCACCGGCGGCGTGTATTCGCGCAAGCCAAGCAATCTTGAGAAAGCCAAGCGCGACTACCGCGTGGGCAATCTTTATATCAACCGTGGAATTACTGGCGCACTTGTTGGACGGCAACCGTTCGGCGGCTTTGGCATGAGCGGCGTAGGCAGCAAAGCCGGCGGCGCCGACTACTTGTTGCAATTCACCGAGCCGCGCGCCATTTGCGAGAACACCATGCGCCGCGGTTTCGCGCCAGGGGTGGATTGAAATTGCAAGGACGAAAGCATCAGCCGTCGCTTCACGGAAAATGCTCGCGCAGTTTCTTGCCAAGCCTGGATTAAATCCCCATTCCAGCCATCAGCGGCTCCGAATTGGGACGGAAGCGATCCAGTATTCGATATTGAACCGCCTCCGCAATGTCCTGCGCGCGAATATTTTCAGCGCCATCCAGATCCGCAATTGTGCGCGCCACTCGGCGAATTTTGTCGTACGCACGCGCGCTTAAACCAAGTTCGGTCATGGCCTGTTGCACAATGGATCGGCTTTCATCATCAAGCACTGCAACGCGATCAAGCGCCCCGCCAACCAACCGCGCGTTGGGCGTTTCACCTTGGCGATGCACGGCGCGAGCGCGCGCAACAAGAACTTTCTCGCGCAACTCGGCGGTACTAGTTGCCGCGCGCGTACCAGACAACGCCGCGAAAGAAACGGCGCGAACTTCAACATGTAAATCAATGCGGTCAATCACCGGACCACTGAGGCGCGACAAATATTGCTCCACGGCGCGGCGCGAACCCTGCCCCATGTCGCCGCGGGCGGTTGGATTCATGGCGGCAATCAACAACGCGCGCGCTGGAAATCTCGCGGTTCCACGCGCGCGACTGACCGTGACAAAACCATCTTCAAGCGGCTCGCGAAGCGCCTCAAGCACGCTTCGAGGAAACTCCGCAACCTCATCCAAAAATAAAACGCCTTCGTGCGCCAAACTCACTTCACCAGGCCGCGGATTACTGCCGCCACCAACCATGGCCGCCGTGCTGGCCGTGTGATGCGGACATCGCACGGGCCGCGCGCGCATAAGACCCTCACCCGGCGGCAGCACGCCGGCGCATGAATGAATGCGCGTCACCTCCATGCTGCTGGCCAAATCAAGCGGCGGCAAAATGCCAGGAAGCGCGCGCGCCATGAGAGTTTTTCCGCTGCCTGCCGGACCAATCAACAACACGTTGTGACCGCCCGCCGCCGCAACACACAGCGCTCGCTTGGCGGCCTCTTGACCGCGCACGCGGCTGAAATCAATCGCAGGAATGTCACGCGCCACGGAAATTTTTTCCTGCAACGCCGGCGCGTCTTGCGCGCCCGACAAAATCGCCACCGCGTGCGCCAGCGATGACGCCGCAAGAATGCGAATGCCCTGCACCGCGGACGCCTCCGCCGCATTTTCCGTGGGCAGTAAGATCGCGTCAAAGCCAAGTTCCTTGGCCAAGATGGCCATACAAATTGCTCCGCGAATGGGGCGAATGCGCCCATCAAGCGCCAACTCGCCAGCCGCCAATAAGCGACCAAATCCGCTTGAATGAGCTGAAGTATTTGCCACGGCACTTCCACCACTTCCACCACTTCCACCACCACTCGCGCCGCCAAGTGCAAAACCACGCGCACCCTTCTTACGCTTCAACGCACCCGACGCAATTAACACCGACAACGCCATTGGCACATCAAAGGCGGGACCTTCCTTGCGCAAATCCGCGGGTGCCAAATTTATAGCCACGCGCCCGCCCGGCCACGCGAAACCCGTGTTGGCCACCGCAGTTTGCACGCGCTCCACGGCCTCACGCACCGACGCGTCCGGCAAACCAGTCAGCGTGGTGCGCGGCAAACCTTGACCGCTGACATCCACTTCTATTTCGCAAGGCACCGCGTCAATGCCACGAAGCGCAAAGCCAAACACGCTGGTGTGCGCGGCGCGAACAGCGCCGTGCACCATCTCGACACGCCGCTCGTCACCGCTCGCAACAGCAGTAAGCGCATCACCACCGCGGCGACTTTCCGCGCCTTGTTCGCCATCGTTCGCGGCTATCTCATCTGTGTTGCCCTGGCCCATGTTGCGGCGCATCATGACGCGCAAAACCGTGCGCTAGAAAATCACGGCCTTTTTTCCAAAGATTATTCAAACAAATGACTAGCAAGCGCCCGCTTGCAACACCCCGTATTCAGTAAAAACCAGGCCGCCTTCTAAAAATTTCAACAAAAAAAATGGTATCACAGATTGTGATATCCCCTTTATTTCTGCGCATTACGCAACTTTACCACGAAGTAAATCTCAACAATTGAAAGAATCGGCGCCCATGGTCCGGTTAGAAATGTCAGCAATGCATGAACAATGACAAGCGTAATTTTGGGCGGCGAACAATCCACCGACTTTCTTGCCCATAATGGAAGAACAACAAGCGGCAAGGAAGTGATGGTCAAGAATAAAATAGAAAAGAGAACCGGAGTCCACCACGGCACATCTATCCCGTCTTGAGCGAATCCGAACATCATGAATGAAAACCAAAGCGCAGGAATGGCACCCAAAATCGCACTTAATTTCAGTGTGAATCGTAATTTTGTCGAAAGCTCATTCATGAACAGTCATCATAAAGATTCTAAAATCATTCCTGAAACTTGCTCCAAGAACTTTGCAATCTCAGTTTACACTGATCCAATCTGTCTCCAAATATTCTTTCCCATTTCGTAGCGCCATCGTCACTGAAATCCATCCACTACCACTACTAAGTCACTGCGCTCAATCAAGCCTTCATGAAAGTTGCCGCATCCCACAATGATCATCCCGCTGAAATACATCCGTCTCTTTGTCGACGCCGCCGGCCTTTCGCATTTTCAGGACTGCACCCTGCCGCTTGCCACGCGCGACTTCGCGCCGCCCACCACGCCGCTTGAAGCAACCGATTTCATACCCGCCATGGGATTTGCCGTGGTGCGCTTCGCCGCCAACTGGTCCGGGCCGTGGCATGCTTCGCCCTATCGGCAGTGGTTCTTCATGATGTCCGGTTCCATCACCGTGACC
>CAIKXA010000041.1 GCA_903831295.1 uncultured bacterium | reverse complement strand
GCGGCAAACGCATTGTGGTCACGGGCGGCGCAGGTTTTTTGGGTCAAGTCGTTGTTGCCAAACTCAAGGCACGCGGCGCCGGTGAAATTCTAATTCCAAGGCAAAAAGATTTTGATTTCACAACCGAGGCTGCCGTGGTTCACATGTACGACACCATGAAGCCTGACGTTGTGTTTCACTTAGCAGCCGAAGTTGGCGGCATTGGCGCAAACATGAAAAATCCTGGCCGTTACTTTTTTGCAAACATGGCTATGGCGCTGCATTTGATTGAGCACGCGCGTCAACGCAACCTAGCCAAGTTTGTTCAGGTTGGGACAATTTGTGCGTACCCCAAGTTCACGCCGGTGCCTTTTCAAGAAAGCGAACTTTGGAACGGTTATCCCGAAGAAACCAACGCGCCGTACGGCATTGCGAAGAAAGCAGCAATGGTGATGCTGGACGCATATCAGCGACAATATGGTTTGAAGTCCACCTATGTGCTGCCCGTAAATTTATACGGGCCGGGCGACAACTTTAATTTGGATACTTCGCATGTCATTCCAGCGTTGGTTCGCAAATGCGTTGAGGCCGTGAATACAAAGGCCGACCACATTGAATGCTGGGGCACGGGTTCCGCAAGCCGCGAGTTTTTGTATGTGGACGACGCCGCCGAGGGTTTGATCCGCGCCGCTGAAGTACTTGATATACCTGAGCCGATCAATTTGGGCACGGGCACGGAAATAACTATAAAGAACTTGGTTACGCTTGTCGCAAAATTAAGCGGATTTACCGGCGAAATTCGCTGGAATGCTTCTAAGCCAGATGGCCAACCTAGGCGCTGTTTAGACGTAGAACGAGCCGCAGGTTTGCTCGGTTGGCGAGCCCAAGTTGGATTTGAAGATGGATTAAAGCGCACGATCGAGTGGTATCGATCATCGCATAAAAATTAATAACACAATCAGGAACGCAGCTTGTTAGGCTTTCTCAATGAACCAACCGCCGCGAAGAATTCGCGTATTGATTTTAAATCAAGCATTTTGGCCTGACGGTGTTGCCACTGCGCAGCATGCTGATGATTTGGCACGATATTTACGGGCGCACGACGACGATGTGACTGTAGTTGCGAGCCGAGCTATGTATGGCGCTCGAGGGGCGGTATTGCCAAAGAGAGAAGATAGGGAAGGAATCGCAATTTATAGGGTGGGGTTGCAATTATTTGGCAAACGTGGAATTATGGCACGCGTTTTTGATTTTGCACTTTTTTATATTGCAGCTTTGTGGCAATGTTTTATTTTGCCCAGGCATGATGTTGTGATTTGCCTCACTACGCCCCCATTTATTGTTTTGGTCGGGGTTCTATTGAAATGGTTTAAAGGAACCCGCGTGGTGTATTGGACTATGGATCTTTATCCAGAAGTGGCAGTCGCTGCGGGCATTATGAAGCGGAGTGGGTTGTTATGGAAATTTTTATGCTGGGTGGAGCGTTTGTGTCTTAGGCAAAGCGACCACGTAGTAGTGCTTGGTAATTGCATGAGGCAAAAAGTGATTGATAAAGGCGCATCGCCAGATCGCGTAAGTGTTATTTGTGTTTGGAGCGGTGCCGAAAAATTCCTCGATCGCCCGCGCGGGGATAATCCCTTGCGAAAAGAGTGGGGTATAGGTGATCGTTTTACTATTCTTTATCTTGGCAACTTTGGTTTGGGTCACGATATGGAGGCACTGGCTGGTGCTGTTGAAATATTGAAAGACAATGACGCTATTCGCTGGCTCTTTATTGGCGGGGGCAAGGCAAAGAAATATCTTGAAGATCAAATCCGCAAATGCGGGGCACGAAATGTGTATTTGGATGGAGCTCAACCCCGTGAAAAATTGGCGGATGTTCTTGATTTGGGAGACGCACAGCTTGTCACGCTATTGCCAGGTTGGGAGGGTTTGATCGTGCCCAGCAAATTTTTCAGCGTTTTGGCATCGGGAAGACCGGCATTATGGGTTGGTCCCGCACAAAGCGAATGTGTGACAATTTTGAATGAAAATAAATGTGGATATCAAAGTGAAGCTGGTGATGGCGAATCGCTAGCTCGTGAGATTCAATATTTATCATCACATCAAGCGGAAGCGATGGACATGGGGGGGCGCGCCAAGCTTGCTTATCAATCAAAGTATTCATCTGAGCAGTCTTGCAAAGCATGGCGAAACGTGCTGTATACAATTGTTCAATCTAAATAATGAACTCATATTTCAACACAAGCAACCACCATCATGAACGAACAAATCGAAACACTGCAGCGCATTAAGAACAACGGCATTGACCTTCTTATGGAGTTTGGTCCAAGGGTGATCTCCGCCACAGTGATCATGATTGTTGGGTTTCTTGTGGCGCGGTGGATCGGCAAGGCGTTTTTGCGCGCTGCACGTCCGTTGAAGTTTGACGTCACTTTGCAGGCATTGTTGGCGCGCATTGTTCGGGTTGCTGTTCTGCTGATCTTTGTCCTGATGGCGTTGCAAAACCTAGGCGTTCAACTGCTACCACTTATCGCCGGTCTTGGTGTTGCGGGCGCAGGCATTGCACTGGCCATGCAGGGAGTTCTTGGAAACTTGGTCGCGGGGCTAACGATTATTTTCACGCGGCCGTTTCGCGTTGGCGAATATGTTTCCATGCAGGGAGTGGAGGGGCGCGTGGAGTCGATCACTCTGTTCTCCACAAAACTGAGCCACGCTGATCACTCGATTGTGATTGTTCCAAATCGAAAAATTGTCGGCGAAATTATGCACAATTACGGCACGCTTCGGCAACTTTCACTCAGCGTGTCCTTGGTGTACGGAACCAATATTGCTCGAGCCACTGAAGTTGTTCACAATCTTCTTGCAAGCAATCCGCACGTGTTAAAAGATCCAGCGCCTGTTGTTGGAATTGCCAACTTGAAAGACGTGGCCATAGAGATTGCGATTAAGCCTTGGGTGCAAATTGTTGATGCCGGCGTCGCTGGCCCTGAGATTTACAGTGCGCTGCTTGAAAAGTTACGCTTGGAAGGAATTCAAATTTCAACGCCCATCACGCGCATCGCTGCGGCATAATTTGGATGTTTTCTTGGGCTATTGTGTGTGGCCTTGTTAAAGCATTGTGGATGTAAATTGAATCTCCGAAAACTCCCACACTCGTGACCCGCACTTTGTCACGCACATCACAACATGAATTCACAGTGGTTGAAACACCGTCACTCGCTCTTGCACTTATAATCGCAACATGCCCGCCGTACACATTCACAACACGCTCACTGGTGAGCTTGCGGAACTCAAGCCCATCGCGGGCGCGGCTGGTCCCGTCACTTTTTATACATGTGGGCCAACCGTGTACGACGACGCGCATATTGGCAACTTTCGCTCATTTCTAAACGCCGATATTTTGCGTCGCACGATAGAACTCACTGGCACGCCTGTTCGCCACGTGATGAACATCACCGATGTTGGTCACATGACCGACGACACCAACGCCGACGGCGCCGGCGAGGACAAGATGGCAGTGGCGGGGCGCCGTCTTTTGGAAGCCAAAAAATCTGGAAAAATTCACGTTGATGTTGCGATTGATGCCAATGATCCAATGGCGATCGCCGACTTTTATGCCAACCGATTTCTAGAAGACGCGCGCTTGCTTGGTCTGAAAGTTGCCATTGAGGCGCAAGGCGATCCCTCGCTTATGCCGCGGCCAACCAAGTGGATTTCACAAATGCTTGACATGATCAAGCAACTTATTGAACGCGGGCACGCATATGTTGCGAGTGACGGCGCTGTGTATTTCAATGTGAAAAGTTTCGCTGACTACGGCAAACTTTCCGGAAACACGTTGGAGAATTTGCGCGAGGGTGAAGGTGGTCGCATCAGCGCGCAGCATCAGGCCGCCAAGAAAAATCCAGGCGACTTCATGCTGTGGAAGCCAGACCCGCACCATGTGTTGAAATGGGATTCGCCTTACGGGGCGGGTTATCCAGGTTGGCATTTGGAATGCTCCGCCATGGCCGCGGGGTTGTTGGGCGCGGAAATTGATATTCACTCTGGCGGCGAGGACAATATTTTTCCGCATCACGAATGTGAGATTGCGCAGAGCCGCTGCGCGCACAACAAGCCAAGTTTCGCACGCCTTTGGTTTCACACGCGCCACCTCATCGTTGAGGGCGAGAAGATGTCCAAGAGCAAAGGCAATTTTTTCACCGCGCGTGATTTGTTCGCCAAGGGCGTTACGCCCGCCGCGTTACGCCTGGAAATTACGCGCACTCATTATCGCACCAACGCCAACTTCACCATGCAGGGGTTGGCGGATTGTCAGCGCATGATTGATCGATGGAGTCGCGCCGCCGAGGTGTTGCAGGCGAAAGTTGCGGCTGCGAGTGGAACATTAAATTCCAAATCAAATTCACCACCTGCCGCGTCGCAATCAATCACGGCACCCGAAAAGAATGCGAGCGCAATTTCCGAAAACACAAACGCAAATCACAACGCGCCCACTGGCCCGCTCGAAATTGCTCTGCCGCGATTCACGCAAGCCTTATGTGAAGACTTAAACATGGCGCGGGCAATTGCCGCGCTAAACGAAGCAGTCGCCGTAGAAGACAACTCCGCCTGCGCGCATCGCGAACTTGCAGCGCTTCACAAAATGAATTCCGTGCTTGGCGTGCTAGAGCGCAACGCTCAAGTCGCCAATAGTGGAGACGCTGACTTTGAAGCCAAAGTGAACGCACTGATAGAGGCCCGTGCCGCCGCGCGCCGCAACAAAGATTTTGCCGCAAGCGACCGCGCCCGCGATGAACTTGTGTCTCTAGGCGTGCAAATTAAAGATGGCGCAACAGGAACCACTTGGACGCGCACGGTTCGTGTTTGATTCTAAATTGCACAACTGCGTGAATATCCGCGCTTCATAAAATATGTTGCCACGGGAGCTCAGACAACACACTCCTGCTGTGGCAACATCTTTTTTTACGAACTCATTTAGCCCCACGCGCCATTCATCTTTAGTGCGAAAATTCCACAACAGTTGTGCCGCTGTCATTCTTTAATCGCAACAAGCCGCCTTCTAGGGAAAAGTTTCGCACACTTGCCAGCGCCGCAAAATATGCCTGCTCGGTCTTCATAAGTTCCGGCGAGCCGCCCATTTTAGTGGACACAAGCGGACCAAATTTCAATTGCCCAGTTGCCGTTGAGCATGTTCCAGAAAATCGATTCACGCCGCTAAAGCCAGAGACTGCATTGTTGGCGCCAAACTCAAGACTAAGATTTGCGCCCCGAATTGCCCCTTTGCTATTCATGCTGACCAACACCCACTTGCCACCACCAAGCGATTTCGGATCGGTTTGTGATTCAAGTTTTTGTTTCACCCAAGCCGGTTGCGAATCACAACCAACTGTAATCACCACGCCAAACATAGCAGTAAAAAGAATTGAAGCAACCAAACGCGCGCGATGGATTTGTCTCATGTGTGTCCTCATATTTTGTAAAGATGATTGATAAACAAAAAGCAACTTTAGCAACCTCGCAAACATTGCCAATTCCCGCGTCGCAGAAAGGGTGGCACCACAAGCGAGTTTAGCACCCGCGCAAGCCCTGCTTGCGTGGGGTGCGTTGTCTGAGCGACTGGTGCCACCCTTTCTGCAAAGCGTTTCACTTTCTTGCAAAGTGTGCGTTATTCCTGCGCCCGCCGCTATCCTTGCATCATGTCGACCACGCCCCGACTTCCGGTCATTGGACTTGTTGGAGGTATCGGTAGCGGTAAAAGTGAAGTGGCCCGCATGCTTGCCGAGGTTGGTTGCGTTGTATGCGACTCGGATTCTCTGGTGCGCAAAACCCTGCGCGAGCCAGCCATCAAAGAGGAACTTGTGCGCTGGTGGGGACCAACAATTCTTGACGCGCACGGAGACATCAATCGCAAAGCTGTTGCGCACTTGGTATTCGCTTCAACAGAAGATCGCCACCGTCTTGAGCAACTGATTCACCCACGAGTGGAAGCACTGCGTCACAAGATATTTGCCGCGGCTCCATCCGAAACGCCTGCGTTGATTATTGACGCGCCGCTTCTACTTGAAGCCGGTCTTGGGCCCAAGTGCGATCGCATTTGGTTCATTGACACTCCATTAGCAACCCGTCTTGAACGTGTTCAGCGCACCCGCGGTTGGAGCGCGCATGATTTGCAGCGCCGAGAATCCGCCCAGTGGCCGCTTGACCGAAAGCGTTCCGCAGCGCATGATGTACTACGTAACGAAGGTGATTCAGCTTCGTTGCAGAGACAGGTACTACAGGTTCTGCGGGATCTCCCGCCGGCGACCTCAACTGAATCAAAGCTCTAAACATTCGGCGGGCGTCCGCTGCTTGGTTTAAAGTTCCCGTTCACAACTGCGATTCATGGCAATAGCCATTGCGCAAGATATGGATAGACCGCCATTACACAGCCTCCACAATCACAGCCTCAACAACAGCATCAACAACGAGATCATCAAGGCAAGCGTCGACGACGACGAAAGGGCGGCGGCGGAGGAGGTCATGGCGGACACGGTGGTCACGGTGGTCAACCGCACATGCCTGTCATGATCTTGGCGCCAGGCAGTTTGCCGACGGATGATTTGCTCAATCAAGAAATTCAGGCTTTGGAAACCGAACTGACCGGCAAGAAAGCCGTCAAGCGTGAAGACCTTGATGTGGCCGGCATGCACAGACTTGGCGCCGAAGAAATGATCAAACTTGCGCGCGCCGAAGGTCTTGAAGAACAAGCCGGCATGCACAAGCAGAAGTTGGCGTTTGAAATTCTCAAGACCCGCGCCAACAAGCATGGTCTGATGACCGCCACTGGCACGCTTGAAATTATGAACGAAGGCTTTGGTTTCTTGCGTAGTGCTGAGTACAGCTACATGGACAGCCCCGACGATATTTATGTCAGCGCGCTGCACATTCGCAAGCTGGGTTTGCGCAAGGGCCAAGTGTTGACTGGTTTGGTGCGCGCGCCGAAAGACACCGAAGTGTTTTTCACCATGCTGCACATAGATCTCGTGAATGGAAAACCACTCACGGCGCTGCGGGATTTGCCTACTTTCGAGGCCCTCACGCCGCTGCATCCAGACAAGCGAATTCACTTGGAAATGGTGGGGCAGCCCACCAAACTAGAGACGCGAATTATTGACATGGTCACGCCGCTTGGCTTTGGCCAACGAGGTTTAATTGTTGCGCCGCCGCGCACTGGCAAGACCGTGATTCTGCAACAAATCACAAACGCTATTTGCGTGAACCACCCAGACGTTCACGTGATCGTGTTGTTGATTGACGAGCGCCCCGAGGAAGTCACGGATTTCCGCCGCAACACTCCGCCGCGCGTTGAAGTGATCGCCAGCACATTTGACGAAGAGGTTTCGCGCCACATTCAAGTCGCTGAAATGGTGATGGAGAAGGCGCGTCGCATGGTTGAGTTTGGTCAGCACGTTGTGATTTTGCTTGACAGCATCACGCGGCTCGCGCGTGGTTACAACAACGGCATGTCCGGCTCTGGAAAAATCGGCTCCGGCGGCGTGGACAACGCCGCGTTGATCAAGCCTAAGAAATTCTTTGGCTCCGCCCGCAACATTGAGCACGGTGGTTCGCTCACCATTCTTGCGACGGCGCTTGTGGACACAGGCAGTCGCGCTGACGAAGTCATCTTTGAAGAGTTCAAGGGAACCGGCAACGCCGAACTTCACTTGGATCGCAAGTTGGTTGAGAAGCGCATTTATCCAGCGATTGATGTTGGCGCCAGCGGCACGCGTCGCGAAGAATTGTTGCTTGACCCGAAGGAGCACGAGTTGATTGTGCGCCTACGCAAAGTGGTGAGCGACATGAACGTGGTTGAAGCCATGGAGCTTCTCAAGAGCCGCTTGGGCAAGACCAAAAGCAACGCGGAGTTCTTGATGACCATGAACATGGGTTGAGCCCACGCACCCGCCGCGCCGCGGACTGCGTATAGAGAAAAGCCTTATTTCGCAAGGATATCCAAGGAAATTCAATGAATTCCACGCATGCCTCCCGTATTGCTTTCAACGTCCGCCGCGCTTTCACCATTGTTGAAATTTTAGTGGTGATCAGCATCATTGGAATTTTGATTGGCATTTTGTTGCCCACGCTGAGCGCGGCCCGCGGCAACGCACTGCGCGCTGGCAGCATGGCGAACATGAAACAAACTTTCATGTTGATTCAGTCTTACGCGCAGGCCAATCGCGAAACTGTTGTGCCAAGTGTATTTGATAATTCCGCCGCCACCGTCAAGGGGAAAGTGCGCGGAGAAGTTCCACCAGTTGGCAAGCAATACAAGGGAACATGGGCGGACATTTTATGGACCGACGCTGGATACGGGCCCGTAGCCACCAATTCAGATGATCCAACTGAATATCAATATCGCGTGGATAATCCCGACGATTTTCTCTATCAAAGAATGCCCGACTACGAACGCACTCCATTTCGATCCAAGGCGCAATTAAAAATTCCAACCAACGATTCGCAAATCACCATCAGTATGGATCCGGATATTGTCGCCAACGATTTTGGTGGCAACGCGATCCTGAGCGGAGTTCCTGGCCAATTTGCGGGCAACAATTTCTTTGACGCTCGAAGCGCGGCCAAGCGCGCGCTGACCAATCATAAATTTGATTCGCTCAAGGGACCGTATTTCACATTTGGCGAAATTGTCCGCCCCGAAATCAGCGCCTATCTCATTGATTCATTTCTTGGTGAAACAATTGATCCAGTTCAAACAACGCAAGTTGGTCCATTCAACGCCACAGACGCCACGCAAAATCAGATCGCATTCCGCTACCCAGGTGATACATGCCTGATGTTGCTTCTAGATGGCCACGTTCAAACCGAAACTTCATGGGCCAACTTTTTTGAGCTTGAAGGCGGGTCCAATGATCGCAACGACAACGGCACCCTGAAGGACACCACGGCTGGCGGCGATCCAGGCAGGGGTGTTCGATTTCGCCACCTTGATATGCGCTAGGCGGTCAATTGAAGCTCTAAATCGCCTGCGCTGACCAAAAAGACCTGTTTTTAGATCAAAAACCCCTATTTTGCCAAAATTTGGGTAAATATCATTCAATACCTTACTTACTAAGGCATTCCTACTTGGGCTAATTGGCGAGCTGTTCTGGACTCTTCCAATCCGCTCAAACCTTGGACAAATCTTGCGCGCCTCGGATCGACCGAACGGGATCATCCACACGCTTTCCCCCACTTGACCCACGCCAAAAAATCTGTACCCTTTAACACTCACCGCCCGTTTCTACGGGCGGTTTTTAATCGGTAACTGCCCCCGTAGCTCAGTGGTAGAGCACACCCTTGGTAAGGGTGAGGTCGAGGGTTCAATCCCCTTCGGTGGCTTAGACGAATTCGATGTTCAATCGAATGTCAGCCGAAATGAAAGTCGTTTGAGCACGAGCTCAAACGCAGTCGCCCGAGCGACTTGACGAACCTTGTCGGAACAGTTCCGACGCGTCGAGTTTCTCAAAGTCTGTTGGATTGGAGCAATGTCATGGCTAAAGAAAATTTCAATCGCACAAAACCACACGTCAATGTCGGCACGATCGGACACGTCGATCACGGTAAGACAACTCTCACCGCAGCCATCACCGCAGTTCAAGCCGCCAAGGGTCTGAGCAAAGCCGTCGCATACGACGCCGTTGCCAAGGCCAGCGAAAGCGAAGGCCGCCGCGATCCAACAAAGATCGTGACCATCGCCACCAGCCACGTTGAGTACGAAACAAAGACTCGCCATTACGCACACGTTGATTGCCCAGGCCACGCCGATTATGTGAAGAACATGATCACCGGCGCCGCGCAAATGGACGGCGCGATTCTGGTGGTGAGCGCAACCGACGGCCCGATGCCGCAAACCAAGGAGCACATTCTGTTGGCGCGCCAAGTTGGCGTTCCTGCGCTTGTTGTGTTCTTGAACAAGTGCGACCTTGTCGATGACAAGGAATTGCTTGAGTTGGTTGAAATGGAAGTTCGTGAATTGCTCACCAAGTACGGATTTGATGGCGACAAGATTCCAATCATTCGTGGCGCCGCTTTCCCAGCGTTGAGCAATCCAACTGATGCCGAGAAAACCAAGTGCATTTCCGAGCTTATGGACGCAATTGACACGCACATTCCAGAGCCTGTTCGTGAAACAGACAAGCCTTTCATGATGAGCGTCGAAGACGTCTTCAGCATCAAGG
>CAIKXA010000040.1 GCA_903831295.1 uncultured bacterium | reverse complement strand
CCTCGAGCGCCCACACTTCCATTTCACCGAATCGCTGACCACCGGTGCGGGCTTTACCGCCAAGTGGTTGCTGGGTGATGAGGCTGTATGGACCCGTGCTTCGGGCGTGAATCTTGTCGTCCACCAAGTGATGGAGCTTGAGCAAGTACATGTAGCCAACGGTGGTGCGTTGATGGAACGGTTCGCCGGAGCGGCCGTCGTACAACTGCACCTTGCCGCCGAATGGAATTTCGGCGAGCAATTCGCGCGCGTGTCCAGGGTCCTTGCCGGTGGTTTCGAAATTCGAAACTCGGGTGCGGACGTGGGTGTTGGCGCTTTCCATTGCTTCCAAAATTTCCGCTTCGGTCGCGCCGTCAAACACTGGCGTGAGGGCTTGGAAACCAAGAACCTTGGCGGCCCATCCAAGATGGGTCTCAAGAATTTGTCCCACGTTCATGCGGCTGGGCACGCCCAGTGGATTTAACAGCACTTCCACTGGAGTTCCGTCCTTCATGAACGGCATGTCTTCTTCGGGAACAATGCGAGCGATGACGCCCTTGTTTCCGTGTCGGCCGGCCATTTTGTCGCCGACTGAAAGTTGACGCTTGGTGGCGAGATACACCTTGACCATTTCAAGCACGCCGCTCGGCAATTCATCGCCGCGCTTCATGTGGCCAAGTTTGCGTTCCTTCTCCTCGCGCAGACCAGTGATGCGCGGCCAGAATTGGCCGTACACGGTTTCCGCTTCGGCTTTCGCGTCTGCGGATGCCTTGATCCACTTGGTGGAGAAACCATCGATCTGCTCCAAGATAACTTCAGCGATATCGCTTGCGCCGACCTTCTGGCGCGTGCTTGGATCGACCATTTCAGTTCCGGTGATCTTCACGATTTCGCGTGTCATCTGGCGGAATAGGTCGATGCGCTTTTGATCGATCTCGGTCTCGAAGGCTTCCATGTCCTTCTTGAGTTGCTTCTTTTGCTCATCATTGAGATGCATGCGGCGACTGAATCGACGCGCGCCAATGACAATGCCTTCGGTTCCTGCTGGAACCTCAAGCGAATCGTTCTTCACGTCTTCACCGGCACGGCCGAAGATGGCGTGCAGCAACTTTTCTTCAGGCGAAAGTTCGCTCTTGCTCTTTGGGCTGACCTTGCCGACAAGAATGTCGCCAGGACCAACCTTCGCGCCAATGCGAATCACACCCTTGTCGTCAAGATTGCGAAGCAAACGCTCGGACACGTTTGGAATATCGCGAGTGAATTCCTCGCGACCCAACTTTGTCTCACGCAGCTCAACATCAAAATTCTCAATGTGGATGCTGGTGAAGGCGTCGTCTTTCACAAGACGCTCGCTGATCACAATGGCGTCTTCAAAGTTGTAGCCGTCGAAGGTATTGAAACCCACCAACACATTGCGTCCAATTGAAAGTTCACCGTTGGATGTGCTAGCTCCGTCGGCCAAAATTTCGCCGGCCTTGATCTTCTGATTCATCTTGACCAGGGGCTTTTGATTTTGGCATGTGCGCTCGTTTAAACCAACGAACTTGCGCAATGTGTATTCATCGGCGTTGTCAATAATGATGCGTTCAGCGTCAACTTGTGTCACCACGCCGCCACGGCGCGCGCGCACAATCATGCCGCTGTTCATGCCCACGGACTTCTCCATGCCGGTGGCCACAACTGGCGGGTCAACGCGGATCAACGGCACAGCTTGACGCTGCATGTTGGAACCCATCAACGCGCGATTGGCATCGTCATGCTCAAGGAATGGAATAAGACTGGCGCTGACACCCACGATTTGCTTTGGCGAGATGTCAACAAATTCAACATCTTCAGAAGGAACAGGGGTGAGATCACCGTCGCGCCTGGCGACAACATTTTCACCGCTGAGTCGGCCTTCGCGATCAAGGCTGTCGCTTGGCGCGAGCACCT
>CAIKXA010000039.1 GCA_903831295.1 uncultured bacterium | reverse complement strand
GGCTTGGCGTGTGGCGTTGGCTGCTAGATCTTGCGCCTCGCCAATCAATTTTTTTGCACCATTCTCCACAGTTTCAGCCATTCCCAACTTGATCGCCATATCCGCAATATCGGCTTTGGCGCGAGCGACAACTTGCTCATTCGCGGCTTGCTCCTTGTCCGCAAGCAATTTCAATTCCTCAACAGCGCGAGCACGATCCCGTTCCTTTTCAACCAACGCTGCGCGATTCACAATCCATGTCGTCAGTCCCCCAACACCAAACCCAACCAAGAGAATCACAATGATCATCAATACAGAAGTGGATTTTGGTGCACGCGTTGTGTTCGTCGGCTGCGCGCCATCACGGCCAACATCGCTCCAAGGGCTTGTATCTGTCATTGAAATATTCTCGCTGTAGTAGGTATTCTTGTCATAACATTCCCTGGGGAGTCGTTGCAAAGTCTAACCAACTTGCCGTCGCGCCGAGTTCCGTCAAAGTTGCATTTCATGTCAAACAACACTCCAAACAATCAAGTGCCCGATGACGAGTTTGATCTTTCCATTGATTCGTCGATCGATCTTGGTTTGGATGAGGACGCCCTGCAGGACACCACGGCGACCTCCATCGCTCCCGTGCAATTTTCGCGCAGTGGCGAGGAGCCAACGCGCGATCGAATTGTTATTTTGGGTCGAACCCGCGCCGGCAAAACGATTTATTTGTCACGTTTATACGAGCAATGTTGGCGGGGCAACGGGGCGATCCACATGGAGACAAGTTCAGGAAAATCACATCTTGCACTGCTGAATGCCGTGGCAGAAATGGGCGAGCAACGTCGTTGGCCAAAGGCCACTGACAGTTCGACCTATTTGGATTTTCAACTCACTTGGCAAGGCCACGCGTTCACCATGGTGAGCTTGGATTATCCAGGGGAAGTTTTTCGCCGCGCGTTTGTTGAGCAAATCGAGGACGCCAACACGGCCGAGTTGATCGATCACGTGCAACGCGCCGCGGGCGTGGTGTTGCTGATTGATCCGAAAGTTCTCTCGAGTGGAAAAATTGGTGACGCCGCCGATGACGATTACGGAATGGTGCAGGCGTTGCGATTTATCCGCGGGCTTCCTGGCGGAAATAGCGTTCCAATTGGTTTGGTCCTCACCAAGATCGACATCAACGCCGACCTGATCCGCCACCACGGCGGCCTGCGCGGATTCGCCACAAAATATTGCAATAATTTAATTCGTGTGGTTCCTTCAATCACGTTGTTTGGAACGTGCGCGGTGCGCTCGCGACGCGATGCGTTGGGCAAAGAGATTCCCGATCTCACAAAGCCAGCGCGTGGATTGGAAAATCCCATCGTGTTTTGTTTGAGAAACATTGTCGCCAATCGAACCAAGACTCGAAACGAAACCGCCAAGCGGAGCCAGCAAGAATTTATCCAGCGGGAAATCAAACAGGATGAGGAGGCCGAAACCAAGGACACGCGCTTTTGGCTTTGGGCCAATGTGGTGTTGTTGGTTGGCTTGGCGGCGATCGGTGTGCTGACGTGGTTGGTTGTGAGACAATTTTTGTGATCCAAGTTTCCACCCATCTCTTTGGATCAACAGATGGCTATCAAACATTGGCCAAGAGCGCCGACGTGAGCGAAGCGGAGGAGCGCGCGTTGTCCATCTTTGGATTTGGATCGCCGCAATCTCCGCAAGAGATCGAGCAACTTCAACATCGCCCATCCGTGGCCGGCAAACTTCTGCCGAGCGGCCGCTTTGCGATCACGCGTTTGTTTCCTGGCGGACCCGATGTGGCGGGTCGCGACACGGTGGAGCGGCGCAGCATTATCTTCACCGCAAAACAGTGGAAGTCTGTGGTGCATTGCGATCTTGAAACGTTATTGGCGGACGATCATGCTTTTGCGCGCGATGTATTTGTGAACGCTTCGGCGCATTCCGTGCAAGTGCGCGACAGCGATGATTTATTACCGCACGCTGGCGAACTTGAACGCCACGTATATGACATTTTATTATCCACGCCTCGGCAGAATTGCTGCTCGCTCTTGCCCGACGAGGCGACCAATCGCCGCGCATTGATGCGCTTGCTGAAATTGCTTCCCGCCCAAGATGCCTGCCAACTTTCGTGGGGATTGGGCTTGTTCGCCGCCACTCCTGGAGTTCGCATCGCCACAGCTTCGGCGTCGGTACCGGCCAGTCCACACGCGCGCTGGCCTTCGTTGACAGCTCAGTTAGCGCATCCAAAAAAAGTCGCAACCTTGGGAATGAGTTTGGATATGCGCGTCACCATGCGTGACATGTCACTTACGCAAACAACTCCACGCGTGTCGCTGCGTCAATACATCAATGAATATCTTGCGTTAATTATTGTGGCTGGCGTGTTGCTGTCCATTGCTTTGGGCTATTTCATTTTTGCATCACGCCTGCAAAAATCAACGCAGCCGTTGCCTACAAATGCGATGCAAGCGCCTACGCCACCCACTGCTATTACAAAGTTAGAAATACCCGCCCCAGTTGTGCCTGAAAACAAGCAGGACATCAAGGGGCCTGCCGCTTCTGACGAAAAGTTGCCAACTGAAACAACAACTCAAACTACGCCGCAAGATTCTTTACCGACCGAGGCTAAACCTACTTCTGCACCTAGTGATGGAGTCCAACCCGCCAATACGATTCCTCCGCCACCTGAAACAAATGTGGTCTCTCCACAGATTGTTGCATCGCCAGTTGGGGACAGCCATAAAGAACCAGTGAACGCCTTCAGGGAAAATTCTGGATTTTGGATTGAAGCGCGCAAACTGTTCAACATGGCGCACCCACCTGCACCAACAGAACTACCGCTTCTTGCGAAATGGGTGATTATGACCAAGCAGCAAGTCAAAGACTTAACTGAACTAGAAAAAAGAATAATTGATGCCGCCGAGGTAATGAATTTTAAAAAACTTCTGTTCGGCCAATCGAAAGATTTACAAAACCCAAAAAACCAAGATGAAGCCAACCAGATGTTTAATGCGCTTATATTGATTTTGGCTGAATGCGATATTTTAAGCGCAAAGGCAGCAATTCAAAATCATCTTACATCACCCTTAGATCTAAAAAATAAATCCGAGATTGAAAAAGAAATTGGTGAATTGGATTTCCCCCCAGTCATGCGAAGGTGGGTTGACAAAATCGGTACCACAATGCCTGCTAGAGATTTGATTCAAAATAAGCTTGACTCGAACATTCGAGAATTAAAAAAAAATAAACAATTCCCAATCAAACAAATTGTGATTCCAGATAGCCGCCCAAATAGGCTTCCGTAACACACCCCATGACATCCATCGGCCTGATCACTTTGTTTCGGCAAGCCACGCAGGCGGCGCGTGAGGGTGACGCCAACACCTTCGCTCAAATTCGGGCTTCCATTGACACGCTGGACCGCATGGGCGAAATCTCCCGCGAAGAACTTGATCTATTAACCATCGTGGCATCGGCGCGTTTGGGCGACACCGAGCAAGCACGCTCCGTGCTCAAGCGCTTTGGTTCGCTGTCAACCACGCAACAGCAAGACCTTTTCAATTGGCTTGGCGCATGTCCAGAAATGGCGCACACACGCTTTCGTGAATTTGTATTGGAGCTTCGCGTGTCCGCGCGCGCGCCACGTATGCGCATGAGTCTTTTGCGCTCGCGCTCGCTCAGTCTCGGCTTAGCCGCGCTCACTCTCATAATGCTCATCGGCGTAGTTGTGTTGATTGAATTTGTGCTGCCCAAGTCGGCCATCACCAATACAAAAAATATTTTGGCCGCCGTAAGCAATGCAAACCCCCCATTGCTTTGGGATTCCTTGCCAAATTCATGGCGCACGGCGCTGCAAGAATCCGCGCTGCGTGTCGGGGCTTCGCCCGCTGATCCAACCGCGGACCAAGCCGCGCTGCAAAAATCATTTCGCAATTTGCGCGCCTCGTTGATCGCGGCGCATGCGTCGCCACAGGCAAAAAATATTTGCAAATTGCTTGTTGGCTCCGACGCGGACACGGACATTTTAAATCGCCTTGCCGCCGGCGTGTCCGACATTTCCAATTGCGAATGGATGAACGCGTGGATGTGGAAGGATCAACTTCCCTGGAAATCCACTTTGTCCGCGGACGCGGTTCTTGTGTGGCGAACATTGCTTGCGCACGCGCCCCTATCACAATGGTCGGACGCGCTCTTTGATTCTCAAGAGCGAATCATGCCCAGTGAATCCAGCGTTTTTTATGTCAGTGAAACATCGGATCTTGCGCCCAAAAAATTATTGCTTGTGCAAGGCAGAACCACTTCTTGGCAACTTGCTTGCGTGCAAGTTGACGGCGTATGGGTGCCAATGGATTGGGACCAGGATTGGGCGCGTTGCGAACCGTGGATCAGCGGCAAAAATTCGCCCGCGTATCCACTGAGTCAGCTTGAAACAACTCTCGCGGATCGAATCAACGGCGTAGCATCATGGCTGACACGCTCGGCGCAAAGTTCAACGGTGACAACGCCCACTGAGAAAGAAGCTTCATGGTGGATCGGGCAATAAAATTTCTATTTAATAGTGCAGCGCTTTACTTCGTTATTGGTTTGACCAATGTTTTGGCCTGTGGTTTTATGTGCAGTTGTAAAAAACAAAATGATCAACTACTCGCTGTAAAAGCTGAGCCAGAACAGCAATTGGAGGCAAATCAAGCTTTGCCGGTCACGCAAACTTCAACGGCGCTACCGGTTCAAAAAGTTTCCGCAAAATCGAATACCACTTCAACAGCACCATCAAAAAATAAAAATGGAGGCAGCGGAAGTGGAAGTGGAAGCGGCAGCGGAAGCGGAAGTGGAAGCGGAAGCGGAAGTGGAAGTGGAAGCGGAAGTGGAAGTGGAAGTGGAAGCGGAAGTGGAAGTGGAAGCGGAAGCGGAAGCGGAAGTGGAAGCGGAAGTGGAAGCGGAAGTGGAAGCGGAAGTGGAAGTGGAAGCGGCAGCGGAAGTGGAAGCGGAAGTGGAAGCGGAAGCGGAAGCGGAAGTGGAAGCGGAAGTGGAAGTGGAAGCGGAAGTGGCAGTGGCAGTGGCAGCGGAAGTGGCGGCGGCGGAAGTGGCGGCGGCGGAAAAGGTGGCGCAGGTTCTGGCGGCGGCGCGGATTCTGGCGGTTCGCAATCGCAACTTATAAAAATTGCGGATGCGGTCAACGGTGGATCAAGCGCATCGAATCAACCGTTCACTCCCAAACGCGTTTCACAATCTTCCGCGGGAACTGGTTCCGCCAGCGGCGGCTCCATCACTGGAACAGGAGCTGGCCCACCAACCGCCACCAACGCCGCATCAACCACTGCCGCACCAACCAATCAATCAACCTCAGAAGCCGCCGCGCAAAAAGAAAAGTCCACAACCTCGGGTGCGTTGCGCAACAGCGCGCAAGGCGCGAGCAATTCAGGAATTCCAGATGCAAGCGCAACCGGCAGCGCCAAATCAGGTTCGAGTTCAGCGGCGGGTTCGCCGGCAAATGTAAATGGAACTTCGGGAAATCGAACAACTCCAGAAGCGGACGCTGGTGGTCGCGGCGTAAAAAAAGATAACGCCACAAGCGCTGGCTCAACAATTCAAGACACTGATCGAACCAAGGAAATACAACCCGAACCCACACCCGCCGCGCAACCTGAAACACCTGCCACTGAGACAAGTATTCCACTTCCAGAAGTTTCCGAGGCCGAAAAAGAAACTGGAGACGCCACGCCTGAAGCCTCGCGCATGGCGGCTCAATCCAAATACGCGCCGTTGCTGGGCTATTGGCGTCAAGCGGACACCACCAAACACGAGCCAGACTTTGCGCCCGGCGGATTCGATCAATCCATTCTCGCCATTCGCCCCACGCAACGATCAATGCAGATCTATCGAAGTTGGGGAACGCCGGCGCAACTTGTGATCGCCGCGGAATTGCGCGCCACATTTGATTTGAACAACGCAGTTGTGATGACGGAGAATCCATCAACGCCTTGTCGTTTTTCATCCACCGCGCTTGAATTGCCCGCGCAAGCAAATCAAGCCAAAAAACAGGTGATTCCCCCTACCCAAGCATTGCCGTACACCGCCGCATGGAGCATTGAAGATGATGGCGCGTTGCGATTGGACGGAAAGTTGTATCAACGTATGAGCCGCGCGGAATTTGAAAGCGCCACGCAGTCCAAGCCGGGTATCGCGGCCGTGCCCAACTCTGTCTCCAAAGTGAAAACTTCCACCGCGGCCCAAAAGTCCGACGCCCCCGCCGGCGGCGTGGATTTTTTTGGCACGCGCGTGCGGGGAAAATATGTTTGCTTTGTGTGCGACATTAGCGGCTCCATGATGGGCGACAAATTGATCGCCTTGCGCGCCGAACTCACGCGCACTATTCAGTCACTGCCCGCGGGCAGTCACTTTGAGGTGATCTTCTTTAGTAGCGACGCATATTTGCTTGAGCCAGATTGGGTGCTTGCGGGCACACCCAAAGCACGCGAGTTTTTGAAAAAAATCCAAGATGTTGGCGCTAATGGTGGAACCGATCCAACCAATGCGCTGGCGTACGCGTTCACAAAATTAAATCCCATTCCGCATGAACTTTTTCTGCTGACCGATGGCCACTTTGGCGCGGATCCATCAAGGCTCTTGCAACAACTCAACGGCGGCGCTGATCAAACCCGCATTCATACCATTGGTCTTGGCCAAGATGTGGACGCGTCAACTCTCGAGGCAATCGCCAAGCAATATGGCGGGCAATATCGAGGCATCGCGGCGCAAGCGGCTCCGCCACAAATGCCTGGATTTCCCCAGCCAAATCCTTAACTTTTCGCGCGCCGCAAACTCTTTGCAATGCCCGCATCGGCGCCCTACTGCGCCGTGGCCACGCCGTCGCGAATTTCATCGCGGTAGATTCCATCGCTCATTTGAATTGGCGACACCTCATACGCAAAACCTTTTTCCGCGATCAAGTTTCGCACTGGCCCAAACGCGCGATGTGAATCTGGCGCCACCTTCAAACTTACAACATGATTCTTTGTGGCGAGCCGCGCAAGCAATTCCCGCAAAGGTTCCTCCCATTCGCGCGCGCCTTCTTGGCCAACTTCTATGCCACCGCCCACGAGCAAAGGAACATGTCGCTCAATCCACTGGCCACCGCCACGAAAACATTCATGGATCACGCTCTCCGGATGCGCCGCCATGTCAACGGCGTTGGTATTCCACTCACTCCATCTCGCGCACGGTTCATCAATCGAACCCAACCACGGATTGATCCAGTACACGCGGTCGTGCCATAAAATCACTTGCACTGGAAGCAATCCTTCCACTTCGCGCTTGCGGGGTGTGCGAACTTTCTTGTCCTGCATTGAAGACTCAGCCTTCAGTTCGCCTTCAAGCCGCTCTATTTCCTCACGCAAGCTGGGCAATTCCACTTGCAACGCCTCGGCTCGATCACCGCCGACCTTTAAAATAACCGCAAGTTCCTCGGTTTTTTGGATGGTTTTTTCATTCGAGTCGCGTAGCGAATCCAATTTTCCAGACGCGATCCGTGACTCCCCATCATCGGGCGATTTTTTTCCCGCATCGGCCACCATAACGCGAAGCCGCCGCAAAGCTGATCGTTCTTGACTCAGCGGATCGGATACTGCGGCACCCGCCGGAGAAGCCTTGGTGATGATCTCCTTGCTGCGCGCGCCGGCAAGAATGGCAACGATAATTCCAATGAAGATGAACAACCCAAACATGTTGCAGACAGTGTCAAGCAACAAATCCAAACTTCCAAATTCGTCCCCCGCCTTACTGCGGCGGCTCACGGCTTTGCTTCCTTCACAGCTGGACGAAATCGTTCGCTGGTATATGAATCTTCCTCGATCAAATCCAACCCACGGGGCAGCGCGCCAATCTGCGCGTCTTCGGCGAACGTCTGGGATATATCGCGCCACAAGGCCACTCCACTAGGCTTCACCACAAACAGTAACGTGCGCTTGGTCGGATTTGGCAAACTTTGAATCCATTGCTTCAACAACGCCGCTGCAGTCGTGGGGTCGTTCAGCGGAATCGCGAGCGGTGAATCCTGCTCCGAGTTTGTTCCCGCCACCAGTTGCGCGCCCGACACTTCAATGATCACAGGCTGGCGATCATCCTCTGCTAATAAATAGGTCACTCTTCGGCGCAATTGCGTTGTTGCAAGCCGTTCCTCAAGCTCGTCCCGCTTGCGGATCAACTCCGCCGCCTCAATGGCGCTTGGGTCAGCGCTTAATTGCGCCAACACTTCGCGCACTTGCTCCTCCACTTTTTTCTTCTCGCTCGTGGCTCGCTCGCGCTTTTCCAATTCTGTCCTCAAGGCTTGCCGAAGCGTTCCACGAACAACAGCTTGATTGGGCGACTTCGCTTGCGCGGCGCGGTCAAGCCGTTGCTTCAAACCCGCGGCTTCGCTGGCAAGTTCGCCGCGGGTCTTGGTCAAGTCCGCATTGGCCTGCGACTCGGTGGCCTCCACCACCGCCGCGTCGGCGCCAATCTGCAAGATCAACACCATGGTGATCACAATCGTCACACCAATAGTGCACATCATCACATCTTGAAATGAGAAGAACGACATTGGACTCTCATCACCATGGCGCGAGCGACCCATGTTCAGTTCTCGTTGGTCCCAACGCGAACCCTGGAAGTCACGTGGCGTGAACATTGCGCGCGACAATCATCCATGAATCTGTCGTCAGCGCGGCGCAAAAATGTCAAGAACAAATGAATGCCAAGCGCGGCCACCAATCCTTCGCCCGTGGTGACAAACGCCGTGTCCAACCCGCCAATCACTTGCGTCAATTGAGTTGTGATGGTCTTCAAATCGGAACCCTGAGCGCCAAGCACCCCGCCAAAACGCCCAATTGCCTCGGTTAAACCAAGCACTGTGCCAATGAAACCCAACACTGGAATCGCCCAAATAAAACCTTTCACCGGCACATACCCGCCGTCGATCTGCAACTCCTCATTGTCGGCGCGGCTCTGCAACATTTCATCAATGTCACCAACGCGTCCAACATTTCGCACCGCGCGCAGCACGCTTGTGACACGATTGAGATACATGAACCCCTCCACGCCTTGCACCTTGGATTCGATCGCCTCCACAACTTGCATGGCGTTGCTTCGAGCGATGCTCCACTCCGGATCATCGGGCGCGAAATGAATTTGAAACGCCTTGCGCTGCGCTGCGATCTTAAAACTTTTAATCACCAAAATGCTCACGCTCCAACAACTAAAAAACATGATCAAGATTGGGATGCGGTCAAATGCGGTGAGATACTTCCAAAGCACCTGGCCTATTTCAGAATTACGAATGATGAAGGATGGAACGTATGTGCCCAGCATCAATGCGATAGCGCCAAGCAAACTACTGCTCAACGCCGGCGTGGTGAATGATCCGCTGGGAAGCGACAGCCTGGCCTCTGGATCAACCGACGCGTAGCGCAAGAGTGGCGGCGCGGAATGCGCGTCAGCATGTTTGTCAGAACTGGCACGACTTGGGTATTGCGTCATTTGGAGACTCCTCGCATGAAGATAAGTTGCGGCGATTGCGCGATGGGATTAGGCGTGTCCCGGACAAATAAAACTTCGTTGTTTTCAACGCGAATCGCGAAGAATTTCCATGTTCCTTCCATGGATCGCCCAACAATGAGCGCGTCTTTGCCGTTGGCGATTCCGCGCACGGGATACGCGCCATCTTGCGGCGACAACATCACCGCCACCAATGCGGCTGGCAACATTCCCTCATCCATAGATTGATCGCGCTTCTTGGCGGCTTTGATCAGCGCGGAAATATCCGGCATTGAAGCCAGCGATTGCAACGCCACTTTGCGAATATCTTCTGAGCGCGCGGCTTGGTCGCTTGCGGCCACAATAAATGGATCGCTGGCGGAAACGGCGCGCAATGATTCAAGCGAGCGAACCCACTTGGCCGCGGCGGCATCCACTGGATCGCTCTCCTCGGCGAAATAGTCCAACCAAGCCGTCCATAAATCTTTTTGCAAGTGCCAAGATAAAATTGGATTGCTTGGCGCAATGGATGATTCCTTGGCAAGCGCGTCCAACCACATATCGCGCGCTTGGCGCCACGAAGCCTTGGGCAATTCCGCCGCCACCGTGATCAATGCTTGCGACGGCGCCCACGGAATATTCACGCCCATCAATTGTCCCTTCAAAGGAGCGCGCGCCTTCAATGATTCCGCTGGCGTGGCCAAATCATTTTTGGATTGAACCGCCTGAGCCCAAGGATCGCCAAGCGAACCAACACGCTTGCGATACAACTTTCGGCCATCATCCATGGATTGCTCGCCAAGACTTGTCCACCCAGATTGCGCCAGCCACGCCCCCGCCGCCTGACCAATACCTTCCGTATTCGCCGATTTTGTAAGTGTGCGCCGACAAATTCCCCGCAACAATTCCGCGGCGATTTGATGCGGACTGCTTGGAAAATCCGCCAAGTGTTTGGACAACATCGGCTCCAATGATCGCGCCGTTGCGATGTCACCAAAATCAACGGCATTCAGTCCACCAATATCGCCAACTCGCCCAGCAAGAATCGCGGGCACCATGCTTTGCCGCCACGCTTCAACCGCGGCGCCGCCCTCGGCCACTTTTAATCCGTGCTCAAACGCTTTCAATTGTTTGCGACGAACCAACACATCCGACGCGATCGGCAACAATCGAACATACAAATCGCGGTAGGCGGACTCGCTCGCCGGTATGCGCTCCACGGATTTCAATAATTCTGCGGCTTGGGCATACATCTTCGCATTTTGCAATGCTTCATCGCGCAAACGAGTGGCGTTGAGCGCCATGGCTTGCAACGATTCGGCGATGGCCTGCGCATCCCGATTGGTCGCGGCGGCGTTTGCCGCAATTTTCGCCGCGTCCACCAACAATTGATATTCCCCGGCGCGTCGAGACCAAGAATCTGGATCAACCTGCTCCGCCGCACTCATGGGTTGAAGCGCAGTCAACGCGGATTCCAAGCGCATGAATTCCGCGCGCGCCTGATCGAGCGCGGCCGCGCGACTTGCCGTGGCTTTGGCCAACAATTGATCCACGGCCGTGAGTAGTTGCGGTTGAATCGACTTCGGCGCGCGCGTGGCCAATTGTTTCAACTCTTGCGCGGCTTGCTCAAATTGTGCCGGATATGCGGGCGATTGAAGCAATTGTTGGGCTTGTTCTATTTTCTGCGCCGCCGCGGCAACGGCCGCTCGCTCGGTGTCAAGCGCAGCCGTCACCTTCGCACCCACTGCGACCACTTGCGGTGCGGCGGCCAAATCAACATGTGATTCCTTCCAACTTGAAAGCGATTTTAACGCGGTGTCGGGCGAACCCGATGTCAACAGCGCCTCCACTTCGCGCGCGATCGCTTCAACCTCCTCCACGGATCTCTGCCATTGAATAATCCACCATGCGGTCACGGCCAGAACCACTGTGACGATCGACACCATGATGCTTCTTCGCGCAAAGCGTCTTCGGCCAACGGCGGTGTGAGCGTCTTGAAGAGCGGCAACTCGCATGGCGAGTGACTTGGGAATCGTGGCGTCCAAATTGTTGGCGCGCAAAATCAGAGCTTGGATTTCTACGAACGACTTCGCTTGATCAAGCGCCAATTCCAAACGACCCAGCGCATCTTGTTGGTCACGCTCGCGTTGCTCGCGCTGCTGCTGCGCAACAAGCAACTGCAAACTCGCCGCGGCCGACTGGCGCAGTTCCTCATCCGGCTCAAACTCGCGAATGGCCACTTGCCAACGCAAGTTGGCCGCTCGCAATTCTTGCAAATCCATCGACACCGCTGCGTTGTGCATTTCATCGCACGCCAAGCGCGCGGCGGTGAAAGCGACGCGCCGTTTGGCCGCCGCCGCGAACTGCTTCAACTGCTCAAATTGCGCCTGATTTTCAATCTGCGTTCCCGCGCATACGTCGACCAATTGCGAAACAGCGATCGCCAACGCGTCGTCTTTTTCCAGCAATGCTTGGGCGACAATTTGCGCCAACTCTCCGGCGGCCTGACGTTGCAAACGAGTGATGGAGCGCAACCACTCTGGATTTCTAGAATCAAGATCAACCAACTCTCGCAACACTTGCAAGCGCTCAAGAAGCGGCGCGCGTTGCAGCGACAACAATCTATGCCTCGCTTCGATTTGGGCAAGCGAATGAAACCGCGACCACGCGTCGGAATAGGACTCAAGCAAACTTTGATCGATCGACTCAGGAGCGGGAACATTCGCCGCACGGCATAATTCGCCCCACTGCCCAAACATGCCTTGCAACAACAAGCGCGCCGATGATTTCGCAAGATCAAGCGCCTCACCAAAACTCACCGCCTCGGCGAACAATCCCAACTGGATCCAACGTTGACATCGATTGAGATTGTGATTTGCGCTGGACACCTGCCGCGCAAACTCGCGCGCGATTTCCGCCACATATTGCGGATCAGGCTGTGGGCGCAGCACCAACTGGCGAATCGCCTCCACCACTTCGCGATCATTCATGCTCATAAAGCGTCTCCGCTTTTAACGACGAACCACACCAACGCCGCGATGATGATGAAAGCCATGGCGAACCATTTCCACACTCCGCTGCTTGATGATGGCGCAGCGACACGTCGCACTTGTATCACAACCTCGCCGATATTCTTGGCTCGTTCCACCGCGCCCATTTGCATGACGGAAGCCCGGGACGTGTCGCACAATTCAGGTTCATGCGGCGCGGCCAATTTCGCGGGTGGGCTCCACTTCATTTGTCCGCTCACTTCGCGTGGGCTCGCTTTTTCATCCACATATGCATGGCCCCTTCCATGCCGCGCACGATCCGCCAACTCTCCCACCGGTTGCGCCGCGAGCGCGCCAACACCTACGCGAAGAATCCATGCGCTTGCCGCGCTGTGGGCCGCAAGCTCAGGCTCGCGTTCATCCACAAAACATATTTTCACGCTCGATTCGCTTCCGGGCGCGATGGGACGCGTGGCAAATGTAAATTGCCAGCGCTGCTTCTGCGGCAAAAGCGACATCATTTCGGCTGCAAGCCGCAAACGTTTGCTCATTGCAGGCACGACCAACCAAACTCCAATTCCACTTTTCATAATTATGTCCAACACGCTCGCCGCAAATCCCGCGTCACCAAATTCACGCTCCCATGTGTGCAGTGGAGCATCATCACGTGCCAGACGCGCCGGCAAAATTCCGCCGCTGAGTTCACGCGCCGCGCCAACCCACTCTTGCCGCCACAACGCGTCATCTTCCAGCAACGCCGCCGGATCCGACTCGCTCATCACGCGCGCGTCAATCACCCGATGATGCGAAAGGCGATTAGCGCGTCCCGTGTAATCCATTCCGCTTGGAGTGATACGACTCACCACCGACAAACTTTGTCCCGCGCATTCAACACGGCGAAACGCGCACAGTATTTTTTCCTCAAGCGTGGCGTCGTTCCACGCGGGTGGCAAACCCGAAAGTCGGCTCAATGCGTCCGACATCGAAACGGGCATTCCACCGGTGCGACCCGCGACGGTATAGCCGCTACCGCCATCAAGTCCGCGCGCCAACGATGTGTGAATAAGTTCAACGCTCATGTCCACAGCGACGCGTTTTGAATCGCATCGATCTCCAGCGGCAAACTTGCCAACAACGCAACGCTAGCCCATTGGGGACGAATTTCCGATGGCCGCACGCCAACGCCGCGCGTCACGCCAACGCCAATGTCGGCGCCAACGTCGGCAGTCGCGCATGGCCCGAGCGCCGAGCAAGGCACAATCAACACACGCGAACTCGCCGCGCGCACAGCGGTCATAAATTCCGGACACGCACCCTCCAATAGAGGCCGCAACGCGTGATCCATTTTTTTCAACGCCGCAAAATCAAGTCCGCCACTTGGCAAATATGGCTCCACACTTAAATCAATATTGGCGGCCTTGCTCCACGCATCGGCTTTGGAAAGCACAAGAATCAGTGGCACATCCAAATCATCCGCGGCGTGTCGACTGCGATGATGTCGAACTCGCGCAAAAGTTTCCGTAAGCACTAAATCTTGGCGAATGTTTGTGCCGCCGTTTTCGGGAATGCCAACCGCCGCGCGAAAGCGCGGATCCTGCGTTGGATCAAACACAAATAAAATCGCGCGGCTTTGGCTTAAGTGGCGCGTCACCGGCTGCGTCGATTCGTCCGCGCCGGGCAAGAAATGCTCGCCAGCGTTGTCATACAACACAACCAGCGATGCCTCGTGCTTCACGGCAGCCGCCATGTCCAACTCGCTATTTGCCAACTCACCAAGCGCTTGCGCGCCCGTATGCAAAGTGAATATCAACGGCAACGGAAGTGTTTCTTCCTTGTCCTTCACGCGCACAGTGCGATACAACAACGCGTCTCCAGAAATTTCAGTCTTGGCCAAGCGCACAATCTCATTTGAATCGGGAGCGCCAAATAAAATATTTTCATCGCGGTGCAAACGCGCGTTCAACTTTGGCTCAGTGTCAACCATGCACGCGCCCGCACGCGCCCTTTCGCGGCGCAAACCCCAAGTCATGGCTGCAAGCAAATGACTTTTGCCGCACCCCGGAGCGCCAACCACGCTTATAAACGCGCTTGGCAACTCAATCATGGCGCGCGGAAATTCAATTCGACATCGCGGACACGCCACACGCGTGCAACGCGCGCCCTCAGGATCAAGCGCGGCCCCGCCCACATCAAATCGCGTTGGCAGAAATCGTAATTGCTGCCCGGGACCAGCCACCGGATCCCCCACAAGCCGAGCATCCTCGGCCACAAATAAAACTTCGCTTGGCGCGAAACTCACTCGACAACTTGGGCAATGCACGCGCTCCATGAGTTCGCGCGGCTCCCGAAAGAGTGGATGTGTTGTAAGCGATAAATGCACCGGCATAAACCAATCGTACACACCAACTCGCATGAGTTGACTTAGTATCTTTTCAACTTCATCTCCACTTCAACTTGTCCAAAACCCAAACCAAAGGCGTAGCACACATGAATCAAAAACAGCCTTGGACTATTTTATTTCTGATTTGGCTTCTACCATTTGTATGCGCGCATGCGCATGCCAACGAAGTCAGCATCACGCTTCAATCTGGCGAAGTGATTCGCGGCAAATTGATCAGCGAAGCCAATGGAGTGGTTGAATTGAAACATGCAATTCTGGGCGACCTGAAAATAAATCGCGCATTGATCACGGACATTGCGTCCATACCACAAGTTGAATTGAAGCCCTCGGAATCGGCTTCAACTGCCTCGCCCACAAAAAATCCGCGTCTCTTTAGTGGATTCACCAACCCCTACATCGACACCGAACTCTCGCCGGTGTCCACCGCGCCAAACGATATCGACGCATTGGCTAGCCGATCCGTGGCGCACGCGGGCAGCTCGCGATATTTTTATAACAACTCATCCGGCGCGCTGGATAACGGCAGTTTGCTGCGCACGGAACCCGCGCATGTTGAACCAACCGTTGCCCCAATCGTAAAAGACCCTTCAGATTGGAAAGGCCAAGTTGAATTGAACTCCACATTTGTGTCCGCCGAAAATACGCAATTGGATTTACGAACCGCGGCGCAAGCCGTGCACGAAACAGACAATGACCGACTCAAGGCCTACGCCGAGTACTACTTGCGAACGCTCTCATCAAGTGGCTCAGGTATTGGCAATGTCACCGACAACAACTTGCTCACCAACATCACCTACGACCGATTTCTCAATCCAACTCCATGGTTGTGGTTCACCAAAGCGCAATATCAATACGACGCCAATCAAGGCTGGGAAAACAGAATCCAAGCCTGGGGCGGAATGGGGTATCGATTCTTTGACGACCCAAATTTTTTATTGCTCACTGGAAAACTTGGAGTGGGCGCCACGCATGAGTTTGGCGGCGTCGACACCACGCAACCGAGTGGCTACGCGGAACTTGCCGTAGGTTGGCAAATTAGCGAGCGTCAAAAATTATCGCTCTCCACTTATATCGCCCCCGACCTCTCCAATTTTGAAAATTATTTTTTGCAAACCCGATTTGAATGGAGCATGAAATTGGATATTTTCAGCGGGTTAAGCCTGGTCACTGGTCTGCGCAATGATTATCAAAGCCAACCTGCCAACAATTCCAATGGCAATGACTTTCGCGGATACGCGGGCTTGAAATTGGAATTTTAATTTTATTCTGCCTCGCGTACACACACTTTGAGCTGGCCGATAGAACAAAAATAATGCTATCGATATCAATCCACGCAACACGGATTTATAAAGTGTCGCTATCTTCTTTGAAGAAATACAATGCGCCGCAAATACCGCTCCTCGAGACACATGGCACTGACACATCCGTTGGGTCAACCTCATTCACCACTTGCATAAAAGGAAACACATGCGCAAGATTCTCAACCACACTTTGGCATGTTTTATAACGCTATGCGCGGCTTTTTCATCTCCGCTTCTAGCCGATGAAGTTGTCATTACCCTGCAATCTGGCGACGTCATCCGCGGCACGCTGATAAGCGACGCCAACGGCGTGGTTGAAATCAAACATCCAAATTTGGGGGACTTGAAGATTAAACGCGAGTCCATTTTAAAAATGGGTCCAGCGCCAGTTATGCCCGCGCCCACCGACGCGGCCGCCGCAAAAACGTCTGCTCCCGCAACCGATGCCGCAGTCGCGGCGGCACCACCTCCGCCTGCAACTGCACCTGCCGCGCCAGCCGCGGCGCCTGCGCCCGCCGCCGACGCGGCTCAACCCGCCAAGCCGCTAGACGTACTTGGAATATTGCAAACGCCGCCACCCGCCGAAGATCCAAACGCCCCCAAGTGGAAAGGCCAAATCGAACTCAACGCAACATTTGTGTCCGCCGAAAACACACAGCTTGACCTGCGCGCCGCCGCTCAGGCCACGCGCGAAACAATTGACGACAAGTTAAAAGCCTACGCGGAGTATTACCTCAGAACACTTGCCAATTCCGGCGCCTCCGGCTTCGGCGATGTGACTGACAACAATTTGCTCACCAATGTGACCTATGACCGATTTCTAAACCCCACAAAGTGGCTGTGGTTCGGCAAGACCCAATATCAATATGACGTGAATCAAGGCTGGGAAAACCGAATTCAAGCATGGGGTGGAATTG
>CAIKXA010000038.1 GCA_903831295.1 uncultured bacterium | reverse complement strand
TTCGCCATCAAAGTTCACCACCATGGCGCCGGAGATTTCGCTGTAGGACTGATCCAGTTTGGTGGCCTGCGTTTGCAGAGCCACATTTTCCGCGCGGAATAATTTCACTTCTTGACCAACGGCGCGAAGCAACACGCCGTAGCGATTGGCGTCCAGCTTTGGCACGTGCGGGCTGTTGGTAATTTTCTGGTCTAGTTCAAAACCAACTCGTTTCAGTTGCGGCTCGACGTGCTCAACAAAATCTAGAAAACCTTTTTTTGCCACCGCATCATCGGTGTGGCATGTCATGGCGATGTATAAATTCGCCTGCGCTTCTTCCGCGGCGGCGTCCAAATCGCTGCGGTCCAAGATTAGTTTTTCCAGGCAGCGCTGACACTTCAGTTCGCGCGTGATCAGCGATTGATACAAAGGCTGAAGCTGCGACCAATCCGCGGCGTTGATGTTTGCGGGTACGAAAGTTTTGGGCGCGGTTGGCGCGGCAATAATGGCGGGTTGGGACATGGGTGGCTCCTGGGTGTGACAGCGCGGGCGTTTGCAAAAGTTCAACTGCGTTCAATACGGGGTTTCACAGGATAGCCGAAGTGGTCAAATCTCCGCTACTTTCATGGCATGAACCAGCGTCGCACCATTTGCGCATTCGCCCCCGCCAAATTGAATTTGGCGTTGTCTGTTGGCGCGCCCAACGCGCAGCGCATGCATCCAATTGCAAGTTGGATGGTGACCGTGTCGCTACACGATGAACTTTTTCTTGAGGCGCTGGAGCCAAATTCTTTTTCGTTGTACGCAATTATTTGGCACAAAGACGCGCGGCGTAAATCTGAAATCGATTGGTCCATCACCAAGGACTTGGCGGTGCGCGCGCACTTGGCCGTGGAGGAGCATGTTGGCCGCAAGTTGCCAATCAAGATGCGACTTGAGAAAAGAATTCCCGTGGGCGGCGGTCTTGGTGGTGGTTCCAGCAACGCTGCCGCAATGTTGCGCGCGCTGAATGAACTTTTTGATTTGAAGTTGCCGCGGGAAACATTGCGCGATATTGCCGCGCGACTTGGTTCCGATGTGCCGTTCTTAATCGATGGCGGCAGCGCAATCGTGACTGGTCTTGGCGAACAGCTTGAGCCCGCGCTGCTTCCAGAAAATTTACATGCGCTGCTTGTGTTCCCAGATGCCGCGTGTCCAACTGGCGCGGTGTATCAAACGCTGGATCAACTTCGTCCGCACGGCGCTGTTGAAACAGATCGAGTGCGCGCGTTGTCTGTCATGCCAAACATTGCGCACGACGCGCCCTTTAATGACTTGGCGCATCCCGCATGTGAAGTTGCGCCAAAGTTGCGCGGCGAACTGGAGGAATTGGCGGAGTTGACCGACCGCGTGGCGCACGTGTCCGGTAGTGGCAGCACATTGTTTGTGCTTGTGGCCAGCGCGCTAGAGGCGGAAATTCTTGCCAACGCAATCGAGAAGCGCATGGATTTGCCGGTGATCGCGGTGGAGTGTGTTCACACGCCCGCGATTCAATCCTTGAAATGACCCGCGCTCATTTAAAACATTTGTTGCACATTTAAATCGCAAGCCTCGCTTGCAAGTTCGTTCTAGAATGTGGACATGCTGTGGCAGCCAGAAATTCCAGCGCACTATCGAACGCGTTCCGATGAGGAACTTGCGCGCGCCATTTCCGCGCGCCGCAAGCAACTGGGAAACAAGCTGCTCATTCTTGGCCATCATTATCAACAAGATCAAGTGATCGCCCACGCCGACTTGATCGGTGATTCGTTGCAACTCAGCCGCATGGCCGCGAAGGAAGCCAAGGTGCGTGGCGCGCAATTTATTTTATTTTGTGGCGTGCACTTCATGGCGGAAACCGCGGACATTCTCACCGATGAATCCGTGCAAGTGATTCTTCCAGATTTGTCCGCCGGTTGTTCTATGGCAGACATGGCCGCCTACGAAGATGCGTTGACCGCGTGGGAAGAGATTGAAAAAGCGCACGCGAAAGGCAAAGGCAAAGTGCGCGTGATTCCGATCACCTATGTCAATTCAAGCGCGGCCGTGAAGGCGTTTGTTGGCGAACACCAGGGCGCATGTTGCACTTCAAGTAACGCTAAGCACGTGTTGAAGTGGGCGTTCGATGGTGGCGACACAAAGTTGGCCAAGGGCGAGCGCGTGCAAGTGATCTTCATGCCCGATCAACATTTGGGTCGCAACACTTCGCGCGATCTTGGTTTAAAAAGCGAAATAGATGCGCAACGCGATGGCGGCACCAGCGACATGGCGTTGTGGAATCCAAAGAAACCAATGGGCGGCCTTGATGCAAGCGTGATTCAAAAAAGCAAAGTGCTTTTGTGGGCGGGTCACTGCAGCGTGCATAAATTATTTCGGCCCGAGCATGTGGAAGATGCGCGCGCCGAAAACCCAAATGTGAAAGTATTGGTTCACCCCGAGTGCTGCCAGGAAGTGGTCGAGCTCGCTGATTTGGTCGGCAGCACGGAGTTCATCATTCAACAAATTACGAACGCGCCCAAGGGTTCCGATTGGGTTGTTGGCACAGAGGTGCACTTGGTGAATCGGCTTGCTCAAGCCGCCGCCGCGCGCGATGTGCAAGTGCGCATGCTCAGCGATTGCCAATGTCTGTGCACCACCATGTACAGAATTGATCAGTCGCATATGTTGTGGTGCTTGGATCAACTCGCGGAGGGCCGCGTGGTGAATCAAATTTCCGTGCATCCCAAAGCCGCGGAATTGGCGCGCCAGGCCCTTGAAAAAATGCTGCAACTTGCGCCCGCGACAGGTCCCGCGCCTATCACCGTTGATTGAGGTAATTTGTACGGTCCACCATGACCGACACAAATAACACAACTCAATCAGCAACTTCCAATGTAAAGCCACGTAAAAAGTTCCGCAAGATTTTCACCTGGATCATTCTTGGCGGTCTTGCATGCGTGATCGGCGTAGTTGTGTTTCTTCCAACCATCGCGTCGCTGCCCATGTTTCGCGGGCTCATCACCAACGCCGTCGCGGAGCAAGTGAACGGCAAAGTTTCCATTGGCGACATTTCGTTGACATGGTTTGGTCCGCAGGCCGTGGACAACTTCAGCATTGTCGGCACTGACGCAAAAAGTTCCGTCACTGTTTCAGCGTCGCTGCGTAACGGCTTGGTGGATCTTGTCTCTGGCAGCGTTGATCAAATTGATGTCACCGTGAGCGCAAAAATCAACGGCGCGCTTGACGCCAATGGCAAATTGAATTTGCTTGATCTTGCAAAGACCACCGCGCCGGCCGCCCCTAAAACCAATGCAAGCACGCCAGCCGCCAGCGCCGCGTTTCAATTTCCATCGCGACCAATTCAAGTCACCATCAGTAGTTTCGACGTCACCATTGCCAACGCCGCGGGGCCAGCATTCGCCGTTGAAGGTCTCAAAGCCAAACTTGCAGTCAGCCAAAAAGGTCCGCTAGAAATTCAACTTGCCGCCAACACAAAAATTGGCGACAAGCCCGGCGCTATTTCCGCCAATGGAAATTTCACCAACATCTTCAACGCGGCCGGCGCCTTTGATCCCGTTGCGATCACGGGATCACTGAACGCGCAAGTTGATGGCGTCCTTTTGCCGTTGCTTGATTCCCAGGCCGAAATTACCCAGGCCAAAATCTCCATCGATGCCGCTTCCGCAAAACCGATTGATTTACAGGCAAATATCGCTATTTCCGTAAATGGACAGCCAGCCACAATCGCCGCAAAATTGCAGGCTGTTCGTCCAAACTCCAAGGATCCAATTGCAACCTGGGCCAAGGATCCGCGCACATGGGCCGGCTCCGCGCAGGCGCAAAATATTCCAACCTCGCTGTTTGAAAAATTCACGCAAGGCACGCCCATCAATATGGCGCGTGATGTTGGTCCAACTATTTCATTGCAGGCCGCCACCAATAGCGCAACAGGTTTTGATCTCACGCTCACTTGCGCCCAGATTCAATTTCAAAGCGCCGCAAGCATTGATGTGAACACAGGCGCGGTTCAGGGGAAGACCACTCAGCTTGTGGCGAAATTGTCACCGCAACTTCTGAAGCAATTCAATGTTGACACGCTGCAACCGCTGCCGCTTTCAATCGCGCTGCAAAGCTTTTATATTCCGCCAGTTGGCGACAATGGCCAATTGAATTTGGCGGATCTCACAGCGCAGGGCTCTGTAAATGTTGGCGCCGCGCAATTTATTCAAGAGGGAATTGCTCCTGTTGCCATGGGGCCACTCAGTATCACGATGGCTGCCGCGCCACTGGCCGACAAGGTTGACTTCGCATTTGGCACCACGCTCAATGGCGCGCCCGTAAGTGTCACCGCCAATATCACTGCTTTGATGCGCGACAAGCAGTTCGCCTTCAAGCAAATGAAAGTCGCGGGCAACACGCAATTGGGTCCGTTTGACCCCACGTATTTGCCCGGCATTCCAGCCAAATTCATGGACATTTTGCGCAAGGTTCAGCCCGGCGTCTCAACGATCAAGTCCACTCTTGCGGGCTCATTTGAAAGTGGCACGCTCAACATCAACGCGCAAACCGTTCCAGGCGTGATGAACATCAACGCCGCTTGGGATTCAAACATTGCTTCAATCACGCTTGACAACACCACCATCACGCTTTCGCCCGCGTTGGCTGACTGGGCGAGCGAAGGCGCTGTGAAACTTTCCGCGCCCGCAAAGTGCGTGCTTGCCGCTGGTCCAATCAAGATGGATCGCCCAGCGTTAGAAAAAGGCTTGACTGATTTCAAGCCAAGTCCAGTTTCACTTGCCGTGGAACAACTCTCCATTTCCAAGGCGCCAGAACTTGCAGGAGCCGCCACGCTGAAGGGCCTTGTGGTTCAGGGAGATCTTGATATTGATGGACCGCAAACTTTCAAGGGCACCGTGACGGCGGCCGCGCTAAGCGCCAACGGACTTCCGGGTGGCGCTGGCAACGCCGTCATCAACGATCTCAATGTTCAAGCGACAGTGGAGCGTGATTTAAATTCGCCCGCGTCAAATGTCGCTGTCACCATTGCGTCGCTGTCAATCTCAAACATCAGCGGCTTGAGTGAAACAATTCTCGCTAAAAACACGCGCGTAAATTTCTCCGGTCCACTTTCCGTAAACGGCGCCGTAGCCGCCACGCTCAGCACGGATCTTTTTGATTCCAGCGGTGTTGCCGCAAAACTTGCCGGCGAATTTAAAATGCAATCCGCCGACAAATGGAACGCGTCCGTGACCGCCAGCGAAGTGGCCGTGCAGCGCATCGCCCACCTCGCCGGCCTTGGCGATGTGCCCGAGTGGACCACCGCCGGCGCGTCGAATTCAGGCAAATTCAAGGCGAATATTGGCGCGCAGGCCAGCGCCATCACCTTCGCGCTTGACGCGGATTTAGGCCGCGTTAAAGCCAACATCAACGGCGATCGCGCCGCCAATGGTTCCATCACTTTGGCAAAAAGTTCCGCCAATGCAAGCATGCCCGGTGACGCCGTGCGAAATATTTTGGATCGCGGTCCACAAAAATCCCCTGTTCGTAAATTAAGCGACATCAATGTGTCGCTGGATATTGCGGCCATAAAAATTCCGTCCGTCAATGGTGAATTGAACCCGTTCGCGGTTGGTGCGGCTCTTGCGACCAACGCGCGCATCGAGCCATTTCAAGTGACATTTGCCACGGCGCTTTTATCATCGTCCACCAAAGATCAAACAGCCGCGCCGAGCAAACAGCAGGCGCAGCCAGAAAATGTTGCCACCTTAAATTTTTCCGCCACGGATATTTCCGTGCAAACCAACGGCGCGGAAAGCGCGCAAGTGAATCTGACCGGCGCGCTTGCCGCAAGCGGGCAACCAACCAAGCCAATGAGCGTGAAGTTGAAGGCGCAAAATCTCACTGGGCCAAATGGCAAGCTGAATGTGTCCACCATGAAATTGGTGGCGGGCATCAACATCAGCGAGTTTCCATCCTCCCTGATCGACGCCATTACCGAGGGCGACGGCTTCATTCAAAATCTCGCGGGACCAGTGTTCAGTGTTCAGCTCGCCGGTCAAACGGGTTTCGAAGCCTCCGATCGCTTCAAGGGCCATATTGAAAGTCCCACGTTAACGCTGGATATTCCCGCGGTTCGCATCGTGGATTCACAAATCATTGTCGTGCCAACCGAAGCCATCACTTTTCAATTGCGCCCCGATTTAAATATGCGCGAAAATATTTTGCGCCCCATCAATCCAATTCTTGGCGACATTGAATTTAAAAACAAAGCCATCAACACCACAGTCACAATAGTGCGCGCGCCACTTCCATTTGACATGGCCAAGACCGACGCGCGCTTCACCATAGATGTTGGCGAAGTGGAACTGGAAAAAAGTGGGCAGTTGATCAGTCTTATGAATCTTGCCAACGTGAAGGACAATAAGTCCACCATTCCGGGCTTGATCTCGCCGCTCAACGGCGAAATCAACAAGGGCATTCTCACCTACAAGGATTTCACAATTCAAGTGGTCAAAGTTGGCAACAGTTGGCAGCAAACTATTTTTTCCGAAGCCGAGATCAATCTTGCGTCGCATCCACCGTTCGCCAATTTCATCAGGGTGCGCTATCCGCTTGCAGGTGTCACCAACGCCATGGCTGGCACCGGCTTGCTTGGAAAATCATTTGGCGACATCAATGCTATTTTGGGCAGCATTCCGGCGCAAACGCTCCAAACCGTGCAGGTGAAAGTGACATTCTTTGGGCCGCTTCAGGGCAAGCAATTACAAATGAAAGTGGAGCCTAATTTGGATTTTCCCAAGGGAGAGGATTTCATCAAGGGCCTTGGCAGCATCGCCGAGGGAATTCTTGGCGGCAAATCTGGCACGGGCACAACCACCACACCACCACCAGCGGGTTCGCCACCACCGCAACAAAAAGATGTTGTCGGCGGATTGCTTGATAAGTTTTTGAAGAAACCAAAAAACTAATTCGCGCAGCGCTCACATTGGCTTTTCGCCAATAGTTTGGTCGTACACCTGAAGCAACTTTGACTTGTCAAAGATCAACTCTTGGCGCGACAAACCCGTGATCTCGTAATGCGGCGTGAGTTCAATGGCGTCCACTGGGCACGCTTCCTCGCACATGCCGCAGTAAATGCAGCGCAACTCGTCAATGTCGAATTGCTTTGGATATTTCTCGCGGTCATCCCACGGACTTTCATCCGCCACAATGTGAATGCAATTCGCGGGACACGCCGTGGCGCACATGAAGCACGCCACGCAACGCACGCGGCCATCCTCATCTTTATTCAACCGATGCACGCCACGGAAATTGGGACGGAACTGTCCGCCTTCCTCAACAGGGCGATCGTCGCGCTTCTGCTCTGGATATTGCACCACCCAAACATTTTTCTTGGTGGAACCGTTGCGCCCAAAGTTTTCAAACGCGTGGCGCATGGTGGTGCCAAGCCCCTTGAACACCGACACAACGAAAAGATTCTCGGAGCGGTTGAGTTTGCTCTCGGTCACATCAATAATTTGGTCGTCTGGAATTGCCATTGGGGTGTCTCGGTGATTGGCGTTGAAGTGTAGGCTTCCGTGAAAACCATGCCAGTCTCTGACAACAACTTTGATTCGGATTCGCAGCGCGAGAATGACGCCGATCGCGTGCCTGCGTTTTCCCCCAAGCGTTTGATTCCGCTTTCGCCCACTGCGCGGCGCAACCGCGACCTGAAAGAAACCCGCATCGGTTGGAAAATGGCGGCGCTTGGCTGGGAATTTTCAAGCCAAGTTGTGGCGGGCGTGGCGCTTGGATGGGGCGTGGACTACTTCTTTCCAAATATGGGCCACTGGGGAATTATTGGTGGCGCAACTGCCGGCGTTCTTGTGGCCGTGAGCACCTTTATTAGAAACGCCCTGAAATTGAACAGTGAACTAGAGGGATTTGGTAAAAAAGCGAAAAATGCAGGCAAAAATGAATGATTCTGAACAAATCCAGCCGCCATCTTCGGCTTCAGCGCCGTCATCTTTCAGTTCTGGCAGCACATCTATAGAAAGCTCCACTCAAGGACCGCTGACCGGATCAACCACGGGGCAGGCGCAAGTTTCCCAGTCGGGCCCACTAAAGGGCGAGCCAATATTCGCGCTTCCTGTAAGCCGCGTCG
>CAIKXA010000037.1 GCA_903831295.1 uncultured bacterium | reverse complement strand
GCCGATGTTCGGCACGCTGTTCAGTCACATCTCGAAGAACGACATTCCAATGACATCTCCAGTTGAGATGGAATATTCACAACAGGATTCGCGTGCGATGACTTCGATGGCGTTTCTCTATCGCACGAGCGAAACGGGAACTCTGGGAAACGACGGACAAGTCGTGGTGCGCGAGATCGCGCCGCGCACATATGCGAGTGTTGGTGTTCGCGGCAGCTATAACGACAAGAACTTCGAGTACGGATTGGCGATCGTCAATGCTTGGATCGCCGCGAATCCGCAGTGGCGCGCTGATGGCACGCCGCGATTCTTTGGTTACAACAGCCCGTTCGTTCTTTGGTTTTGGAAGTACGGCGAAGTGCAAGTGCCAGTCGTTGCCAGCGCAAAGACTTCATCGTGATTGGAAATCACGCTGAAGGTATTCAACTGCAATAGTTGTTGGTGGTGACGATTGCCGCAAACACGCTTGCGCCACATTATTTTCAATGCATCAACGCGCTATGCGGTTGATCATCACGCTGAGGATTGCGCCGCCATCGCCACCATTCACGCAGCGCCAACAACGAAGCCAAGCCCGCCACCGCAAGCACGCACCACACCACATTCACGCCGCCGCCCATGGCAACGCCCGCCAAACTTGCGATGGGTCCAAGCAAATATCCGCCGCCAACTAGCGCCTCAAAAGTTCCAGCGTCGCCAACATCGCCGTGGCCAACGCTGAGCGCGTAATACAAACTCGCGTAATACAAAATCGCTTGCCCCGCGCCAAATGCCATCAAGCCAACGGCGAGCATGGCGAGAGAATTCGCCAGCACCGCCATTGCAAAACCAATGGTCATCAGCGCGGCGCCAACCGCCAGTGTGCTCCAGCGGCCATGCCAAAAGTGAAGCCGCCACATGCCGGTGATGGTGATCACGCGCATGGTTAGCCATGTCGCCGCAACAGGCGTGGCCAACACTGGAATAATTTCAAGCCGCTCAATCACGTATGGCAGCAGTGGAAGCAGCGCGCCAATGAGCAAGTACGAAGTTGGAATAAGAAATCTCGACGCGCTTCGCAGTGGTCGATACACCGCGGGAATAAATGTGGCATGCGGCGCATCCGATGGCGGCGCCGGATTTTTTGGAAACCAGCGCAAACAAATTGCCGCGATGAGGCAGCAGGGGCCAATCGCCAAGATGGCGATGCGTGATTGATCGGTAAGAAACAGCGGCGCCATGAGGTAGAACGCGATCGCCACCGCTGAAGTCCATGTGACATTGAACAAGCCAATGCTTGAACGCAACGCATGACCATGCCGACCCGCGGACAGAAAACTTTCTATGGACGCCCACATGACCGCGCCCACAACGCTGGTGACAAACGCTGTGATGATGATGCCGGGCACACCAAAAATTAACGGTAGCGGACACGACAACGCCTGCGCCCACAACGTGGCTTGAATCACGCCGCGCGGTGAAAGGCGTCCTCGCAAACTTTTAACAATGCGTCCGCAGTTGATAGCCGCGGCGATGTACACCACGGCCTCCATAATGGCCAGCGCAAGATTTTCCGTCTTGGTGAAATGAAAGTCATGCTCCGTTACAAAGGGCAGCGCGTTCCACATGGAGCCTGTTCCTAGCGAGCACACAAATGTGAGCGCCAATAAAGCCACAAGTGGAGTTGGGCGCGTGGCAGTGGGGGTTGCGCTCGCGCTTGATTGCAGTTGTGCGGTTGCCTCTGGCGTGGGTTGTGGCTTCGTGCTCAAGCTTTCGGACATCTCAGCAAGCATACGAACATGCGAAGTATTTGCTGTGACGAAAGCATTGGCACGCAATTTCAACGCTCCGCCAAGTCATACTTTTTATCATGAGGCGAGTGTTACAATTTTGAATCACTCGCCAGTGTTCGTAGTTGCGTGAGTCGTTGGAAATGAATGTTTGTCCTTGTAGCTCAACTGGATAGAGCGTCGCCCTCCGAAGGCGAAGGTTGTGCGTTCGACCCGCACCAAGGACGTTTTCTTCACTCGTGCTAGCCTACGCGAATGCAACTCGCTGAATTTCAAAAACGAATTCGTGACCGCTACTTCGCAACCGACAACGCGCGCGGAATTCCTGGAACATTTCTTTGGCTGAGCGAGGAGATTGGCGAACTTGCGCACGCATTGGGCAAGGCCGCCAAAGGCGAACCAGATCACGCCAACTTGGAGGAGGAGTTCGCCGATTGCATGGCGTGGCTATGCACTCTGGCCAACATCACCGGCGTTGATTTGGAGAAGGCCATCAAAGATAAATATTTTGGCGCCGACGGTGGACCCAAGGGCGAGAAGTGAATCCCGCGGACGCATCGGTTGGCTTGCGTGTGTCGATTGGCACTGACGCGCGCGTTCTGGTTTCCAATGACGCCAGCGCGCCGTGGACATTGCGAGCGCACTCCGCGCCCGCGCCAATCGCGGGTTGGTGCGTGCTGGAACTCACGCGCAAAGCAGCCACGCTGGATGAACTCACTTCGCAAGAAGCGCAGGAATTAGGCTTGATTTTGAGCAAAGTCAGCGCCGCGGTTCGCCAAGTGACCAAGTGTGAACGAACCTACGTGACCTGCTTCGCGGAGGCCTACCGCCAAGTGCATGCGCACATTGCGCCGCGCCATGAATCCGATGCTCGAACACAAGGCTGGGCCGTGGCGGACTTGTATAGACACGTGCAAAGTGGCTCAATGGCGCCCGCCGACCAAGCCGCGCATGAAAAAACATTTCAGTTGATCACGCAACATTTGCGTGCGTGAAAAATTCCGCGCGCAGGCGCACGCAAGACAGTCCGTCCCATCACACGACGGCGTCTGTGCAATGTTTAAATACACATGCACATAAAAAAACCTCCGCGCCGAAGCACGGAGGTTTGAAGTGTCATTCAAATCAATCAACCACCAACGGTCATGTGTACAAAGCGAAGCACGCGCGTGCCCGCAGGCAACAGATCCTTCAACTTCTTGGTTTCATCCTTCACATACACCTGACCAAGCAACGTGACTTCCTCAAGGAACTTGCGAACCTTACCTTCGGCCATCTTGGCGGCGATTTGCTCATTCTTACCAGCGGCCTTGGCTTCGTCTTGCGCTTCTTGACGCTTCTGCGCCATCAAGTCGGCTGACACGCCAGATTCATCAACCGCGATTGGAGTTGGAACAGCGGCGGCAACGCTTTGGCAAATGCCAGTGGCGCTATCGGCTGGAAGTTCGCCCTCAAATTGCAGTAGTACGGCCAAGCGTCCGTCATGATGAATGTAGTGCGCAAAGTTTCCGCCTTGCAGGCAGGTTCCGCGACCAAACGAAATGTTCTCGCCAGTCTTGATGCGAACTTCGTCCAATGCCGCGGTCATTGGCGCGGTCATTGTGATCTCGCCACTTTGTTCAGCGGCGTGCTTGGCCAGCGTATTGGCCAACGCGCGAAACTCAGTGTTTTTGGCGGTGAAATCAGTCTCTGAGCGAAGTTCAATAATGGCGGCGCGGCCAGGCTGACTGAATATGGCGATGGTGCCGTGACCCGCTGGTCGGTCGCTGCGCGCATCCATTTTGCCTTTGAGTTTTTCGCGCAGCCATGCTTCGGCCTTCACCATGTCGCAGCCATTTTCAGCCAGCGCATTTTTGCAATCCATCAATCCAAGTCCAGTTCGTTGACGAAGCGCCATTGCGTCTTTGGCATTCACTTGAACAGTTGTCATTTGGTTTCTCCTAAAAAAGTTAAAGATAAAAGTTGAGTAAAAATAATCGAAATGAAAGAGCTGGCGACGCCTGGGTTTTTCCAGGCGCCGCCAAAATTAAATCAGATCTTGTCAGCGCCAGCTGGCGCCGCATCGGCGGGGGTTGTTGATTCAGGAGCGCGCGCGTCATCTCCGCGGGCACGACCTCTAAACAAACTTCGTCCGCCACGACTTGATCGTGGAGCGGCTTCGCCTTCAGGAGCGTCGCCTTCGGTTTTTTCAGCGGCACCCTCGGCGCGTTCGCCTTGCGTGGCAGCGGCTTCAACTCGGGCAGAGCGGCCTTCTTCAACAGCGGCGCACAACTCGCGCACCACAATGTCAATGGCGCGCATGCTGTCATCGTTTCCTGGAATTGGAATGTCTGAAAATTCAGGATTGCCATCGGAGTCGATCAAGCAAATTGTTGGAATTCCAAGGTTTTTAGCCTCGCGCAGAGCGTTCATCTCGCGTCCAACATCGATCGCCACCAAGGCGCCGGGCAACTTGCCCATGTTGCGGATGCCGTTGAGATTGCGGAAAATTTTCTTCTGCTCACGAGAAAGTTGGCTTTCCATTTTCTTGGAGTAGTTGCGAATCTCGCCACTGGTGGTGAGAGTCTCAAGTTCCTCAAGGCGGCGAAGTCGCTCGCGAATGGTTCGGAAATTGGTCAGCGTTCCACCGAGCCAACGCTCGGTCACGTAAGGCATGCGCGCTTCAGTGCAGCGCGTTTCAATGCAACCGCGCGCTTGGCGCTTGGTGCCCACGAAGCAAATGTCCTTGCCTTCAGCGACCAACTTGGCGATGAATCGCTTGGCCAGCAGAATGCCCTTGATGGTTTCGCGCACGTCAATCACATGCACTTGGTTTTTAACACCGTGAATGTACGGTGCCATGCGTGGATTCCAATTACTTCGGCGTTGACCAAAGTGTGCTCCAGCTTCTACGAGTTCTTGCGCGAGTGATGCCATGGGGCGATTCCTTCTTGCATTCATTTGAATGCACTTTGCAGCGACACCGGCGTTTGTCCGTGGTCCAAATGCTGTAGGGCGCTTTGAACAATAAATTCGACTTCTCACTGTGAGCCGTCGAAGGAGTGAGCAGAGACAACACCACGGGGTCCGTCTCAGCCGCGTCACATGAAAAATGTGGGCGAAGGGCGATTGTAACCAAACTCACCCCACAAAGGCAAGCATGCATCTATAAATCATTTATTCCCCTGAATTATCGGCTAAGATTTCTAATTAAACTTCTATTTGGAGAATTTCATGCTGGCCAAAGTGTTCAAAACATACGACGTGCGCGCGACCTATCCCAAACCACTCAATGAGAAGTTGGCTTGGAACATTGGCTATGGAGCGGCGCAATTTTTGCTTGCGCAGGCCGCTGCAGAGGGTCACGACGACCCCATGATGCGCAATATTGTCATGGGTCGCGACATGCGCAAGAGCAGTCCGTCGCTCGCCAATGCGTTGGCGCAAGGCATGCGTGATTGCGGCGCCAACGTGATCGATATTGGAATGGTGGACACGCCGGTTGTGTATTTCGCCATCAATCATTTTGGTTGCGCGGGTGGAATTCAAGTGACGGCCAGCCACAATCCCGCCAATTACAACGGCTTTAAAATAAGCCGCGCTCACGCCAAGCCCGTGGGTCAAGAGACTGGCTTGATCGACATTCAACGTTTCGCAGCGCTGGTTGAAAAAGAAAAGTGCGAGCCGCTTGGTGGTCGCATCGAAAGTCGCGATGTGTGGACGCAGTACAGGGATCACTTGTTGCGCTTGCTGAATGACAAGACAAAAAGTGGCGCCAAGAAATTGCGCGTTGTCATTGACGCCAGCAACGGCATGGCCGGAACCATGGTGCCGAAAGTTTTTGGCCAAGTGGCGGGCTTGAAGATTGATCCGATTCACTTTGACAATTCAAGTGGCGAATTTGTGCACGAGCCAAATCCATTGGTGGAGGCCAACTTGGCCGAGGTGCGCGCGCGCGTTTGTGAAACTAAGGCGGACTTTGGGGTCTGCTTCGACGGCGACGCGGATCGCTGCATGGTGATCGATGAATTGGGCGAGCCAATTGGCTGCGATTTGCTGTTGGCCGTGATGTTGAAGGAATTTCTTGGGCGGCATCCTGGCGCACATGTTGTGTACGACTTGCGCTCCAGCCGCAGCGTGGCCGAGGCCATTCGCGAGGCGGGCGGCACGCCGGTTGAAAGCCGCGTGGGCCATGTGTTCATGAAAGCCAAGCTTGCCGAAGTTCAAGCGCCAGTTGGCGGCGAACTGAGCGGGCACTTTTATTTCCAAGACATGTTTGCCACTGATTCTGGCGCGCGCGCTTTCATCGCCGTCATCAACGCGCTGGTGGATGGCGGCGGCAAAACGCTGTCGCAATTGGTGAAGCCATTTCGCCGCTACGCGCAAAGTGGCGAGATTAATTTTGAGAATGAAAATAAGTTGGGCGCCATTGCCGCGTTACGCGCGGCATATCCAGATGCTAAGACGCATGAACTTGACGGCCTGAGTTTGGATGCCGGGAAGTGGTGGTGCAATGTGCGCATGAGCAACACGGAGCCGCTGCTGCGTTTGAATCTTGAGTCCAGGGATCAGGCCACTGTTGACGCGATCGTTGCAACGTTAAGTCCGCTGCTTGGACATCGCGTGGCGCATTGATGAAGAAAGTTTGCATGCGCGCGACATGTCGCGGATTTGGGAATGAACTACATTGCGTATGGATTGGGCAATGACGCAAGGAAAACGCAACCAATGAATCTTTCAGAATTTCTAGGTCGGCATGGACTTGAGTCCAACCCGTTCGCGGCCGAGGAGGCCGCGCAAGATCCGGTGTTGACGCAGTCCGGCGATTTGTGCCGCCATCCAGACTTTGGAAAGATATTTGGAGAGCCAACGCATCCATCTCCCGCGGTTGTGTTTGGCGAGCGCGGCGCGGGAAAAACCGCGTTGCGCTTGCAAATGGAGGCGGCATACCGCGCCTACAACAAGGAGCAATCGGACAACCGCGTGCTGGTGTTGGGTCATGACAATTTCGACGCCATGATTGGCCGCATCGCGCGGCATGAGCGATTGAAAAATCAATCGGCGGCGCTTGAGTCCATCACGCTCAGCGATCACATTGACATTGTGCTGCACGGAATTGTTCCGCAACTTGTGGACCAATTGCTGGGCGGCACCGATCGCGTGCCGTTGCAAGTTTCCAACTTTCGCAAGCAGTTGCGCAAGGCGCCATCGTTGGTGCGCCGTGAAATGCTGCTCTTGCAAATGGCGTATGACCACACGCCCATCGCCGCCAAACGCACGCGCCAATTAAAGTCCGCGCTTGGTCTTGGTGGCTCCAGTGGCAGCAGGGCGGCCGCGACTTGGTCCATGGTTTTAGCTTGTTTCGCGCTGGTTTTTTCCGGCATGAGTTTGGTGCAGGAACCCAAACGCCCGCTGCTTGCGGTTGCTGTGTTGTTGGCCGCGGGTTCCTTTGTCATGGGTTGGTCGTGGCTTCGCTGCCAAACTCGTGTGGGCATCATTGCCCGCGGAATGCACAAGGGAATCCGATGCGTCAATCGCACGGCTGCGAGCTTTCGTGAAAGTTTGCATCACATAGAAGTAAACATTGGTTCGGCAAGCATGCCGACGGACCGCGGCGACGATTCGCGCTTCGCCATGATGGATCGATTGTTGGCTGTGCTGCGAGTGGTTGACTATGGCAGCATCGCAATTTTGGTGGACCGCGTTGATGAACCAACTGTGGTCGCGGGTGATGTGGATCACATGCGAAGCCTTGTGGCTCCGCTGCTTTCAAGCAGGTTCTTGCAACATCGTGGCATGGCTGTGAAATTGCTTTTGCCCGCGGAGCTTGGTGATCGTTTCAATCGTGAGGATGGCGCGTTCTTCAGGGCCGCGCGTTTGGACAAGCAAAACGCGGTGGAGCGATTGCAATGGTCTGGATCAATGTTGGCCAAGGTCTGTGACGCGAGAATTCGCGCGGCCTCGGCGCGGCCATCTTCGGCCGTGGCTGTTGAAACATTGTTCGACGAGAATGTTGGCCGCGCCAAAGTGGAGGAGGCTTTGGGTGGTTGCGGAAATCCGCGCGAGGCATGTCGAATGATGTACGCCATGTTGCAAGAACACATGGCGCATTCGGATGCGGGGGTGAAAACTATTTCCAGCGCCACTTTTGATTTGGTGCGTCAGCGTTCTCAAGTGCGAGCCAATAGCAAGCGATAAGTGTGCGCACACTTAAAGCGTGCATACTCAAGGCGCACATCCGTTGGCAAATTAAAAAACTGCGCATGTAAATGCGTTCAATCAAGCCACGTGCCCGTCAATTCCCCAATAGATCAGGGAGTTTTTTTGGTTGCGGCAGGATCCGAGCCTTCTTTGGAATTCAAACTACCGCCGGCTTTCATCTCCACCTTCTTAGAGGTGTCGACTTTGCGTGGGGTGATGGCTTGCTTTCCAGCGGCGGCGCCACTTTGCCCGCATGCGGCAAGTGCGAGGATCGAGAGGGTTGCAAATGTTAGAGCGATTTTGTTCATAGGTATCTCCGTTATGTATTGAATCAGATCAAAGCAAGGTTCGTCAAGTGGATTTGTGATGTCAAGAGTAAAAGTTTATTGCTATTTTTTGCCAATCTCCGGCGATTGTGCGCGCAAGGGCACGAGGCGATTTTCGGGCGCCAGCCACCGCCATTGTGTGTGATACGTCTCGTCATTATCCGCAACTCCCACGTTCACGGTTTGGGTGGACTCTGGAAGTTCCACTTCCAACCACCAACCAAGCGCGCCTTCAAGGGGCCCGGTGCGTGTTACAGGTTTAAAATCTTTGCGACTTGCCGAGCTCCATGGCGAGAATGGTTCTATGAAACACCACGCCTCACCTTTGTCGTCGGTCCAGCGGATTTCCACGGCGTCAGCGGCTGGATTTTTTCGACGATCTTTCAAGTCGCGCTTGTCGGTGGCGTAACCACTTTGTGATTGGTCAGATGCTTCGATGCGAAGCACGATTGAGTGAGTTGGGTTGGCGGCAGGCTTGCTGAAGCCAACTGTTGGGTCGGCCTCCAACGTGTCATAGGGAGAGGGTTTCCATGAACAAATCAATGACTTTGCGGCTGGTTTGGCGGCATCGACTGAATACAACGCGACGCGATCCAGGTCCGGACGCAACTGCACATAAGTTGGAACAGTTCGACCTTTGGTGTCCTTCATCTTGATCACGCACTCGATGGTTGGCGGCTGTGAGGGAATTTTTGTGGCGACGCTTTTCAAAGTCAACGCAATGTCAACGGATCCCTTGGCGGGCACAACAACGCTCGCGGGCGCGTCGAGTGTCCAAGTAGTATTGGCGTCGGTGGTGAATGGATTGAAAGAGTCGATTGAAGTGCGGCTGACAAATTGTTCGCCGTCAACAATCCAAGGGGTGGGATCGCGCGCGATGGAAGTAGTGATTGCGATCGTTCGATCCAGCGGATTTTTGACTTTGAGAGTGACAACGCCACTGACCGCAGTGGTTGCCATGAATGGATCAGGTAGCACGCCCGCGAGCGAAAGGCATCCCGGATTTTCACGCAGCGCGTACACGCAATCCTGATCTTCGCGCACCACAAAATCCTCCGGCAACGTCATGCCCACTGGTTGATGAAAAATTTCCAGCGCTCCATCGGGCGCGATTTGCACAAAGGTGAGATGTTGCAGTTGGCCCGCAAGCGGGTGTTGATCAATCGCGCCACCGCACGTTCCAACCACCAAATATTTCACGCCGTCTTTGGCGGGATCGTCTTGCAAACTGTGCAAGTGGCCCGCGATCACAGCCGAGACTTTGGCTTTGACCAACAGCGGATGAATGCGCTCGAACCATTTCACGCTGTCATAGCGCCACAGTGGTCGATGCATCAAGATCATGATGGGCTTGCCGCGCGCCGCCGCGCGATCAAGCGAAGTGCTTAACCAATTTAATTGGCCATCGTTCACCTGCATCTTGCTGTCGCCAAGACCCTCGTCGGAGAACATGGCAATCACGCTGGCTCCTTCAAGTTCCGCCATGTATTGCAGTGGGCCGAATTGTTGCAGATACAAATCCGCGAACGTTCGGTCGCCAGCAACCCGAGTGCCGCTGATGACATCGTGGTTTCCGGCCACGGGAAGAAAGGGCGCGTTTATTTTTTCCGTGATTGATTTGTAGACGGCAACTTCTTTTTCCCACGTCGCTGGATCGCGGGTGTAGCCCTGAACCATGTCGCCAACGGTGAAGACGGCGTCGGGCTGAATGCGATTTAGGTCGCGCACCGCGGCTTGCAGATATGGCAATCCCCAATCGCGGCCGGTGGTGCGGTCAGGAAGAATGGCGATGCGAAACGGACGATCGGGCATGGCCACTGGAACAACTTGTTGATCTATATATGGTTTGCCCTCGCGAATAAATGGCGGCGGAGTGGCGGACGCGTTGGCGACGCACAAAGCGATAGCGAACAAGGTGAATGTATAAGCGCATGTCGAGGCGCATGTCACGGTGATGTCGTTCAATAGTTGGCGAAAGAATTTCGTGAACATATTTAAAAATAGAAAGAGCAATAGCTTGGGCACCAACGCGAGTCCGTCACGCGACAAAGTTGTGGTTTGCATGGCGAGATTTGTACCCGCACTTTGTTTGAAATGCGCTAACCATACTTGCCTTTGCAACTGCATCGATTCAAACTTACTGCGCACCGTCGGCAAGGGATCGCAGATAAAGCCAGGAAAATAAACCCGTGTCGTGGCCGTCAGAAAATCGAATTCGCACGGCGTAATTTCCCACAAGTTCGGCGGTTAAAGCGGTGAGTGGCTCCGAGGAGGAGTGCTTTAAAATATGCAGCGGATTGCTGGACATGGATTCACGCTCTTGGCGGGCATCTGCGCTTTGGCTCATGCGACGCAGCGTGACAACATCTATGAAACCCTTGCTTCCATCGCGCCATGTCACGGTGAGCCCCTTTGATTTTTCCAGGTGCAAAGACTGCGGCGGCGGTTCGGTTGGTTCGTTGGGCGAATTCACGGGCGCGCATGGTAGATGATTTGCCGCTCCTCTATGATGGGCGCATGGTCAAACACGATCACCCCGCGGATCTTCTCGATTCTTGGATCAAACTTCGCGGCGCCCCGGTGTGCGTTGGCATGGACCCGGTGTTTGAGCGGTTGCCGTCTGCTTGTCAAAAGCACGAGCCGGCGCAAGCATTTGAGTTGTGGGGAAAAACATTTCTTGATGCGATTGAGTCGCATGTGCCTGCCGTAAAATTTCAGTCGGCGTGTTTTGAGCGCCACGGAGTCGCAGGCATGGCGGCGCTTGCGAAATTGTTGGCGCATGCGCGCGGAAAATTCTTGGTGATTCTGGACGGCAAGCGCGGCGACATTGGAATCAGCGCCGAACATTACGCCGCCGCCGTGATCGAGCACTTTCGCGCCGATTGGGTTACGGCCAACGCGTATTTAGGCGTGGATGGTTTCTTGCCTTTTCTTCAGGCGGGTCTTGGCGTATTCGCGCTTGTGCGTACGAGCAATCCATCGGGAGATGTGGTGCAAGGCGAGCGATTGCATGATGGACGCACCGTTGCGCAGAGTGTTGCCGACGTGGTCGCGGACACTGGCTCGCGCTACATGGGATCTTGCGGATTCAGCGCGCTTGGCGCTGTGGTTGGCGCAACCAAATCCCTCGACGCTGCGCAACTTCGACAACGCATGCCGCACGCGCCGTTTTTGGTGCCGGGTTACGGCGCACAAGGTGGAGGTATCGCCGACGCGATGCGTTGTTTTATTCATGGTCGTGGAGCTTTGATCACCGCGAGCCGCTCCGTGATGCAGGCGTTTGAAAATCGCGATGGCGATTGGTCGCAACACGTGGCGGAATCCGCGAAATCGTTCGCGCATGAAATATCCTCAGGATTGCAAACCCATCTTCCAACTTCCGCAAATTCAGCATGAATCGAATCGCGCTGTTTGCCATAGCGTTTGCGGCGTTGTTGGCCACGCCATTGCTGATGCGTTGGAGTGATTCACCACGAACACAAATAGTTGCAAAGATTGGCGCCGCCACGCCGATGCGCGAGGTGGTGATTCTCACGCCAAGCAACGAGCAAATACGTATTGAATTTAGCCAAGCTTTCAGCGCGTGGCATCAGAACAAATATGGCGAGCCTGCGGAAGTGATATGGAGCACGCCGGGTGGCGCGGTTGAAATTCGCCGCATGCTTGTGTCGACGTGGGAGGCGCGCCTTGCTCAAAATATTCCAGTGGGTGGCGACGCCGATTTAATTTTTGGCGGAGGTAGTTACGAATTTGACACGCTTAAAAAAGAAGTGACGGTCACCGTGGGTGCGGGGGCCGACGCAAAAAAATATTCAGCGACTATTTTGGAGCCGGTTCAATTGCCCGAGTCCGTGGTGATGGACTGTTATGGAGTGAATGAAATCGCGGGACAAAATTTGTACGACCCAAAGGGGTATTGGTACGGAGTCGCGCTGTCGACTTTCGGAATTGTGATGAACTTGGATGTGCTTGACACGTTGCATGTCGAGCAATTGAAAACGTGGAGCGATCTCGCGGATCCGCGTTTGTATGGATGGGTGAGTCTGGTCAATCCCTCTCAATCTGGAAGCGTTTTGTCGGCGTTTGAATCGATTTCGCAAAGGGTTGGTTGGCGCGATTCCATAGATATTTTGCGCCGCGCCGGTGCCAATGCCAGGGGATTTGCGGCCAGTGGTTCGCGTGTGCCAATTGATGTTGCCAGTGGCGACGCGGCGGCTGGCGTGGCGATTGATTTTTATGCGCGATTTCAAATTCAATCAATGGTCGACGCCGCCATTCGCGCGGGTCGCCAAGGCAGCGAGCCCAAAGTTGTTTTCACCGCGCCCGCGGGGCAAAGTTCGGTGGATCCGGACCCCATTGGAATGCTGCGCAATCCGCCGCACCGAGAGACTGCGATTCGCTTCATGGAATTTTGCCTATCCAAAGATGCGCAGCGTCTATGGCAATTGCGAGCAGGTACTTCAGGTGGCCCGCAACGATTTGAATTGCGCCGCATGCCAGTGATGCGTTCGCTCTACACCCAAGAGTTGCAGCAGTTCATAGATCAAGTGGATCCACTTTCAATCGCGACCGCACCTGTGTTTGATAATCCAAGCATGCGCGCATTCACTCCGCTTTTATTTCAGACCATGGCCATGGATAGTCACACGCAATTACGGGCGGCGTGGAAAGCGATCTTGTCGCATCCTGCGTATCCCAAAAATAATTTTGGCGTGGTGCGCGCCTGCGATGTGGCTGACACGCAATTGAAAAGTTGGCTGGAAAAATTTGACGCGCTACCAATGGTCGCAACTCCACATGGATATGTGGAACTTGCGGATATAAATCAACTCAAAGCACTTCGCAATGGTTGGTTCAAGGGCGAGTGGAAAGATCAAGGGCTTTGGCCCAAGCAAGGCGAGCCAGTCGACACACTTCGACAATTGTTTTTGCCATTTTTCAAGGAGAATTACCAGTGGATCGTGGATCAAGCGGCACAACAAAAATCGGCGTGAGTGCCGCCATACTTTCGGTTGGCGATGAGTTGATGCTGGGTCAAACCCAGGACACAAACGCCAAATGGTTGGCGTCACGATTCGCCACGCACGGTGTGTTGGTGGGTGAGATTCGAGTGGTGTTGGATGACGTGGTTGCCACGGAATCCGCGATGCGGGAACTGGCCGCCCGCTATGACATTATTGTGATGACGGGGGGACTTGGTCCCACGGAGGATGATCTCACGCGCGAGGCACTGCGTCGCGCGATGGATGTGAGCGAACCACTGGAGGTTGATCCGCAAGCGCTGGCGGATCTTGATCGTTGGTTCCTTGATCGCGGTCGACCGATGACCGTCAACAACAAGGTGCAAGCATTGCGGCCCAAGGGCGCGAGTTGCTTAAAAAATGTCTTGGGCACTGCCCCAGGTTTGTTCGCCAACATTGGCGCGGCGCGCATTTGGTGCTTGCCCGGACCTCCGCGCGAAATGGAGCCCATGTTCGACGCGCAAGTCGCTGTGCATCTTCCCACTGTGGCAATGTCCACGGCAGCGGTGCACTCCTTTGGTCAAGGTGAAAGTTTCTTGGCGCAACAACTTGGTTCACTCATGTTGCGCGATCGCAATCCGTTGATTGGAACCACCGCCAGTGGATCCATTGTCAGCGCGCGCATTCGCGGAGTTCAAGACGCCGCAAAAGCCGAGTCCATGGAAAGGGCGATGCAGGAGATTGAAAAATTGTGGGCGCCCTACGCATATGGGCGCGATCAGGAAACGCTTGCGGGCGCGCTTGGAAAACTGCTTGTTTCTAGGTCAGAAAGGCTCTCGCTTGCGGAAAGTTGCACCGGCGGACTTGCGGGAAGTTTGGTGACGGCTCAGAGCGGATCAAGCGAATGGTTTGCGGGTGGCGCAATCACGTACGCCAACGGCGCGAAAATGGATTTGTTGCACGTGCCCCATGATCTGTTGTCCCAGCATGGCGCAGTAAGCGCGCCAGTTGCGCTAGCCATGGCGCGTGGATGCGCGGCGTTGTTAAAGACAGAGTGGGCCGCCAGCATCACCGGCATCGCTGGCCCAAATGGTGGCAGTGAATCCAAACCAGTGGGCGAGGTGTTCATTGGAATATGTGGCCCGCGATTCGAAGCGGTAAGAAGATTTCACTACCCAGGCGACCGCGCATCCATTCGTGACCGAAGCGCCAAGACAGCGTTGGCGTTAGTACGCTTCGCGATTCTTGGCAAGGATGCATTTGCGGCCCCATTTATTTGGGAGTGGAGCAAGTGAGCGCAGTCGCAGAACGTGTTGGCATAGCGCTTGGATCAAACGTTGGTGATCGCAAGAAATTTCTGCGACAAGCGTTGAGCATGATCATTGATAAAAATGTGCTGACCCAAATTCGCGCTAGTTCCATGTATGAAACAATCGCGGTTGGAGAACGCGCTGGTGGAAAATTTATCAACGCCGCAATCACGGGTTTGTGCGCGCTCACGCCAGACGAGTTGCTCGCCGTTTGCATGAGTGTTGAAAGCGCGCTGGGAAGAAATCGCGCGGTGGAGGGGCAGGGCGGACCTCGCTCCATCGATTTGGATGTGTTGTTTTACGGGCAACGCCAAGTGGTGGAGCCTGGTTTAATTTTGCCACATCCGCGCATGTTTACAAGGCAATTTGTGCTGAAACCGCTTTCGGAAATAGCCGGGGAATTGATCCTTCCCACGCAAAAAGACAGCGTACACTCTCTCCTCGCATCGCTGGATCAAACGGCGATCGAGTGTTGCGTGGGTCCGCTTCAAGTTTGAAGCAGGATCCAAATGAGTGGTGAATATTTCTCCGTGTGGCGAAATAGTGATTGAAAAATTTATTTAAATTGGAGCTCGCATGAAAAAGTCATCGTTGTCCGTCCATTCAGCCATGTTTACCCTAGTGTTTGGGATCAGCTTGGCCTGCGCGCCAATTTGTCTCGCTCAAAATCCTTCAGACACGCCAGCGGCAAAGGCTCCAACTGCGACTCCAACTACTGCTCCAGCCGCGACTCCCGCAGCGCCAACTACAACTCCCACTGCAGCTCCAGCCGCGACTCCAACCACTGCTCCAGATATGGATTCAGCCGAGCCTCAAGATCAAATGGCTCCGCCGCCCAACGCGCCAATGAATGTTCCACCTGAGTTCAAAGCGCCAGCGCCATCAACTACGTGGAGCGCGGATGAAAAATCAGCATTGGCGGTTGCCCAAGCCACCGCAATTGTGAAAAGTTTTCCAGCCCGATACTCAGCCATACCCGCTCTTGAAGAAACAATGATCATCCGTTCTCCTCAATTTCAAGGCCAAGATCAGAAGGTTCAACTTTTGGCCACCAAGTCGGGGGATGCAAAAGTGATCATGCCTGGAATCACATTGACACGTCTCAATGATCAGGTGTATGTGGAAATGGATGGTCGACCTAAATACGCGCAAATCAAACAAGCAGGCACCGCCGTGAAGGCGTTGGGCGAAGTGATGGGTGGAAAATTGCCTTTGCCAACGCTGATTTTGCTTGGTGGAGATTCGGCCGATGTCGCTGCAGCCATGACTCTTGGTCAAAACCCAGACATGTTTCCTTCAGGATTTCGCGCGGGGGTTGATGGCAAGCCTGATCAGATTTTAATGATCGATCCGCAAGGAACAGAAGTCGTGGCATTTATTGATCCAAAGACTGGCTTGCTCGCTTCTATCGACATGTCCCTGACCAATCCGCAATTTCCGCCAGGACTTCGCTTGCCAATGTCAGTCACGTTTGAACGAAAGGTGTATGACGCAGGTTTGCCAACACCTATTGCTTTCGATCCAGCTGGGCGCAAAATGACCGACACGTTGGACTCGCTTGACCAACCATTTGATGTTGGTGACGCCGCGCCGGACTTTATCTTGCAAACACTTGACGGTGGAAAAGTAACTTTGGCTGATTTGAAGGGCAAAGTTGTGGTGCTGGATTTTTGGGCCACGTGGTGCAAGCCATGCATGATGGCTCTTCCATTGCTTGACACATTTGCAAAGTGGGCCAACGAAAGCGGCAAGCCAATCGCCGTATATGGCGTGAATGTAATGGAGAAAGTTGATAAACAGGTTCCCAACGCGCGCGAGAAAATGGTCGGTGATTTTTGGAAAGGCAAGGCATTTTCTTTTCCAACATTGATTGATTTTGATGAGCAGGTGGGCAAGGATTACAAACTCACCGGAATTCCTTTCACCGTGGTTATTACTCCAAACGGCAAAATTGCTGCCATTCACATGGGTTTCGACGAGAAGTCCGTTGAAAATTTAAAGAAGGATGTTGAGGCTGCTCTAGCGACCAAGGGTTGAATTTGTCGCGACTGAAATACCACGTGCCAAGTCACGCCGATGCAATGTGCAATGCCAGCACTCGGCTGTTTGTTGCCCTTACAAGCGCCGCGTTGTTTGTCTTGGCTCAATTCGCGTGGGCAACTTCAACTGGCGAACACTTCATCAAGGATTCGCCCACTGAAAATTGGAAAGAATTCAGTCAGGCATGGGCAGCATCGTCGGGGGCCGCGCGCTGCAAAGTGAATGTGGTGGTTCAAGATGGAGATTTGTCTGCTGAAAAAGAAGCCGCGCCATGCATGATCGCATGGGACGCGGCTGATCACAAATTTGCTTTGACTCAAGGGTCGCTGACCGTGTTGGTGGATTCGACACGCATGATTGGTTTTCGAGCCGGCGCGGACGCCGCCGTGGATCGCGCACTGACAATCGAACCCGCTCAGGCGTTGCGCATGGAAATTCCGGAAAGTCCCTGGCCGCAACTTGGTGTCGCGCTTCGCAATCAATCAGAACAGTGGTGGAAAGCAATCGATCCTGAACTGGGAGAACTGGCTTTGAAATCATTTGTAAAAAAAGATGATGGGCCAATTATTGTTTTGCTTGAGGGTAAGAACGGTTCGCTTGAACTCACGTTCAATGACCAGACTTCTGCATTGCGCGCCGCCACGCGTCGAATCGAAAGCGGTCCACGCGTGCCGCCAAATGCCGCAATTGAATGGCGGATGACATTTGACGCGGTGGCGATTCCCTCTGAAATGTTGACTTTGGATGTGGGCGATCGTCGCCGTGTTGAGCGCTTGGATGATCTTCCAAAGCCGACCCCGATCAAGGTTGACACTGAATTGAAAGATTCCACCAAGCCAAATGCGCAATTGAAACCCGAAATCAAATTCGCTCCAGAGGTCAAGCCGTAGCCTGAAATTTTTGGCAGCCAAAGCAAATGCCAGATTCGAATGTGGGATTGAAGTCAATCCCTGATGCCAACAAGCCAACTAGTATTGTGTCGTCTTGAAGAAGGTCCACGATCAATCTATTTCTGATTCCGCATCGGCGATTCATTTGCCAATGTTCGCCACTCTCTCTCAGTTGCGCCAAAACGCTGTCAATGATTTGCGAAGTATGAACGTTGGTGAGGTGCGTTTTGAAAAACACGATCGCATGCTGTACGCCACCGACGCAAGCATGTATCAAGTTGAACCAATTGGCGTGGTGATTCTCAATCGACCCGAATGCGCCGTTGACATTGTGCGCTATTGCCGAGCGAGAAATATTCCAATGTTGCCACGAGGCGGTGGAACAAGTTTGGCCGGGCAATGCGTGAACCAAGCGCTGATGATGGACATGAGCGCGCGTTGCCGCGGTATAAGCGAAATAAATGTGGCCGCCCGCACCGTCACGGTGGAGCCTGGAGTGACGCTTGATCAACTCAACGCGGCGCTTAGCCCGCATGGCATGATGTTTGGACCCGATGTTGCAACCAGTAGCCACGCAACCCTGGGAGGCATGATTGGCAATAATTCGGCGGGCGCACGCAGTATTTTGTATGGGCGCACTGTTGAAAATGTGATCGCCATGACCGTGGTCACCGCCGAGGGAGCCGTGTTGAAATTGTTCCAAGGTTCATGCGATAGCGATCCCGCGCAAACTCTCTTGGCGCGGCGTTTGGCGGAGATTGTTCTGCCGCTTGCCGATGAGATTCACAAACGCATTCCAAAAATAATGCGCCACGTGGACGGCTACAACATTGATATTCTGCTGCAACAACTCCACGCCAGCACTCCAGGCACATTTGACCGGGTGAATTTGGCGCAACTGTTATGTGGATCAGAAGGCACGTTGGCGGTGATGATGCAAGCCACGCTGAAAATTGTTCCCAAGCCCAAGCGCACGGGCTTGGCCATCATTGGTTTTACAAGTATTGAGGACGCGCTTACGCCATTAATGGGCATGATCAACACCAAGCCAAGCGCCGTTGAGTTGATCGATGAAGTTGTTCTAGATGCCGCGCGTGACAATACGGAGTACACCCACTACGTGGACTTAATGCCCAAGCCAGCCAGTGGCAAATTGGGCGCGGTGATGTATGTGGAATATCAAGGCGAAACGGAGTTGGATTTGAACGCCTCGTTTGATTCGTTGGCGGCGGTGGTTCCTGGCGCCCCAATGCAGCGCTATCTCACGCCCAAGTCCATCGCTTCGGCGTGGAAATTGCGCAAGGCTGGCGAGCCGTTGCTGCACAATATTCCCGGCGATAGAAAGCCCATGACTTTCGTGGAGGACACGGCGGTTGATCCAAGCAAATTACTGGATTTCGTACGGGATTTTAAGGCAATTGTGACGCGACATGGAACCACGGCGGCCTATTACGCGCACGCCAGCGTGGGGTGTTTGCACATTCGACCGTTGGTGAAAATCACCACCGAGGCCGACCGCGCGCAGATCACATCGATCGCCGTTGAGGTTGCCGACTTGGTGGCGAAATATGGCGGGGCGCTTTCCGGCGAGCATGGCGACGGACGTTTGCGCACGCCATTGCTTGATCGAGTGCTTGGACAGAAATTGTGCGAACTCTTTCGCCAAGTAAAAAACATTTTTGATCCCGTTGGCTTGATGAACCCGGGCAACTTGATCACCACTGGCGATCCATCCCAGATCATGCGGGCGTTGCGTGTGAAGCCCCTTGATCAAGAGATTGAAATTCAAACTACAAATACATTTTTCAGATTTGAAAAAGAACATGGATTTGATCACGCGGTTCAGTCGTGCAACGGCGCGGGCTTGTGCCGCAAAACTCAACCTTCCGGCGTGATGTGTCCCTCGTACCGTGCAACGCTTGATGAGCGCCATTCCACGCGCGGTCGCGGCAACGCGCTTCGCCTGGCGCTGTCGGGGCAGATGAACGCACCGGATGAAATCAGTTCTCCGGGCCAGATCTGGAGCGATCCAGAAACCAAAGCCACGCTTGATCTGTGCCTTTCATGCAAGGCGTGTCAAAGTGAATGCCCCAGCAATGTGGACATCTCAAAAATGAAGGCGGAATTTCAGGCGCAAGAATTTGCCGCGCGTGGAAAAATTCCCTTTGCAACCCGCTTGATTGGGCGTATTCGCAAGGCAAATCGCATAGGGTCGCGCGTGTGGCCCATCGCCAACGCATTGCTTCAATACACGCCGCTTGCAAGCGTGATTCGTTCCACGCTTGGCTTTCATGCGGCTCGAACCGTTCCTGGATTTGGTCCCGCAACGCATCGTTGGGTGGCGCGTAAAAATCGCGCGGTCAATGCCGCCACACATTCCATCAACAGTGCAATGAACGAATCCAGTGAAGGTCGGTCCGTGGCGCGGCCAACCGTGTTGCTGTTCGCCGATTGCTTCACTAATTTTTCAGAGACACATATCGCTCGCCACGCTGTTGAGTTGTTGGAGGCGTTTGGGTACCGCGTGGTGATGCCTGACGCGGGTTGTTGTGGACGAACATTGATCAGTGTTGGAATGTTGGCGGAGGCCTCTCGTACTTGCGCTCAAACCGCCAAAAATCTTTTGTCCACTTTGAACAAAGAGAATGCCGTGGCATTACTTGCTTTGGAGCCATCATGCTTGAGCGCGATCAAAGATGATTGGCTGGATCTCAACATGGGCTTGGACGTCAAGCAACTGAATGAGTTGGCGGCACGCAGCATGTTGGTGGAGGAGTTTCTTGAGGCTCGATGGGAAGACCATCCACGCAAGCCAGCTATACCCTTTGGAAATGAAACCGTGATTTTTCACGGTCATTGTCATCAAAAAGCGCTGTGGGGCAATGAATCCGGCGCTCGGTTGCTTCGACGAATTTTTGGAGATCGACTCAACGCACTTGACTCTGGTTGCTGCGGCATGGCGGGCTCTTTCGGTTTTGCCAAGCATCGCTATGACTTGTCAATGCAAATAGGCGAGCAATCATTGTTCCCTGCGATTCGTTGCGCGCCTGACTCCGTGGTGGTTGCCTCGGGCACAAGTTGCCGCCATCAAATTAGAGATGGCACCAGCGCGCAGCCACTGCATCCGATTGAACTTGTGGCGAAATTATTAGCGACGCAAAGCGCAGGCATATCAAGCAAACCTCGTTGAACTAGGCGATTTTCGCGCCGCGCATGAAACCTTCAGCCCAAGCTAAGATACATCCATGCCCACACCGCAAGATGAATTGGAACAAGCCATCGAACGCGAGCCCTCAAGCGAAGAACTCAGAAGCGCGGTTCTTTTGTTGGTGGATGACAATCTGCAAAATGTGGAGTTGATGCAGGCGTGGTTGGAATCGCTGGAGTGCAAGTTGGAGACCGCGCACGACGGCGTTGAGGCCATTGAAGCCGTGGCGCGTTGCAAGCCGGATTTAATTTTGCTGGACGTGATGATGCCGCGCATGAGCGGCTTTGAAGTATGCCGCAAAATCAAGCAGGATTCAGCGTTGCGCGACACCGTGATCATCATGGTGACTGCGCTGAACGAGGTGGGTGATTTTGAGCGCGCCGTGGAATGCGGTTGCGATGATTTTCTCACCAAGCCGGTGAACAAGTTGGAATTGATCACCCGCGTGCGCAGTTTGTTGCGCGTGCGCTTGCTCAAGCGACGCGTTGAAGCGTTGCTGCGAAATCCGCGTCTATAAAAATACTTTTATAAATAAATTTCCGCGATAAGGTTGGTGGGACGGCGGTCTTTGGGAGTCAAGCCGCGGACCGCCGCCACACAACTGCAGGAGTGTCGCCCAAGCGCGTCCAGTGGCTATCCACACCGCGCGGCTCAAGCGTCATGCTCAAATGATCTAGATATCTACGAAGCGCATGCCAATCAAATGATGATAAAAATTCACGCAGAGCCGAAGGGTTGATACGTTGAATACATTCGATCAGTTGTTCTTTGCTTTGCATGTGCGTTGCGCTCCTTGCCGAATTGGCGTGAACCTTCATCGAACCAAGCGCGTCGCTTGCCGCACAATTTTTTTGTATCACGAAATAAATTTCAAGACCGTATGCGGTCTCTCCACAGCATCTTGTGGGGAGCATTGTGTGCCGCCACAAGTGGCGTGTATTGGCTGAATTTGGCTAGGAAAGGGGGCGGAACGAAATTTTAGCCGCGTTGACGTCTGGATAGACCTCAAAGATCTTGTCCAGCCGTGAAATCAATATGGCTTGCACCATCAAACTGCGAAGTCCGCACAAGCGAACTTGCGCGCCCTGCTTCTTAAGCTTGTTGTGGATTTGCAGCAGGGCTCCAAGACCCATGCTGGACAAAATTTCAAGCTTGGCGCAATCAACCACGACTTGCGTGGCGCCACTTTCAACATGCTTGGAAATTTCCTCTATCAATTGCTGAGCCGTGCCGCGGTTCAATCCGCCGTCGGCCGCGACAACCAAAATCAAACCATCTCGCTCGGTGATGTATGTCTGCATTTTTTAGTCCCGAACAACTTTCAGCGCGATCAAATCCTGAATGTCAATCAAGCCAATCGGTTTGCCATCGGTGTCCACAACGGGCAATTCATCCACGCGCAATTCGCGGATCATTCGCACCGCGTCGCGCACCAAGGATTGCGCGGGCAAGCAGCGCGGATGTTTGGTCATGCAATCAGCGATTGGTTTTTCCAACGCGGCCGCGCCAAAATTGTTGATCAATCGGCGCACATCGCCATCGGTCAAAATGCCCGCAAGGCGTCCGTGTGAATCCACAACCATCAAAGCGCCCGAGCGTCGTCCGTCACCGCAGGATTGCAGCGCGCTTTTCATGGTGGCCGTCAACGCAACGCATGTGAGATTCTTTCCCACTTGAAAGCGCAGCGCCTCGCTGACTGGTCGAAGGCCAATTCCCAGCATTCCGCCCGGGTGAATCTTGTGAAAGTCATCGGCCTTGAAATTGCGCCGGCGCGCCACGGCCAACGCCAACGCGTCGCCCGCCGCAAGCATGGTGGCGGTTGTGGCGGTGGGGGCCAAATTCAATGGACAGGCCTCCTCGATGTCGCCCAGCGAAATATGCACAGTTGAAATCTTGGCCAGATTGGTTTGGGCGTGCTTTGAAATTCCAATTCCCGCCACGCCATCAGCCTTCAGGATCGCCGCGAAGTTGAGAAGTTCCTCAGTTTCACCGCTGTAGGAAAGCAGTAGGACAACATCGTTGGAGCGAATGCGACCGAGGTCGCCATGAACCGCCTCCGCGGGATGCACAAAATGACTTGGCTGTCCTAGGCTGGCGAAAGTTGCGGAAAGTTTGCTGCCAATCAGACCGGATTTTCCCATGCCGCTCACCACAACATGCCCGTCGCATGCGCAGATTAAATCAATGGCCTTAGCAAAGTCCAACGAATCAGGACTGTTGTGTGAAACGCGAACGGCAAGGCGCGTGATGGCCTCGGCCTCGGAACGAAGCACATCTGAAATAAATGCTGCCTCGTCGTTCACAATCTTTTCGGTCATGCACAAAATGATAGCGAAAATAAAGGACGATTTTGGTACAGTTTGGCAGTGGCAATCCTTGACGAATATCAAGTCAAACTTTCGGCATTTGAAGGGCCGCTTGATCTGCTTTTGTTTTTAATTAGGCGCTCGGAAGTTGATATTCACGATATTCCGATTGCGGCCATCACAACTCAATATCTTGAGGTGCTCAAGACAAGCGACGAGATGGATGTGGAGCAAGCTGGCGAATTTCTGGTGCTTGCGGCCACGTTGGTGGAAATGAAGAGCCGAATGCTTTCGCCCAAGCCAGAGCATGACGAGGCGCAGATTCTTCCGGATGCTTCGTTGCACGAGGACCCGCGCCGTGAATTGGTGCAACAATTATTGGCGTATCAGCGCTTTCGAACAGCCGCGGAAACGCTTGATTCACTGCGCGATGAATTTTCAAAACGGTGGACGGCATCCGGTGTGGCTGGCGAAGTTCCCGCGGTTGATGGCGAGGCCACCACAGTTGAAGATGTGCAGGATCTTGACATAGGCGATGTGCATTTGCTGGATTTGCTCGAGGCCTTTGAGCGCATCACGCTTGCCGTGGATTTCACGCGCCTTGGAAATCACCAAGTCACTTTCGATGACACGCCGATTGGTTTGCATCAAGACGATCTTGTCGATCGATTGGGTCGCTCACCTGAGCGTCGCATGCGACTCGACGCCATCTTCGAAGGGCGAAATCGCATGGATCGAATTGGTTTGTTCTTGGCGTTGCTTGAATTGGCCCGAGAGCAACGGATTCGCGTTCGGCAAGTTCAAGCCAGTGAGCCGATCGAGTTGGAATTGGTTGACGTCAGCGGCATGCCAACTTCAGCGTCCGTTCAAAGTTCTTCAACCGCCGCCGAGTGATTCACGCACCTTTGGTGAAACCACCGCGCCCACTGGAGCAAGTGTCTCCAAATATTGCGCCGTAGCCTTGACCACGCTCTCCTGTAGTTGCTTGGCTTTGGTCACGCCGCCGGCCTCAAATCCATTGCAAATCACGCTGAAAGTGGCGTGATGGCCATTCACGCATTTCACCACGCCTGAGAGCGCGCAGACGCCGTTGATGTATCCGGTTTTGCAATGCACGGAAAATTTTCGGTCATCAAGATCGCGAAATCTTTTCTTCACCGTTCCGCTTTCGCCACCCACCGCGAGCGAGTCGGTGAACGGCTCGCTCAATTTCTTGTCGCTGATCAAGTCATCTACCCATGCGCTTAAAATGCTGGCGCTCACTCGGTTCTCTTTGGAAAGACCCGAGCCGTCCACGCAATCAAGCGAATCGATATTCACCTTGTCAGCCAAGCGGGTGCGGACAATTTTTTCCACAGCGTCGCTACCGTTGAGCCAAGAGCCAGGCGTCTGTGTCACGGCAAAGCCGGCGCGTTTGAGCAAGCACTCGGCGTACAAATTCTGACTGTCTACATTGCACCTTCGCAACACCGTGGCGATGGGAGTTCGAATCACTGGGCCAACAATTTTGCCGGTTGAAATTGGATCGATCTCAGATGCAAGTCGATACGACTTGACTGGAATACCGCCCTTGGTCAAACGCTCCGCGAGAAGTTGCGCGAAATAATTTGCAGAGTCGGTCAACGCCACGCTCACTGGTTCTTCAAGTGGCTTATTGCAGAAACCTCGGATCGTGAAGGAGTTCGTGGTGGTGTCGCGCTGGATCCACAGGCCATCTTCCTTGCCTTTCACCCTTGCGGTGTGGTTCACGATCGCAACAAAATCGCTGCAGGGCCTTGTCTTGCAAATGTCCGCGCCGCGATCCGTGGGTTTTGCCCAGAAATCAATGCGATTGAGATGGAATGTGATTCCACCAACTGGCGCGCAGTAGTGCTCGTTCAGTTGGTCCGCAGGCCATCCAGAATGCACGCCTTTGCGATCAAAGATGCGGTCGTCAATCACAAGTTCGGCGCATTCGGTCATGCCCGAATCCTTGGCGCCTTGCACCCAAAGATCCAGCAATGACTCCGGGGTCATGCCTTTGCTCTGTTGACCATCCTTGTTGGTGTGAAGCATTTCCGCCAGAAGTTCTGGATCAGCGAATGAAGGATCGCCGTCACCAACAGCGATCAACCGATCTCCGTCACGCAGCAAACGAGTTTGAAATACAAAGTCTCCGCCAAGAATTCGCAGCGCCGCTCCAGTGGTGAGCAATTTTTCATTGCTCGCCGGCGACATGGCGGTATCGGAGTTGATGCGCACAAGTTCAATTCCATCTTCGCCGCGCACGCTGATGGCGGTGGTTCCTTTTTTGGGCGATGAGGTGTTCGCCAATGCTTTCACTGTGGAAGCTAAATCAGCTCCAAATAGAGTTGTTGCCGCGAACAGCGTGAGGCACGCTCCAACACGGCGGATCATTGCGGAGGATGAACGGCGCGATTTGCCAATGACAAACGAACGATGATTTATCGGCTTGCCACAACGATTGAAATTTTCTAAAAACACGTTCATCTATCGGATTTTTTCACTGTTTGGCTTCAGAAAGTCTAGTGAAGAATTCAGCGAAGACGCCATGGAAATTCCAGCCACAAATCCGCTCGCCCAAGCCCATTGAAAATTGAATCCACCTATGCGACCGTCCACATCCAAGATCTCCCCGGCCATATAAAGACCCGGACATTTGCGGCTTTCCATGGTGGCGAGATTCATTTCACTCAGAGGCACACCGCCGGCGGTGACTTCGGCGTGGCTGAAGCCGCGGTCGCCAACAATTTCAACAGGCGCTCCGCACAGAAGTTGCGCCAAGGCGCGGCGGCGTTCGCGTTCAAGTTGCTTGGGGGTTCTATCGGAGGCGATGCCGGCGCCCTCCAATAAAGTTTTTGCTAAGCGCTCAGGTAGTTTCTCCCGCAAGCGCGACAGCACGGTTTGCGCTTTGGCTTCAAGCAACCACGTGTCGGCTTGTTCAAGCGAGCATCCAGGCATGAACGATAATTGCAACGCCGCGGCAGCATCTCGTGTGCGCTCCATCATGAGGTAGCGGCTAATGTCCAGCACCGCGGGCCCGGACAAACCGAAATGCGTGAACAACATTGAGTTTGTGAACGATGTGATGCGCTTACCGGTGCCAGAAACCACGCGAACTTCGGCATCTAAAGTGAGTCCGCTGAGTGAGCGCACCCAATGTTGCGCGCTTGCAACCAATGGAACTAGCGACGGAATCACGTGCTCCGTCACACTGTGGCCAAGTTTTTGGACCAACTCCAAACCAAGTCCATCCGAACCAGATTTGGGCAAACTTTTTCCGCCACTGCACAAAGCCACGCGCCGCGCACGCAATGAACCCCATAGGCCAGAGACTTCAAAGCCGCCATCGACAAGGGGAGCAATTGTTTGCACGCGCAATGGCGAGCGAATATCCACATCCACCGCGCGCGCCGCTTGCAACAGCGCGTTGAGCACGGTGTGCGCGTCATCGGTCACAGGAAATAATTTTCCCGTGTCCTCTTGTTTCAGCTCCACTCCAAGTTGATTGAAGAACGCAACACAATCCGCAACCGTGAAGCGACTCAGCACGCGCCGAATTGCGGCGGGCGTGCTGCCTGCGTAATCTTGCTCGCGCACCACGTGATGCGTGACATTGCATCGACCGCCTCCGGCCACAAGAATCTTTATGCCAATGCGCGGCGCTCCGTCAAGAACAACAATACGAGCCGCGGTTTGTGTTTGCGCTTCAGTGAGTTTGGGAGTGTCCGTGGTTGGGATAATTTTGGCGAACTCTTGTCGTGCGGCGCGAGAAGCGTGGATAGCGCTCATCAAGCCAGCGGCGCCCGCGCCAATCACCACAATATCGGCGTCAAATCCTGCCGAATGACCAACTTGATCACTCATCTTTTGTTCGCGTCGCCAGCATCTCGCTTGGCGTCTTTGGAAATCGTCAGAGGAGTGAGCTTTGGTTTTTTTAAGCCGGGCTTGGCGGTGCAACTTGGGCACGCTGGGGAGGATCCCTTTGAAGGAAGCAACGGGCGAAGCACCACGTACAGGCCAGCAAGGGCGATCAGCGACACGATCCAAAATTGGATTTCATTCCAAAGCATTTAAAATCCTCCTGTAAGAAGTGCTTGTCGAACAATCCATGCCATGCTCCATGCCAATCCGCTCATCCATACAAATTGTAGGAGCGGCCATTTCCATGATTGTGTTTCGCGCCGGACCAACGCAAGTGTTGGTAGGCATTGCATGGCCAATGTGAAAAACACCAACAGTGAAGCCGCGGTTGGAATGGTGAACAAAAGAGTTCCATCGGAGCGGCGATTATGGGTAATTCGATCCAATAAAGAAGCCTCATCATTGGCGTCGGTTGATGAAATAATCATGAGGGTGCTCACAAAAACTTCGCGCGCCAAAAAACTGGTAAGCACCGCCACGGTGAGTTGATGGTCAAATCCTAATGGGTGAAAAAGTGGTTCTGCGATCAAACCAAGTTTGCCCGCCATGGAGCCAAGTTGTTGCTCGCGTGATTCCAGCAGATTTGCAGCACTTTCAAGCGCCTGCACCTGTTCAGGATTGGCGTTTGCTTGCAGCGCCACTTCACTTGTTTGGGCTCGCATCTGCAATAACTCGGGCGAGGGCGCGACTTTTGGATAGGCGCTCAGCCACCACATGACAACGCAAATCGCCAAGATCATGGATCCAGCGTTCTTGATGAACAACACGCCGCGGTCGTACATCACCCACAACGCAATGCGCACACTTGGTCTGCGATAGGGTGGCATCTCCAGCAACATTGGGCGCGCTGGACCCTTGAGCAGCGTGCGTCGAACAAGAAATGCGCTTAACAAACCCGCGATTGCGCCAGTGGCATAGCACCCAACAAACGCAAGGCCCGCAAGCCACGGTCTGCCCGCGAACAAAAGCGAAATCAGCAACACGTACACCGGAAGTCGAGCCGTGCAACTCATGAACGGAGCCACAAGAATTGTTGCCAGTCTGTCCTTGGGATCTGGAATCAGACGCGTGGACATGATGCCAGGCAAGGCGCACGCATGGCTTGAAAGAAGTGGAACAAATGCTTGTCCAGGCAAACCAAATCGGCGCAAGAATTTGTCGGCGGCAAACGCGGCGCGTGCCAAGTATCCAGAATCTTCAAGCAGTGACAAAAGAAAAAAGAGCAGGCAAATTTGCGGCAAAAAGACCACGGTTCCCGCGACGCCTCCAATAATTCCGTCCACGCATAAATCGCGCAACGGTCCCTCGGGCATCACGGCGCGCAGCCAATCGCCCGAGGTGCCAAATATAAAATCAAGTCCATTCATGGGAAATTGAGCCAACCAGAAAATGCTGGCGAACAACACGCTCATGACCAGAATAAATGTTGCCAATCCCGACACTGGATGCGTGAGCGCGCGGTCAACGCGGTCGCTCACGCTGCTTGCCGCGGCCAATCGACCGCTTGCTACTTCCACAAGCACGTCATTGGCCCACTTGGCAAGATCCGATTCGCTCACGCTGGACGCGGGAAGATGATTCAGCCTTTGCTCGAAAGACTCCAATGAAATTCCATGCAGCGCCGCGCGCAAAGCCGCGTCGGCGAGTTCGTCCACGCCCTCGCCAGTGCGGCCGCTTGTGATCACAACTGGACATCCCAAACATTCAGAGAGAGCGGCGGCGTTCACACTGAAACCTTTTCGGCGCGCGTCATCAGCCAGAGTGATCGCGATCACGCAAGGCATTTTTCGTCGCAACGCATGCGAGGCGAATCGCAGAGACCTGGAAAAGTTAGTCGCGTCGGCGATGATCACGGCGACATCCGGCGCGACATCGCCAATGCGGCCGTCCAAGCAATCACGGCACAATTTGCTTTCTGGAACTTCCAGACTTAATCCATAAATGCCAGGCAAATCCATAATCTCAAGCACGCCGTGTGTTGTGGCAGCCAAACCCACGCGGCTTTCCACGGTGGTGCCAGGAATATTGGCGGTGCGCGCACGAGAGCCGCAAAGTCGGTTAAATAAAGTTGTCTTTCCAGTGTTGGGTTGACCCAACAACGCCGCGCGTGGTGGACGCTCGGTGGAGTACACCCGCAGCGCTTCAAGTTCATCAGGCTGCTGGGCAGCCATCACATGGTTTCACAAAAACTTTGCTGGCGACGGATCCACACAAGCCAACGCGCGTTCGTTCCACTTCAATAATGCAAGGCGCTCCAGCTTTGCAAACTTTTAATTCACAGGACTCGTGAATTCCCATTGCTCGCAGAAGGCATCGATCGGCTTCCGCAAGCGTGGTCAGTGATTCGGAGTCAATCATGGCGCGCTGTCCTCGCGCGAGTTGCGTTAAAGGAATGCGTTTTGATTGCGCCGCGCCATCGCCCATCAATGTTGAGGGAATCACAACCATGACTCCATAGTGTATGAGTTCAATTCACAACGGGCAAGAACAAAATCACTGGCGTTGCTGAAGGGGCCAATCCGCGCGGCGATCACTTTGGTGGCGCAGTCTGGTCAACTTTCTCAGGATAAAGGCGCAGTGGCTTCAATTGAATTTTATAAGCCACACATGGTCCAACCAAAGGTGGATTGTCAAAAGTATTGGGCACCAACATCTCTGGTTCCGCGAACAGCATCGGCGTAAGCGTTCCGCTCATTCTCCAAATCACGTCCCGTTCTGGCAGTGCGTCCCCAAGTTGCGGTGCGTTGCTGCCCAGAATAGTGGCGGAAACAACTCGGCCAAAATTCCTTTTGTTGTCGGCGGACACGCATTGAAATTCAAATGAGCGATTGCCACCAGCGCCCACGGCAAGCTCCACAATCCGTCCGCGCCACTCGATGGCGTAGGGGGTTGTCCGATTCATGGCGTCAATCCATTTCTTGGCCTCCACTAAATACAACTGGCGCGTGGACTTGCTGTCCGTCTCCAAGGGAAGCGCGATTCGGCGTTTGGCCATGTCCTCTGTGAATTTTTTCTGAAAGAAATCCAAGACCGCGATTGGATTTCCCATTAAATCTGCTGTGGCGTCGGCGCTAGTTGGAGTTGTGGTTGTGGGCGCCAATGCCGGCGACTTTTGCGCCGCGGCTTCAAGTTCCTGCACGCGCTTCTGAGCCGCGGCAAGTTGGTCCCGCAACTTTTGATTTTCCACTTGGACTTCCTGCAACTTTTGGGTGTCGGTGGGCGTGGGAGTGGTTTGACCTGAGAAGGCGCAAAGAATCGCGCTAAGAAGAATTGATTTCATGTTGCGAATAATTCTAACCAATCAAATTGCAAATGATTTGTTGGCTATCCTTTATATATGACCGCTGTCCATCGCCTAGTTGAGAGCGCGCGTCGAAGACTTCAAGTGTCCGAATTGCTTGAAGTTGCCGCATTGGCATTTCCCGTGGCCGGCTGGGCAATGTTGGTATGGATTGTGATTCTGCGCATGTTTTTGTGGGGGAGCACTTCATCAGCAATGACATCGTTGTCCATGCTGTTGGCGATTGGAGCGGCGATATTCCTTGCCAACGCGGCGTTGCTTATTGCGCGTCGCGGTTGGCCTTCGCGCGTCCATGCGGCGGCGCAACTTGATGAGCGTCTGAATCTTGCCAGTCGAATAAGCACCGCGCTTGCGGTGCAAGATCGTGGCGACGCCTTTTCATTGGCGGCCGTGGCCGACGCCAATCGAATCGCGCTGGATGCTCAAAATAAAAACTTGTTGGCCCGATCCTTCGCCTATCGCTTTGGACCCGAGTGGAGAGTGAGTCTGATCACTGCGGTGCTGGTGTGCGCCGCGTGGCTGTTCATGCCCAATTGGATTTCGTCGGCCGTGAAAAAGAATCAGCAGGCCCAGCAAGACGCGGCTTCTGTGGAGAAAGCCGATCAAGCCGAGCAGCGTTTGATTGACGCCATGCAAAGCGCGATGGAAGTTGCGTCGCTTGATGAATCAATCCAGAAATCCATCGACGCGTCGCGTGAATCTTTGGATCGCGCCAAGCAGCAAACAATTTCAGCAGCGGATCGAGAAGCGCAAGCATTTCAACAGCGCGCGTTGTTGGAGGCCGCGTTGCAAAAAGCGGGCGAAGCTGAGGAGTTGAATGACAATGAATCGCTCAAGGACGCGCTTTCTGAATTGGAGTTGTCCCAAGGCGAGGAGCGCGAAATGTTGGCCGCACTCAAGCGCGGCGATTTTGAGGCCGCCGCCAAGGAAGCGCAGAAACTTGCTGATAAAGCGCAAAGTTCTGATCCAGCCGAAGCCGCCGCCGCCAAGCAGGCGTTGGAAAAAGTCGCCGCCGCATTGGACAAACAAGCCGCCAAGGAAAGCGCCAAGGCTGGCGCCCTGAAGAGCAAGCAGGCGCTGTCCAAGGAGGATCAGAAAAAAATAGCCACGGCCATGAAGAACGCCAAGCAATGTAATTCCATTGGCAAGCAATCAAAAGAATCTTGTAGTGGTGGCGCGCCCGTGAAAAATTTAATGGACTTGCTCAAGAAAGGCTCCGCCGCATCAAGTCAGAAATCAAGTTTGTCCAAATCACTGGCTGCATGTAGAAATCCTGGCTCGGGTGGCTCGAGAGCGGGTTCAGGATTTTCCAAGCCCCAACTTACCGACCAGCCTGACACCAAGCCCAAGCAATTCACAACCGAGCAAGTGATGAGTGAATCTCAGGATATTGATGCCGAGCCGATCGCGCGTGACTTTGTGCAAGGCAACGCCACGACAACCCAAGAGGCCACGCGCAAACTCACGGTGATTGAAAATCAAGTGCAGGCGGGCCTAGAAGAGGCAAGCGAAGAGGACCCAGTTCCGGCACCGCTGCGAGAGGCGCATCAAAAATATTTTTCGCAGTGGAAGAAAAAAATCGAGGATGCAAATGAGAATCAAACTCAACCGCCCGCCGCCACAACCAAAGTGCCCGATGCGGCGGCCGCAAAACCATCTTCTATCGCCCCGTAATTCCATGATTCAATCGACGCAACCCTAAGGCTTTCCGTGTGGATTTCATTTGAACATCCTGGTTGGCTCATCGCGTTGGTGTTGTTGGCGCCGATATGGTTGATCACATTTCGATCCAGGGATATGCGCGCTTCAAGACGTGCCGTGGTAACGGCGTCCATTCGTAGCGTTGTGATCGTGCTGCTTGTTGCCGCGTTGTCGCGGCCAAGTTTTGTTGAATCAAGCGATGGCATCACTGTGGTAGTTGTCGCCGATGCAAGCCGCTCCGTGCCAACCCAACTGCGCACCACGGCGCAAAGTTGGTTGCAAGATCGGGCGGGTGATAAATCCAGCGCGCGCGATCAATTGGCGGTTGTCACCTTCGCAAAAAGCGCTGAGATTCAAAGCAAGCCGGAGAGCACCGCGAAAATAAATATTTTGTCGCATGCGGACGCCGCGATTGGCAGCGATTTGGCGGCGGGCGTGCGCATGGCCATGGCGCTCATGCCGCGCGACACTCGCAATCGCATTCTTCTTGTGAGCGACGGCAACGAGACATCTGGAAATATTCTCGAGGCCGCGCAGATGGCGCGTTCGGCTGGCGTGGCCATTGACGTTGTGGCGCTTGAAGTGGCGACAGCCAACGACACAATGGTCGAATCGTTGCGCACGCCAACCCGCGCGCGGCGTGGTCAAAGCGTCGACGCAAAAATGATCATCCGCGCCCGTAGCCCAATTGACGGGCGAATTCGCTTTGAAATTGACGGAGAGGCGATTGATTTGGATTCCAAAAGCGACAGCAACGCGATGAAGATTCATCTTGACGCGGGCCCAAATGTGATCACCATTCCCGTGGCGTTGCCTCGCTCCGGCGTGGTGCGCATGAAGGCCATCTTTGAGCCACTTGATCCAAGCGCCGACGCCATCGTGGAAAATAATGTCGCCTCCGCCATCACGTTTGTTTCGGGTGAGGGCCGCATTCTTATCGTGGATGATTCCGGCGCGGAAAGTCAATCCTTCGCGCAAGCGTTGCGAGCCAGCAAACTTGATGTGCAAGTTTCAAACACATCTGTTCTTTCTGATCCAACCACCGCCGGAAGTTATGACGCGATCGTGCTCGCCAATATCGCGCGATGGAATTTGGATCAGGCCGCGGACCGCTCACTTGAAATCGCGGTGCATGATTTTGGCGTTGGACTTCTGATGTTGGGAGGCGACCATTCGTTTGGCGCGGGCGGTTGGACCGATAGTGAAACCGCCAAGGCGCTTCCAGTTGAAATGAATCCGCCGCAAGAGCGTCAACTTCCCAGGGGCGCGTTGGCGCTGATCATTGATTGTTCCGGCTCAATGGGAATGTCCGTGGCGGGCAGCAACATGGATCAACAACAATGCGCCAATGAGGCCGCGATCGAGGGCATTCGCTCATTGACCGCTGGCGATCAAGTGACCGTGATTGCGTTCGACGATTCGGCGGCGGTGGTTGTTCCACTGATGAATGTTGAGAATCCAGAGGCAATTGCAAAGCAAATTCGCAGGATTGTTCCGCGTGGTGGAACCAATTTATTTCCCGCGATTGAATTGGCTTCCAAGCAACTTGAAGCCTCGCAGCAATCGGTCAAGCACATGGTGATTTTAAGCGACGGACAAACCATGGGCGATCCAAACGAGGGGATCCGCATGGTGCAACTGCTCGCGCGCAAAGGGGTTTCTGTTTCCACTGTTTCCATTGGCGACTCAACCAATGATCCGCTGCTTGAGCAAATGGCCAAAGTTGGCGGAGGTCGCTGCTATCCAGTGAAGTCACAGAACGCGCAACTTGTGTTGCCGCAAATTTTTATCAAGGAAGCGACCATCCTCAATCGAAGTTTGTTGGCGGAAGGTTCTTTTGCGCCGGCCACCTCCGGGCAAAGTCCGCCTGGTGTCGCGCTTTCCAAATCCATGCCCAAGCTTGCGGGCTACGTCATCACCGCGCCACGCGGTGGGCTTTCGCAGAACGCGCTCACAATTCCAACCAAGGAATTTTCCGATCCACTTTTCTCATGGTGGAATTATGGAGTGGGGCGATCGGCTGCTTTCACAAGCGATCTTGCATCGCGTTGGGGTTCGGCGTGGGTTGCATGGAGCGGATATCAACCGTGGTGCGCGGGAGTGGCGCGATGGTTGTTGCGCCAAAGCGCGCCGATGGATACTTCACTTACCACGCAACTTGATGGTGACGACGCAATAGTTGAACTTTCAATTCGTGATGATCCAAATTCCAACGCATCTAACGCCGTGGCCACTGCAAAAGTGCTTGGTCCCGACGGATCAGTGGCACCTTTAGCGTTGCGGCAAGTTGCGCCTGGGCGCTGGTCCGCCAAATTTTCCACCGACGCATCAGGCGCGTACTTGGTCAACGCCGCGCTGAAGCAAGGCGCCGACGAGCGGCCAGTTTTTGTTCAAGCCGCCGTGAATGTTTCCTATCCGCGCGAATTTAGATTTCAGCGCGATGACCAAACCAAACTCGCGGAGGTGGCGCGCATCTCTGGCGGCCGCGTGTTGAAGTTGGGCGACACCAACGTGAAATTATTCCAAACCGATGGAACGCTGCCCGCGGAATCGCTCCGTCAAATGTGGGACCTGCTTTTGTGCGCGGCCACGTTCCTATTTATTGTTGATGTGGCGGCCCGTCGATTGGTATTTCAAAAACGCACCGCGAACGAAACCACAAAGATTGTTGTTGGACAAGTGGGGCAAGCATGGAAGACTGCCAGAATTCGCGCCGCCGATGACATGTCACAAACGGAAGTGGCAAAGGCAAGTATCCAGGCGCGCGATCGCAGCACCGCGGCAAATTCCATAGCCGCGGTGAACTCCACAATTAATCCATTGGATGCCCAAGTTGACCCGATCAACGATTCTGCCACACCCACCTCTCAAGATTCTTTGGAACATCTCTCGCCACTTGAACGATTAAGAAAAGCCAAACGCCGAGCGCGGGCTTCAGGTGATGCCACCAATCAGGATGATCCGACATGAGCCAAGTAACCAATGAAACACGCGATATTCAAGCCGAATGTGAGGCGTTTCGCGGCATGTCCCTGGCTTGGAAAAATTCCATTTGCAGCCGCATTGTTGGTCTTGGCGATTCGCTGGAGCAAACTTTATGGTGCTTGCTGGCCAATGGGCACATTCTTCTGGAGGGCGTTCCCGGTCTTGGAAAAACATTGTTGGTGCAAACTATTTCGCAATCTGCCGGTCTGCGCGCCACGCGTATTCAATGCACGCCCGACTTGATGCCAGCGGATGTTCTAGGCACCACTGTGCTGGTGGAGGATCTTGTGCATGGTCGGCGCGAACATCGTTTCCGTCCCGGTCCAGTATTCACGCAAATTCTTTTGGCTGATGAACTCAATCGCGCAACGCCGCGCACGCAGTCGGCATTGCTCGAAGCCATGCAGGAACGATCCGTGAGCGTGGGTGGAACAACATACGCGCTTGAAAAACCGTTTTTAGTTTTGGCCACTCAGAACCCAATCGAGCAAGAGGGAACGCATCCACTGCCGGAGGCGCAATTGGATCGCTTCATGGCAAAGATTGAAGTCCCCAGCCCATCGCGCGAGGCGCTTCAAATAATTTTGCAGCGCACCACCAGTCAACCATTGCCGCCATTGACAGCGACCATCAACGCCCCAACATTGATCGCCGCGCAGCACTTGGCGCGGGAAGTGATTGTGGCCCCGCACGTGATGGATTGGGCCATTCGATTGGTGCTCTCCACGCAGCCAAATTCAGCGTATTTCAGCGTGAAAGCTAAGCGTTACATTCGCTGCGGGGCAAGTCCGCGCGCCGCTCAATCCATGCTCGCAATGGGCAAAGTGCGCGCCTTGCTTGCGGGTCGCTACGCGTTGGCGATTGATGATCTGCGCGCGGTTGCGTTGCCGGCGCTTCGACATCGACTTGCATTGACCTTTGAGGCCGACGCTGATCGTGTGGACGCCAATGAAATTGTGCGGCGCATTGTCCAGAGCATGCCATTGGAGGCGCCATGATTTCGCCAAGCAAATTAATCAAGCTGGAGGATTTGTTGCAGCCCTCGCTTGTGGCGGCATTGGATCGTCTTGATCTGATGAGCCGAAAAATGTTGCAGGGACGAATGCAGGGGGAGCGTCGAAGTCGACGCCGCGGTCAAGGCATGGACTTCGCGGACTTCCGTCCCTATGCGGCGGGCGATGATTTGCGATTTGTGGATTGGAATATTTACGGGCGTCTTGATCGCCTCTTTCTTAAGATGTTTCTTGAGGAGGAGGATCTTGGCTTGGTGATCGCCATTGATGGCAGCGCTAGCATGGACACGGGCGATCCAAATAAATTTGACGTTGCGCGCCGCATCGCCATGGCGCTGACCTACGTTGGTTTAGTCAATCAACACCGCGTCACGTTGGCTCTGCTCAAAGATGGGCGCGCCGACCGACTCAGTGGCATGCGCGGGCGTCGCCGCGCCGCCGACGCCGCAAACTGGCTCATTGGCCAAAAAGCCGCTGGAACAACCGGTTTTGACGGCGCGTGTCGATCGCTGGCATCGGCTCGCTTGGGTCGAGGCGTGGTGATTGTGATCAGCGATTATTTATTGCGCGAGGGATATGAAAGTGGATTACGCGCTCTCGCGGCGCGCGGTTGGGATGTGTTCGCGTTGCAAATTTTGTCGCCCGAGGAAATGGATCCACGCAAAAATAATCAGAATCTTGATGTTCGATTGGTCGACCTTGAAAATAAAGGCGAGGTGGAAATCACGCTCACCGGCGCGGTGGTGCGCGAGCATCAAAGACGCTTGGAAACATTCAACGCCGCATTGCGTGAAACATGCATGAAGCTTGGTGTGCGCCAAATGACAATCAGCTCCGCGGTTGACTATCAAAAGTTTTTAGTTGAGACTTTGCGCAAAGAGGGGCTGCTGAAATGACATTGCTCACGCCCATCTTTGGTTTGATCACCGCGTTGATTGTGGTGCCACTGTTGTTGCTGTTGTACATGTTGAAACTGCGCCGCGAGCGCCGCGACATTTCCAGCACGCTTCTATGGACATCCCACACCAAAGATTTGCGCGCCAACTCGTTGTTTCAGCGCCTACGACTTTCACCTCTATTTGTGCTGCAATGTCTGCTTTTACTCATGCTCGCAGCGGCATTAACGCAACCAATATTGAAGGAGTGGTCGCGGCCATCCGGTCGGGTTGTGTTCTTAATCGATCAATCAGCCAGCATGCAAACGCGCGATGCGCCCGATTCTCGAACTCGCCTGGATGAGGCCAAACGCTTGGCAATTGCGCAAGTTGAGTCGTGGCAGGGTGGCGGTCTCTTTGCGGCAAGTCCGCCAGAAGTCATGGTGATTGCTTTCGCACAAGATCCTTCAGTTCGCATTCCATTCTCCACCAATCTTGGGCGCATTCGAGAAGCCATCGATGGGATTGAGCCGACCGATCAAATCACGCTCATCGCGCCCGCGGTGTCTCTTGCAAGGGCTTTTTCATCTTCGCAAGATGCGCAGGAAATATCCCAGTCAGCCACGCAAATAAATACATTGGATACTTCTTCGCCCACCATGCAATTGCTTAGCGATGGAAATATTTCCGACATCGCCACATTGTCCCTGCGCAAAGGTGAAACCATGTCTTGGAATCGCTGTGGAAATCCGCAAACCATTAATCAAGGGATTTCCGCCGCGGGCGCTGAGCGGCGCAATGATGATCCAACCCGAGTGAGCGCCTTTGTTGCGTTGCGAAATGATGCGGCAACCCCAGCCAAACGTGAAGTGCAAGTGAGAAACAACGGCACGTTGATCGCCAGTGCGTCTGAGCCAATCGCAATTCCTGCGGCCAGCGGCAAGGGCGCAACCCGCGTTGTCGGCGCGCAAAAACTTTCATTCACGCCCTTCGCTCTGCCAAACTCCGGCGTGCTCAGCATGAGTTTGCTTCCCGAAGACGCGTTCACCACCGACGACCGCGCGGTGATCGCCATTCAAGAGCAGCGCACGCTGCGCATCCTGTTGGCTGGAAATGATCCTGCGCTCGAGTCACTGCTGAATAGTTTGTCATTCGCGAATGTGCAACAAATTTCATCCACGGATTTCATCAAACGCATTTCCGCGGACGCGAATTGGACCGAATCATTCGATGTGGTGGTGTGCGTGGATTGCGAATTGCAATCGCTCACCGCGGGAAGATGGTTGATCTTTGGCAAGCCGCCAGCCATTGCAAATCTAAACGCGTTCGGGGAGCAACCGCGCCAAGCGATCCGCACATGGAAGAGCGATCACAAGGCGATGGCGCAAAGTCAGTTCTCCGATCTCGTGGTGGATCGTTCGGCGGCCATCGCGCCAACTTCCGATTGGCTTGCGTTGCTTGAAGGTTCCAAAGGACCGCTGATCGTGTCTGGACGATCGGCCAACGCCACGGTGATTTATGTGACGTTTGTTCCCATGGATTCCAACTGGCCCTTTCAGAGAAGTTTTGTGAATTTCACGGCGCAAGCCGTGGAATTTCTTGGCGCACTTGGTAGCGCCGTGACAAGTGAGTCGCTTGAGCCGGGCGCAATGTTGCGCACGCGAATTGTGCGCGGGTCAACCAACGTATTGATTCAAACTCCCGCGGGTGATCGCGTGGCGCAAAATCTGGTTGATGGCGAAATTGTATTTGGACCTTTGCGAAATGTTGGCGTGTACAAAGTTGAATACGTCGATCCATTGGGCAAACAAAAAACACGCATGGTTGCCGTGAACCTCACCGATGCGTCGGAATGCGATATTGCCGCGGCGGAGAAATTAAATATTCCTGGTGGCGAACTCGATCCCAAGGGCGTTGGCTTGGCCACTTTGGCAATTTGGCCGTTCATCGTGGCGGCTTCGTTATGCCTGCTTTTGCTGGAATGGTTTCTCTATCATCGCTTTGGAGGCGCAACATAAGTTCACTGGCTCGGTCATGTACATGAATCAGTCGCATGGTTTAATACACGTTTTGAACGGCTTTTTTCAATATATTTGAATCCATAGAGTTGATTTGTAAAGTCTCAGAAAGATTATTCGCCAAGCTCGCGCCGCAAGTCGTATGATCAATTTATGAACGCAGACCGCATCGCACAATTTGAAAAAATGGCCGCCGCCGATCCCACCAACGAGATGGCTCACTTCAGTCTTGGTAACGCCTATTTGCAAACGCAACGCTTCGCCGAGGCTTCCAAAAGTTTGCAGCGCTGCCTTGAACTTGTTCCCGACATGAGCAAGGCGTGGCAGTTGTGTGGCCAAGCGGAGATTGGCGCGGGTTGGACTGACCGCGCAGTTGTGACGCTGACCAAGGGTTATGAAATTGCGGCAAGCAAGGGCGATCGCATGCCGCTGCAAGCCATTGCGGAATTGCTTCGATCCATTGGCCGCGAGCCGCCAAAAGTTGTGTCGCCAACCGAAGAAGAAACCGCGGAGCGTCTTCGCTCATCTGGAACATTTGTGTGCACGCGCACTGGTCGACCAGGCACGCAACTTGAAACCGCGCCCATGCGCGGTCCTGTGGGCGAGTGGATACAGAAAAATATTTCAGCCGAAACGTGGAAGGCCTGGATTGGCCAAGGCACCAAGGTCATCAATGAGTTGCGCCTGGATTTCTCGCGCGACAAGGATCAAGAGATTTACGATCAACACATGAATGAATACTTGGGGTTGGACGCGCCAACTTTGGACAAAATTCGCGCAGGCGAAAAAGTGGTCAACTAAATGGCGTTCAAGCCATCGCCCATTCTTGCAACGCGCATCGCGGGTCTTGAACTTTCCTCGCCACTGATCGCCGCCGCTGGCACTGCGGGCGTTGTGGACGAACTTGCCGATGTGATGGACTTGAACATTCTGGGCGCAATCACCACAAAAAGCATCACTCCCGAGACCCGCGAGGGCAACGCCCCGTGGCGTTTGATTGAGACGAGCGCGGGCATGCTCAACGCGATCGGCCTGGCCAATCCAGGCCTGGAAAATTTCGCGCGCGACTACGCGCCCAAAGCCGCGCGGCTTCCGTGCCGCGTGATTGGTTCGGCGGCGGGCCACAGCGCCGATGAGTTTGCGCGCGTCGCCGCCGGCTTGATTCACTGCGGCATGTCAGCGGTTGAATTGAATGTGAGTTGCCCCAACACCTCAACCGGTCGATTGCATGGAGGCGATCCAGAATCGCTTTCGCAATTAATCCGACTTGTGCGTCCGCATGTTCCCGCAGGAAAGTTGTGGATTAAACTTCCGCCTGATGGTCCAACTGTGGCGCTTGCCGCCGCGGCCATTGAAGCCGGCGCCGACGCACTGACTATGTGCAACACTTATCCCGCTATGAAGATTGATCCAGTCACTCGCAAGCCCGTGCTTTCAAATGGGCAGGGCGGCTTGTCCGGTCCCGCCATTCATCCAATCATTGTGCGGCTGGTATATGAGGTCTACAAAAATGTCGCTAAGGCCGCCAACATTCCCATTATTGGTTTGGGTGGCATTCTGAATTGGCAAGACGCAGCCGAATTAATTGTCGCGGGCGCTAGCGCGGTGTCTATGGGCACCGCATTTTTTGTTGACCCAACAATTCCAAAAGCTGTCTCCACAGGTTTGACCAAGTGGTGCCAACAGCAGGGCGTGAAAAACATTTCAGAGTTGGTTGGGGCGGCGCACGTGGCCTAAATCTAAATTCAGGAACTCTTGGCCACAGGCTTGCGCTTGGATGCGGCTTCTAATTCAGCCAATTCCAAGTACAAAATGCGCTTGCATGAAAGGCACTGGATCAATGAAGTTCCATCGCCAAGCAGGCGCGAATACAACTGATATGGAATTTCAACATTGCACGCGGTGCATGCGTATTCACGCGAACGCGCGTCCACAGTCATCACTGGTGACACCGCTTCGCCGTCATGAATGTTGGCAACTTCATCAAAGATGGTCATGGATGGCGCTGGAACATGCGACGCCGCCGAAGCGCGTTCACGGTCAAGTTCGCCAAGACGCGAGGCCGTTTCCTGAGTGCGCTCATTCATTTCAGCGGCGGCCTTGTCGCGAAGCGTGGTTCGATCCGCCAACTTCACGTCAAACTGAGCAATGCGAGCGACCAATTGCTCCACTTTCTCCATTTGCGCAAGCGCCTGCTGTTCAAAATTATCTTTTTGCAACTCAAGAGATTTCAAGCCACTTAAAATGGCGCTGTACTGCTTGGTGTTGCCGCTATTGTTCAACTCGTCGCGCATCTTTTGAATTTGAACACCCACGCCGTTGGCTTCCATTTCCAAATTGGCAACTTGGGCCTGTGTGTGCTTGCGCTGCAACTCAACCTCGTCGCGCTGCGCAAGCAAATCCTTCATATGCGTTTCTTGCGTCTTTAAATAATGATGGGCGGAATCCAGTCGACCTCGAAGTGCGCGCACTTGGACATCAACACTGTGAAGAGCAAGAATTTGTTGCATTAATGACATGCTGAATTTCCTTTAGATGCTCAAGAGTAGCAAGGAACGTCAATTGTTCCCATGCGCGGGAGACTGAACTTTGCGAGTTTGAAAAAAGCAATGAAACGCCTTTGAATGAGCGGATTTGAAGGCAACCAACAAGCGAATTAAAGAATTGGCGTCGACGACTTCGCCAACAGCCACAATGCCAACGGCGCCGTGGGCAGGAGGCTGTCCATGACATCAAATATGCCACCCATTCCCGGCAGAATGCGGCCTGAATCTTTGGCTTGGGCTTCGCGCTTGAGAATGCTTTCCGACAAGTCGCCCAACATGCCAATAAAAGCCGCAAGCGCGCCAAAGGCCACTCCAACAAGAATGGATTGTCCAAGCGCGTTGGTGAGCACCGCGCCAACCACGCAACTTAAAATAATTCCGCCCGCGAGTCCCTCCCAACTTTTCTTTGGCGACACCCAAGCCGCCATACGATTTTTTCCAAGTGCTACGCCAGTGAAGTATGCGCCAATGTCGCCGCTCTTCACCGTAAGCACCGCCCACGCCAATGCCCACGCAGGAATATTTGAACGCACTTCTATCCAGCACGCGGGCAGCCATCCAATCCAAATGGAAATCAAAACCCAATATCCAAAACTAGTAAGCGCAGCGTGCCATTTTTTTTGCGTCGCAGCAAGTACTGCGGGGGCAAGCGCGAGCAATAACGTAGCGCCAGCGACAAGCGCTACAAAGTTCCATTGAAATTGCCAAGTGCTTCCCGCAACGAACGCGCAAAGCGCAACGGATAAAGTCCAAGCAAATTTAGGCGCGGCCGTGTTGATGGCGCGCAGCAAGCGCGAAAGTTCCAGCGCAAGCAGAGGAAGAATGATCAACGCGCTTGCCGCGAACAATACGCCGCCCGCTGGAATGTGCTGATTTGGCAGCCACTCAACTACGGCGCCAGTGAAATGTTCGTCGGCGTAGATAAGCCCAAGTAGCGACCCGATGAGCAGAATGCCAATGAAAATGCGTGTAAACATTAATTTTTGATCAACGGGTGTCTTGGCAGCATGTCAATAAATTGGAACGCTGGGATCAATATCCACGCTCCACAAATGAATTCCGCCAGCCATGCTGAGCACATTCGTAACGCCCGTGTGCCGCAACACTGCGGCCGCGCGCAAGCTGTTCACGCCGTGGTGGCAAAGGGTGATGACACATGATCCTTCCGTGTCCACAACTTCGTCAGCACGCGATTCAATTTCTTGCAGCGGAATATGAATGGTGTCGGGTATGCATGCGATTTCGCGACCCGATTGCGGACGCACATCCACAACAATAAATTTTTCGCCAGCGGCTTTGCGCCGAACATATTCACGTGGCGTAATTTCCCAATCTGGACGCAGGGGGTATCCAAGTGGCAATCCACGGGCATCAACTTGAAAACCGTCTTCGCCTTGCGTACTCATGGCTTGTTTGTTTCCTTCACTGAAACCCATTTCCAAAGTCCATCGTCGCCGCGCGTTTGACTTGGCGGCAACACGCCAACCGCTTGCATGGGTTGATCAACAATCAGCCACGGTGGTTGGCCTGTAGCCATGCGCACGGGTGAAACAACCAGTAAAAATGCTGGCCAAACAACAGCGGCGGCGCCTTCAGTTGCCGCGTCGCCAACGCTGCTGGAAAGATAAAGCGAATCCGCGACTGTGGGAAAAGATTTTCCGTCGCGCGCGTCCGTACCGTTCAGCACAAGCAGTTCCGAATATGTGGGCCGCGCTTGAACTTGTCCGCGTGGCGCGTCGACTACTTGCACATCCCAATTGCGCCGATCAAGACCTTTCAAGCTTGCGGGACTTGCGGCGGCGGGCGCTGTTGATGGCATTGGACTGTTCAAATCTGGAATCGGGTCGTTGCCCGCGTGGGTCAATGTGTTTGATTGATTCAAGCAACCCGCAAGTCCAAGCAACGCCGTGCAAATGGTCGCGAAAGAAAAAATCCTCAACGCGCGAGCATTCGCACGTGAAAAAGTTTCCTCGCTGGCTTGATTGCAAGAGCCAGCGTTGCATGCGTGCGGCGCGTTGAAATGGTCGAAGAATTTCATGATTCGGTGTTCCATGGAATTCGCGCCTTGGCGAACGCCGATTCAATCGTATCCAAATCAAAGCCCGCGCGCGAAAATACACGGGCGATCGAAGTGGCTGATTTACCAGCGCGAACCAAGCGTTTGGCCTCCGCGCAAAGTTGCGCCAATGTTGTGGCGGCGGCGCGCGCGGATTTTTGCGCGATTGAATCCGGAACGCCTTCGCCGCTTAAGCGCGCTTGAAGAAATTCTGGCGAGACAATTTTGCGCTCCGTAAGTTTGGCCGCGCGGCGCGTGGCGTAGGTCTTGTCATCAACCCACCCCGCGGCGCGCATTTGATCCACGGTCACTTGCGCGATGGCCTCGGGCCACTTGCGGCACAATCGCTCCAGTAAAAGCGCCTGCGTGAAATCTCGCTTGGCCAAAAACGCAAGAGCGGCAGCGTGGCAGGCGTTCAATTGCGCCAGATGTTCCACCTTGCGCTCCTTCGCCTTGCTCCACAACGCTCCAACTTCAATGCCAAGTTTGTCGGCGTAGTCGCGGCGCAGTGGTCCCAAGCGCGCGCCATCCACAAACCAATACATCAATCCTGGGTCATCCGCATGCACAATAATTTTGTCGATTGTTTGAGCCATTTGTCTATGCGCCAATTATGGCGTCAATTCGTCAAGATAGGAGGCCAATTCCGCCGCCGCCTTGCCATCATTCGCTTGCTTTGCATGGGCAAGACCGCGTTGAAGCGCGGCCAAAGCGTCGGAAATTCGATCGCAACGTTCCAATACTTTCGCGTAGTGGTAGTGGCCGTAGGCATGGGTGGGGTGCTGTTCCAGCAATTTTTCAAACCATTGCAGCGACAACTGCAATTGATTGGCGCCGGCATATTCCTGCGCGATGCTGTAAATGCAAAAATCATCCGCGGGATCCGCGGCGTGCATCTTCTGCAATTGTTCAAGCCTTGATTTGGTTTCCACGGCCACAGCGTAGCGCAGGTTGATGCATTGGCGCATGTTCCACTATGGACCTGAAGCGGATATCTTTGAACAATGCGAAATTCGTTGGCGAGAAAAATAGTGGTGATTGCCCTTGGCGCGCTTTCGCTGTGCGCATGCCTGGACGAAACGTACGTGAAAGAGGATCGAACCGACAAGCGCGTCAAGACGCTCAAACTTTCCCATCATGTTGGCGGCACGCAGGATTGCGTTCTGGTTCACGATGGAATTTGGTACCTGGGATTTGGGCAGGAGTTGCAGGTGCTGGAAGGCCGCGGCAAAAAGCCGTTGCGATCCGATCGCATCAACCCCAGTGGTGAGGGCGGTTCCATCACAGACTTGGCCTTGTGGCATGGCGACTTGATCGGCGTGGTCGATGGCGACGCTGTGGTTCGCTGGGATATTTCGTCGCCTCGACTTCCAGTGTTGATTGATTTGGTTTCAAGCAAGCAATTGGGAATCCGACCGCGATCCATTCATGTTGTCGACAACGTTCTTTACATCGCTGGTGATGGAGGCGTGGTGCGCGCCAGTGACGGCGACATATTTCTCGCAGGTGAAATGATCAGCGCGAAGGTAGTTGCAACAAAGTTTGGACCCGCGGTGCCCGTGGCGCGTCGCATTCAACTTTTACAGAACAACACATTTATAGGCGCCGCAAGCATGCTTGAACCGCTTCCCGCGAGCGCGGGTTTGCCTGGTGGTTTCGCATTTGCATTGCAAGGCAAAGAGGGCGCGACGGTCGGCCTGATGAATGATGAACTACGCGAGGTGGCGGGCGAAGCGTTTCGCGGAATTCTGCGGCGATTAGTGGTGATCAATGGGCGCTTGTGGGCCATCTTTGACACGGAAATTGTTTCATGGGATTTAAATTCCGGCAAACTGGAATCGCCAATGTACACCGCTGTGAAAGGCGCGCGCGACTTGGCGCCATTGTCGGACAATTTGCTCGCGGTGGTTGGTTCATTTGGCAGGGGCGTGTTGCATTTGCATGATGACAAGGACGGCCCGGGCGATACATTCACGGACGCCGTTCGCGAGCCTGGTCGTTTGGAGCAATCACTATTTGATGGTCGACGCATTCTTGCCGGAAGCCCCGAAGGATTTTGGCTGTATCCAATTCGTGGCAAGCCCACGTTGTCGGATAAAGCAGTTTCGCTTTCCACAATTCCAGAAACCAAAGTCACCTTGGCTTGGGCTGAAGCGGAAATTGACAAAGGCGACAAGGATTCCGCCACGAATACTGTTGGTAAAAAAATTAATTTCAAGTCATCCACTTCGGAAACCGTTTGGGAGCTTCCGCCAAATGTCTACGCCTGTGTTCTGGCGTCGGTGGATGGTGACCTGTGGGTGGGTCACACCGATGGAATCACAGTGTTAAGCAGCGCAAACGCAGCTGATTCATCCAATGGTTCGTTGACAATTATCAAGCGTGGTGAACTTCGGTTGCCTGGACCAATCCTGTGGATTCATCCGCTGCGAACAGGTTTAGGCGCGGTCTGGGTCAGTCACTTCGGCGGCATGGGTGTGGCCGAATTCACTTCCGAAACACCTTCTTTGATCCCGGCTTCGAAGTCGTAGATTGTGTCCGCTTGATTGCGGAGCCCGCCACTTTATTTTTTAAATCGGGAGAAGATTTCACCTTTGCATTCGCGCAAAATTGTTGGCAAATGGAATCGCTTTCACAAGTGGCGCCGCGGGCCTTGCATGAGGCGCGTCCGTGCGAGATGAACAAATGGCTGACTTGGCACCAATTTTTTCTTTCAAACAATCCCATCAAATCGGACTCAACCAGAATTGGATCGGTGTGTTTTGTAAGTCCCATGCGCAAAGCGAGTCGACCCACATGCGTGTCCACAACCACGCCTTCCTGCATATGGAATACGTTGCCCAACACAACATTCGCGGTCTTGCGCGCCACGCCTCGCAACGTGAGCAATGCATCCATACTGCGCGGCACCTCGCCATTAAATTGCTCGCACACAATGCGCATGCTTTCGCGCACGGCCTTGGCCTTGTTGCGCCAAAAGTTAAGCGTGTTCACAAAGGGCTCAATCTCCGCGGGCGTGGCGTTGGCAAAATCCTTCGGAGTTGGAAACTTTTTAAACAGCGCCGGTGTGGCTTTGTTCACTCCAACATCAGTACTTTGAGCACTCAATATGGTGGCAATCAGCAATTCATGCGGCTTGCTCCAATTCAATTCGCAGTGCGCATTTGGGTATCTACTGCTTAGAGCCAGGTAAAGTCGCTCGGCGCGGGCCACGGCTTTGGCTGGTTGCTTTTTGGCGTTGATCGCTTTCATCTTCAGATATGGTAGTTCCACAGTTAGAATCAAATCGTGCGCGCGCCACCCATCCAACTCGCTGTAACGCTTTCCGGTCTTGGCGCTTCGCCTGAATGTTTTTCACATGCGGTGAAATTAAATCTCGCGGGCGTTCAGTTTGACGCTTCGCAACCGCGCTTGCGTCCGCGCGAACTTGACATTGGTGCGCGCCGCGATGTCGCGGCCACATTGCGCCGGCATGAACTTGTCGCATCGGGCATTGACTGTTTCATTCCGCTGGAACGCTTCACTCAACTCGACGCCGTGGAGCGCGCCATGACCGCGCTGTTCGAATCCATCGCGTTCGCCGAATTTCTTGGCAGAGTTCCTGTGAGTTTTTTCATGCCTCTCGATGCGGATCTTGCCAACACGATTTGCCAAGAGGCCGCCCGCAGGGGAGTTCTTCTAGCGGATTTTGTGCGCCCCAAAGGTTGCGTCAATTGCGGAATTGGCCTAGATCCCGCGGCAATTTTGCTGGAGCAAAAAAATCCCGCGCAAGAAGTTTCTGCGGCTGGAGCGTGCTTGGTGGCCGCGCGATTGAACGACATAGATCAATCCGGTCAGCGCGGACCGCTTGGCCAAGGTCGCCTTGACGCGTTGGCATACCGCGTGGCGCTAGACGTATGTGGCTTCAAAGGTTTGCCCGTGATTGATTGCAGCTCATGGCGTCAACCTGTCGAAGAAAGTGCACAATGCGTCAAACGATGGAACGACCTTTTACCGGCGGGGAATTTGTGATGTCCGATATGACGCAACCCATGCAAGTGATCGGTGTGGGCATTGACTTGATCGAGGTTCCCCGCATCGCGCGCATGATCGACGAGCATGGCGCGAGATTTCTTGATCGAGTGTTCACGCCCGCTGAACAAACCTACGCCAACGCCAGTCCAGTGCAACGCGCGCAACGACTTGCCGCGCGCTTCGCCGCCAAAGAGGCCGCGCTGAAAGCGCTTTGCATGGGTCTTCGCCAAGGCATCGCATGGACTGATATTGAATGCACGCACCGTGTCGACGGATCACCCATGCTTTGCGTTCGTGGCAGAGCCGCGGAAATTGCGCAGGGCATGGGAATCAACGCTTGGTTGGTTTCACTCACGCACATTCAAGACATGGCGGCCGCCACCGTGATGGCGGGACGCAAAGATTTAAAAAAGGTAGACTCACAATGATGAGGCGACGCGGTGCACCAACATTATATGAACTCACCAAAAGCGGTGGCAGAGGATCCATCTCTGGCGGGTCGGGTGGCCTCTCCGGCGGAAACACTCCAAGTGTTTCATTGTTGGGAAATGAGGCTGCGCGTTCAGTACGAGTTCCAGTTGGATTTTTATGGTTGCTCGCTGTTGCGGTGCTTGGACTTGCCGCGTTGTCATACGCGTTTGGAGTTGGAAGAGGCCGCGCCGCTGGTTACGCCGAGGGAATCTCCACGCAACTCACGGAGAACAACGCCAGCGCAATGGCGCGAATGGTGAAAGATCCATTGAAAGACACCGCTAAAAATTCGGGCGCAACAAGCGTTGTGGTCACGCCAATGAAGTCGTTGCCGTCTGCAAGCGCGCCATCCAACACAGTCACATCCACAAAAACATCTGGCAAATCAGACTCCAAAGCTGATTCAAAGTCCGCTGAAAATTCGACCTTGCCCGGCGCTAGCGAGGCTGATCCCCGTGAAATTGGCGTGAATTACCTCACTTTAGCCCGTCCATCCGCGGATCAGGCTGACAAAATGCTCGCATTTTGCAAGGCTGAGGGACTTGCCGCTTACCTCGTTTCAGATAATAATACCAAACTGCGAAAAATCATTGTTCTTCCAGGTGTTCGAAGTGCCAAGGCGCTTGAGACCAAAGATGGACAAGAACTTTTGGCAAAAGTAAAGTCGGTTGGATTGCGTTGGAAAGCTGTGAAAAAAGGCAACAAAGATTTTGCAGATGCCTATCTTGAACTCTTCCGCTGATCGTCGTCGTTCAGTGCCGCGGAAGTCTTAACACTTGAACGACATCGGAAGTTTTGACATGAGCATTCATCCAAGTTTAAAGACCAAGTCCGGCGCCCTGAATCAACATCGCAACGTGCTCACGCGCGCTGAGCGGATTGAACGACTGACGTTCGAGGGACGCTTTGATATTGCGACCAAGTCCGTTCTTGGAACCGTGAAGGTTCGATCCATCAAGGCAACCGTAAGCAAGAAGCCGAAGAAGGAAGCTGTCGCTGGTGCTGAAGGCGCTGCTCCTGCTGCTGGTGGCAAGCCCGCAGCTGGTGCCAAGCCTGCAGCGGCCGCCGCCAAACCTGCCGCCGGCGCCAAGCCAGCCGCCAAGAAGTAAGCGTCTATTCGATTCTTGGTTTCAGGTTTCTGTGAGATAAGACATGATTGAACGACTTCTATCAGCTCGAAGTCGTTCCATTGATTCTTCGGGAATTCGCAAGGTTTTTGACCTTGGAACAAAGATGGTCGATCCCATCAATCTGTCCATTGGGCAGCCGGATTTTCCAGTGTCGGATGCCATGAAAGAAGCCGCCATCGCGGCGATCCGTGAAAACAAAAACGGCTACACCGTCACGCAGGGCATTCCTCAATTGCTCGCGGCCGTTCGCCAGAGGTTGGCGCATGATTTGGGAGATGGTTGGTCTACGACCAATCAAGATCTTTCGGCGGTGATCACCAGTGGAACAAGTGGTGGAATTCTTTTGGCGTTGATGTCCATTCTTGATTCGGGCGATGAATTTATTTCACCCGATCCATACTTTGTCATGTATCCGCAAGTTGGAAAGTTGCTCAGCGCGCATTGCGTGTTGTGTGACACCTATCCAGATTTCCGCATGACCGCGGCGCGAGTGGAACCGCTGATCACTGAACGAACAAAAGCTGTGTTGTTGAACAGTCCAAGCAATCCATGCGGCACTGTTTTAACATCCAAGGAAATCGCGGATCTTGTGCAACTGTGCGAGCGCCGTGGCGTGTTGCTTATTTCCGACGAGATTTACGACGAGTTTTGCTTCAGCGACGCGCGCGAAAATGGTTTGTGCCCTTCGCCTGGTCGCGTGAGCAATAATTGCCTGATTATTCGCGGCTTTGGCAAGACCCACGGCTGCACGGGTTGGCGACTTGGATACGCCGCGGGTCCCGCGCCGTTGATCCAGGAAATGGCCAAGTTGCAGCAAAGCACATTTGTGTGCGCGCCGTCGCCGCTGCAGTGGGGCGTGGTTCCATCATTTCAAGAAGATCTTTCGAGCGTGCTCAAGGAATATGAGGGCCGCCGCGAAATGGTGCTTGACGCTTTTTCAGGCGTGGCCAATGTCATTCGGCCAGGCGGCGCGTTCTACGCGTTTGTTGAAGTTCCTCAAAAATTAAATCTCACGGCCGCGCACTTTGTTGAGCAAGCCATCGCCAAGCGCGTGTTGATTATTCCTGGCTCAGTCTTTAGCCACCGCGACACGCACTTTCGATTAAGTTTCGCCGCGTCTCGCGCCAAGCTTTCCGAGGGCCTTGGAATTTTGCGCGAACTCATGAGCAAGTGACTCGCGCATCTGCGCCCACTCACTCTCCTGGAATATGCGTGAATGTTCCAGACCAAGGACTGCTTGCGGTGCCAAGTAATTTGCGCGCAATTCTGCCTGATTTGTAGCCAAAGTATCCAGCCTCCAAAGCCAAGCGCATTGCGTGCGCCATTTGCACTGGATCAGCAGCGTGCGCGATGCCAGTGTTGAGCAACACGCCATCGGCGCCAAGTTCCATGGCCAGCGTGACATCGCTTGGCGTACCCACGCCCGCGTCAACAATCACTGGATAATCCGCGCGTCCGCCGTGCGCTGGATTTTTCAACAAGTCAATCAAGATCATGATGGCCTCGCGGTTGGCGATGCCGCGACCAGAACCAATTGGACTTCCCGCAGGCATCACGCTGCTGGCTCCCGCGTCGCGCAATCGCACAGCGGCGATCGGATCATCGCTGCTGTAGCAGAGCACTTCAAATCCATCCTTCACCAATTCCGCGCATGCTTCAATGGTGCCAATCGGATCGGGCAAGAGAGTTGTCTTGTCGCCAAGCACTTCTAGTTTCACCCAGCGCTGGCCTGGATTACCCAGTTGCTCCAGAAGTTCGCGGCCCAAGCGAGCCACGCGCACGGCGTCCGTGGCGCTGAAGCAACCAGCGGTGTTTGGCAAGATCGTGAGTTGATCAAGCGGCAACGCGTCAAGCAGCGAGTGGCCATCCTTGTCAAACAAACGTTCGCGGCGCACGGCCACGGTGATCACATCGGCGCGGCTGGCTTGCAGCGCAAGACGCATCTGCGCAAAGTCCTTGTATTTACCCGTGCCAACCACAAGACGCGAGCGCAGCTGGAAACTTCCCACATGCAGCGGCGGCGTGGTGAACTCGCTTTGGTTGGCCATAGTTTCAGTTGAAAGATTTGCGGCGCGCGAGGCAAGTGGGGCGGGGATGTGCGCAGCAGATGTGTGAGGCTTTGTCTCGCTCATGATTTAGCCGCCTCCTACAAGAGTGACCAATTCAACACAGTCACCACCATGCAACTGATGTTGAGAATGCTTGGCCTTGGGAACCAGCTGTTGATTCACCTCAACCGCGCATGGAACATTGTCGCGACCCAGATGCGTGAGCAACTGAGCCACTGTTTCCACGCCCACATAGGTGAGCGATTCGCCGTTGACTTGAATCTGAATTTGAGCCTGCTCCATGAATTTAAATAGTAGTGCAAGTTTCTTGGCTAGACTCGCGTTATGCGTGCGCATTTCATTCCAATTCTGGCCTGTGTGCTTGGAGCAGCTTTGGGCTGCAAAAAACCAAAGTTCAACACCAGCACTCCCGAGGACATGCTGGACGCCGCCACGGAAATGGTGGCCCAAAATCACGCCGAGTATCTGCCAACTTTGTTGGATATTCCCGCTCGGGATATCACCTTTGACGATGGCGTGACCGAGGCAAGCGCCATCGATGAAGTGAAATTAAAAGCTGGCGACATGTTGGCGCGCTTGGTGCGTGTCGCAGGCGAGTTACGCGATCGTTTTCCCAAGCAAGTTGAGAAGGAAATTAAAATCGTGCTTGGCAAAGGTAGAAATGCCTCCGTTCGCGACATTGCCATTGCCGCAATCGCCGATCCAGCCGCGTGGTTGACCGCGCAGCGCGCGCTTCTTACCGCGACCGATCTTGGCGACGAAACAGCGGCGTTGAACTTTGACGGCCAACCTATTTTCGCCGGCGCCCTCACCCTTACGCAAACATCAGATGGTTGGCGTGTTCGATTTCCAGTGGAGTTGATTCGATCCAGTAAATATTGGCCAGATTCACGTGAGGAATGGGCCATCGTGGCCAGCATGATGTTGGCGGTTGAGAATGCGTTGAAAGATTTCGAACGCGATCTGAATAGCGGCTCGATTAAAAATCTAGACGCGGCGAGTTCGCGCGTGGGGCGCTTGATTGGAGAAAGCGTGGTGGCGCAATCCATCATCTACTCAATGATGAAGCGCGAAGGCGATCAAGATGAAAGCGCGCAGCCACAAACGCCCGCAGCGAACGCTACGCCGCCCGGCGCCGAAGTGAAATCGAGCGGCGTGGACAAGCCTTCTCCCTAAGATCAGCGCAGGAATATATAGCTTGCCGCGGCCAAAATGGGCAGCAACACGCAGCACGACCAAGCAATGTAGCGGCCAAATGAGGGCATATTCACGCCCTCATTCGAGGCTATGGCGCGCACCATTAAGTTTGGTCCATTGCCTATGTAGGTCATCGCGCCCATGAACACCGCACCGCAAGAAATTGCGGCCAGAAAATCATGGCGTACAAATTCACCGCTGGCGAGCGGCAAAATCCCATCGGCAATGTGTTGCGGCGTTTGCGTATTTGCCACTTCAAGAAACACAACATAGGTCGGCGCATTGTCCAGCACACTCGAGAGCGCACCAGTGATCCAGAAGAATGCCATCGGCGTGTTGATTCCAAGTTCGCCACCATTGGCGCTTAAGACCGCCATTGGAATTTGCATGGCAAGAAATAGTCCTGAGAATATTGCCGCAACTTCTCCAATTGGGGTGAATGAAAATCCTTGCAACGTGCGAATTTTCATGGGCGTGATCAACATGCTGAATCCAGCCAAGACCACAAGCATTCCTTCACGCAACAAGTTTGGCGCCACCACGCCAAGAAGTGGCAACGGTTTTCCTGGCGCCACTAACGCCACGGCAAGCACGGCCAAAATCAGCAAAATGGCGTTGTTTGAGCCGTGAATTGTGAGACCTTTGGCGTGGGTCAAACTTTCGCGGTGCTGGTGAAAGCCTTCTTGTTTCCAGCGGCGTAAATCAACCGCATAAAACACACACAAAAGTGCGCCGTTTACAAACAGCCAAGGTTTCCACAGAGTTAATGTCCATTCAAATGGAACGCCCCGCAAATATCCCAGGAACAAAGGCGGGTCGCCAATAGGAAGCAGCAAGCCACCGCAATTGCTCACAATAAATATAAAAAACACAACGGTATGCGTGCGGCACGAACGGTGCGAGTTGGCCTGAAGCAGGGGACGAATCAGCAACATGCTGGCGCCGGTTGTGCCAAGAAGATTTGCAAGCACCGCTCCAACCGCAAGTATGCCGGTGTTCATTCGTGGCGTTGCGGAAAAACTGCCGCCCATGGAAATTCCGCCGGAGATCATAAATAAACTCAGCAATAAAATAATAAATGGGACATATTCATTCAGGCCATGCATGGCGGCCGTAGCCGCCGCGTCCACGCTCACTTCGCTCGCCAACCACACAAGCGCGGCAATACCCAGCGCGCAACTCACAAGTAATTTGCTGGAGTTTCGCTCCCACCAATGTTCCATTGAAGGAATCATGGGAACAATCGCAATTGCAAGCAGCAGGGCCACGAAGGGGAGGCATCCCAAAATCCATGTTGGACGCGCCGCGATCAGCGCATAAAGATTATCCGCATGCGCGCCAAATCCACGCAAGGCAATAAGCGCGGCGATCAGGGCCGCGATGATCGCGGCAATCATTGTGAATTTTCCATTAGATCCCGCATGCGTTGAGGGATGATTCTTTATTTCATTTGGTAACTGTTGAGACATTTGATTTATTCTGTGATTAATTCGCTGCCGTATTTTTATACTTTCAAACTTGAGTTGCCATTGTATTGCTGAACTTCTGATTCTGAGTCACAATACTTATATGAAATCAAGTTTCATGGTCGCCATATATTTCGCAATCTTCGTCTATTGCGCGGGCGCTGTGATTGCAAATAATGCATTTGAAATGGCTACCAAAGTCGCCATTCGTGGCACTGCGCTCGAGATTGAGTTACTGCCCATCAACAATCCTGCGCATGCCAACGTGTTGTTGGGAAAGACTGAGGTGCCATGGGAACTTCTAGATGCGTTTGTATTTTCGCGCGACGCTGGCAGCGGTCCTGTCGAAGCCGACGCGGTGGCGCGCCCCAGCAAGCCTTATATTTCCATGGACCGTGGCTTTGGACACGCGGGATTTCCAGCTATTTCCGTGAGTGATGAAAATGCCAGGCAATTTTGTGTTTGGCTGAGCGCCAAGACGGGTAAGAAGTTTCGCTTGCCAACTCAGAAAGAATTTCAAGCGGCCTGCGAGAATGGCTCAAGTGATTCCGTTTCAATTGAAGAAATTGCGTGGCACAAAAAAAATTCTGGTGGCAAAACCCACCGAGTGGCAACGAGCAAGCCCATGACCAATGGTTTTTATGATCTCAAAGGCAACGCCGCGGAATGGGTGACTTGTGCGGATGGCAAGTGCGCCTTAATTGGTGGCGCCTACAACGATACGATTGTGCCAGGGAATTGCGGTGAAATACGCAACTCCACGCCAGCTTGGAACGCAACCGATCCGCAAATTCCACCAAGTCGATGGTGGCTTGCTGATGGATCATTCGCCGGATTTCGCGTTGCCTGTGAAGTAGATTCGCCCGCATCAACACAGCCCGCCACTTTGAATCCAAACGACACCAAACCCAACACCGGTAAATGATTCGAGAAATCTATTGATGGACTTGCATATTTACCGGCACTTTCCAACTTCATACAGTAAATTGTGACGCACACTTAGGAGCAACCCATGCAGTCGGACATTGAAAAAAGTTTGCAGCGCCGACAATTCATCCATACGGCGGCTATGGCTGGCGTGGCAGCGATAGCGGCACCCGTGCTGGGTCACGCGCTCACTCAGGCCGCTGGCAGTGACAAAATCAAAGTTGCGCTGATTGGTTGTGGCGGACGCGGAACTGGCGCCGCTGCGCAAGCCCTTCAAGCTGATCCAGGTGTGGTGATTTGGGTTATGGCCGACACATTTGCCGACCGGATTGAGGGCGCGCATGCCGAGTTGAAAAAGCGCCCCGAAGGTTCCCGTGTTCTTGTTCCGCCAGAGCGTCGCTTCACTGGGTTCGACGCGGCCAAGATGGCGTGCGCCACTGATGTTGATGTGGTCATTCTTGCCAGCGCTCCGTACTTTCGACCAATGCATTTGCGCGCCGCCGTTGACGCGGGAAAGAATATTTTCTGTGAGAAGCCAATGTTCACCGACGCCGCGGGCGCGAAAGTTGTGATTCAATGCATTGAGGACGCCCGCGCCAAAAAACTGCAGTTTATGAGTGGTTTTTGTTGGCGTTACTCATTGCCAGAACGAGAGACTTTCATGCGCATTCGTGGCGGAGACATTGGCGAGGTTTTAGCCATGCACAGCGATTATCTCACCAATCCATTGGGCATCAATCCGCGCAAGCCCGAGTGGAGCGACATGGAGTTTCAACTTCGCAATTGGCAGCACCATGTGTGGCTTTCGGGCGACATCATTGTTGAGCAGGCGATTCACAGCATTGACAAAATCAATTGGGCCTTTGGAAATGAACCACCTGTGCGTTGTACGGGCACGGGTGGGCGTGGTCTGCGCGAAAATATTCCCGAGCGCGGAGATGTATACGACCACTTCGCGGTTGTGTACGAGTGGCCGCGCAATCGACGAGCCACTTTGATTTGTCGCCAACAAGATGATTGCTTCAACGAAAATGTCGACACTATTTTGGGCAGCAAAGGAAGCGCCTTTATCAATGGCTGGGGTCCAACGCACGAAATTATTGGCGAGCATCCTTGGAGCTATCCGGCGGATGGACCAAATCCAAACATGTATCAAACCGAACACAACGAGTTCTACAAGGCGCTTCGCAGCGGCAAACGCATTGATGATGGAAACTTTGTGGTGAACTCATGCCGAATGGCTCTCATGGGAAGAATGGCCGCCTACACCGGTCAAGATGTCTCATGGGATCAAGTGGTCAACAGCCAAGAAAATCTTGGACCGGACAAACTTGAAATGGGCAATGCTCCGCAACCAGTCATTCGAGTGCCAGGCAAAACAAAATTAATCTAGCATTCGAACGTTTCAAATTGCAATACAACAAAGCTAATTCACAGGGTTTGTGAAGATTCCTTCATGTCCCTCATGGATCGTGTCGGTGGGCTTGGTTGAAACTTGCGAATGTGTTGGTTCATTTGGCGGCGCGGTTGATTTTGCTTGCGGCTCAATCGTTTGAATGCCGCCATCGTTTGGCAAGCGTTCAATTGCAATTTTGACTAAGGGAAACTTTTTCGCAAAAATCTTCAACTGTTCAACGTCCATCACGCATGCGATTGTGGCAATCGCATCGGCGGTGGTTGCGTCGTTGGCAATCACCATGGATTGCCTTGGTGTATCCATTGGACGACCATTCTTAGGATTGATTATGTGGGAAAATGTTTTTCCATCAATGCTCCCAAGCTGGCCGCGGTCACCGCTCACGCACAACGCTTGGTTTGACAATGTCACAGTATGGGATTGCTCGCCAATAAATTCTGGATCAACTTGGATCACCCAGTCATTTGATTGGGGCGGTGGATCACTGGCCAGAACATCGCCGCTTATATCAATCAAGGCTGATGAAATGTGATGGGCTCGCAGTACATTCATGGCCGCGTCCGCCGCAAGTCCTTGGCCAATCGCGCCAAAATCAAATTGGATTCCATCCATATCAAAGGCCACGGTTTGGCTTTCTTGGTTCCACAACACATGAGCACCACCCGAATGTTTCAACGCGTCGCAAAGTTGCGCGGTGTCGGGCATCGTTGATTTTGCAAATGCCACTCGCCATAATTTGGTCAGCCGTCCAAGCGCAGGATCAAATGCGCCGTCGGATAAATGCATGAATTCAAACGATAATTTGATGGCTTTGGCCAATCGTGCTTGCACCACGGTGGATGTTCCTGCGATCTGGGCAAGAGTGGAAATCTCAGAGTCATTTAAATAATCACTCAATGCACGATCCCATGCGGCGATTTCGTCAAACGCCGCGCGCGCGGCACGGGCGCCATGTGCTTCCGAGTCGGTGTACAAAGTGATCTGCGTCACCGCACCCATATGTACTTCTTGAAAATGAAATCGTTGCAGTGATACAGCCTGAGCAAGCGATTTGCTTGAGAGAAAAATGGTCACTCCGCCAATCAATATCACGAACAGATTTCGAGCCAGACACTTGGTCGTGCGCATCTTTTGACAACGTCGCGCAATTGCAATGATGTCACGACACACTTTGAAATCCTTACCCCGCGGACGGATTAAAAGTCACCTCGAGCAAGCTCACGTCGTCCACAAATTGCGGACCGCCTTGGGCGTCTTGTCCCCAGATGACCATTTGCTCCAACGCATCAGGCTTGCTTTGGAATTGTCCAATCTTCGCGATGTACTCATCAAGAGATGTCATGCTTGCATCGGGCTTGGTGATCTCAAAGATTCCGTCGCTATATACAAACAATTTTGAATTGGGTTGCAACGCGACTTCACTCGAGTCATATGGAATTCCCGTGGCGGCGCCAATCATCAAGCCTTGCGATGCCAGCTCAGTCAGCGATCCATCTGGCCCCACTAAAACCGCGGGCGGATGGCCTCCGCCACACCATTTGATTGTCTTGGCATCGACATCCAAAATGCCATACCACAGCGTGAAGAACATGCTGTTGTGTTGCGCCATTGGATAAAGTTCATTCAAGCCCTCAAGCACGGCGGCAGGATCGCGCATGTCACAACCCGGAATCGCGCCACCGCGAATGGTGTTCATGGCGCTCACTCCAAGCAGCGCTGGACCAACTCCGTGTCCGCACACGTCCAGCAAGTAAATAGCCAAGCGTGATTCATCAAGCCAGTGGTATCCAAACGCGTCGCCTCCCAAACTTTCGCTGGGAACAAATTTCCATTTGGTGGTGGCCGCGCCTTCCGTCAATGGCAATGGCAAAAGCGATCGCACATATTCCGCCGCGCGCTTGGCTTCTTCTTGCAAATGTTTTTCGCTGGCGGCCAAAGCCGCGTAGGCCGCGTTGCGCTCAAGCGCCGCCTTGAAACCATCGGAGTGGTGCTTGATGCGCGCGATCAATTCAACTGGATCAGGCAACTTCACCAAATAATCGTTGGCGCCCAATTCAAATGCCTTGGCTTTGGTCTGCGCTTCCTCGCGCGATGAAAGAACCACAAGCGGAGTCTCCCGAAGCTGCGCGTGCTTGCGATATTCGGTGACAAGTGTCAGCCCATCAATGTTGGGCATGACCAAATCTTGCAAGATCACGGTGGGTTGAAGTTGAAGCGCGGTTTCAAGCGCTTTGGTCGCATCGCTGCAATAGTGAAATTCCCATTCAGTTTGCGACTGCAGCATTTTATGCACGGCGGCAGCGATAATGGCTTGGTCATCAACCAGAAGCACGACGGTTTTGAAATTGGTAAGTGAATGCGGGAGTGTTGAATTAGACATGGCGGGGCTTTAATTTCCTTGTAAGAGCGACTTGAATAGCGTGACCGATTTGATCTATTGCCAAAACTTGCTCTGCGGCGACGCATTGAACCGCGGCGCCGGGCATTCCCCAGACCACGCTGGTTGCGGCGTCTTGCGCGATCGTGGCCCATCCAGATTTTTTAAGCGCGAGCAATCCCGCGGCTCCATCTCGTCCCATGCCGGTGAGCAATGCGGCCACCCCAAATAATTTTGTGGTTGCCGCGGAAAGCATGAGTGAGTCAACACTTGGCCTGTGCAACGCATCCAATGGTTGATCTGATTCAACAAACACGCCACCAGAAGTCAATTGCAAATGTCGATCAGATGATGCCACAAATACGTTTCCAGCCGTGATGCGATCGCCAGCAGTGGCGGGTAGCACGTTCAATCCAGTTTCGTGAGCAAGCCATTTTCTAAATCCACCAATAAACGCGGTATCCAAGTGTTGCACTATCACCACTGCAAAATCGAATGGCGGTTTGAAAGAGCGCAGCACAGTGGCCAGGGCTTGAGGGCCACCGGTACTTGCTCCAAGCAGAACCACGGATGTGGCTGATGCAGCGGTGCTGGAATTCGTAATTGCAGAAAACGCGGGTCGTGAATGTTTGTGGGTGATTCCCTGATTGCGGCGAATCTGTTCAATTTTGGCTCTTAAACGATCGCCACCTGATCCATCGAGCGACTGCTCAAAGCGGGGGGTTTCCACCGCATCCAAAGCGCCAGCGCCAAGCGCCTCAAACACGCGGCTGGCATTTCCCTCAATCGTTGCCGTGACTACCAGAATTGCGCAAGGAGTTTTGCGCATGATTTCACGCGTGGCCGCCACGCCATCCATGTTGGGCATGATCAAATCCATCAAAATTAAATCGGGTCGATCAGCGGCGCACTTAGCCACGGCTTCAACGCCGTCTAGCGCCGTCCAAGCCAGGGTCACGTTAGGAATGCCGTTCACAATATGTGTCAATGCGTGCAATGCAATTTTTAAATCATTCACAACCGCAATTTTCACGATGACGCCTCGCCAATCAAATCAGTGATTGTTTGAATGAAGGATTGATCTTGGAATGAACCCTTGGTGAGATAAGCGTTGGCGCCCGCTTCCATTCCGGCGGCGCGATCCTCGGCGCGGTCCTTATAGCTGACAATGGCCACTGGCAATGACGCAAAGCGCGGCTCACGGCGAAGAGCCTTCACAAATTCAATTCCGTTCATGCGTGGCATATCAACGTCCGTCACGAGCAAATCAAATTGCCCGGCTTTCAATTGAGTGAAGCCGTCAACTCCATCCACCGCGGTCTCCACGTCATAGCCCAAGCGCGCCAGCATTTGCCGCTCAACTTCACGCACGGTGATGGAATCATCCACCACTAAAACACGCTTGCGACCGGAGGAATTACGGCGCAAAGAAGCTATATCCAAACCGCGCACGCCACCCTCGCTCAGGCCGCGTCGAATGTTGATGAGCAAATCCTCCACGTCCATGATCAGAATCGCGTTGCCTTCGTCATCAATGGCGGCGGAACTAATGAATGGAGTTTTTCCAAGTCGTGGATCGAGTTTGCGCACCACCAAATCTTGTTCGCCCATGAATTGGTCAACCACCAATCCACACGGATTGTCAATATCGCCAAGCACCACCACGTTCACAATTTGCGATCCTTTTAAATCCACCGTGGATTCAGATACACCAAATAGTTCGTTGGCGCGAATCAAACCAATGGAGCGCTCATCCAATTGAAATGTCAATCGACCTTCCACGCTTTGAAGCGAGGCCGCATCGATTTTGACTATGCGCTCAATACGCGCAAGTGGAAACGCGTAGCCTTCGCCGCCCACAAGAACGGTGACTGCGCGAATCACGCTTAACGTGATAGGTAAAGATAAAATAAATTCAGAGCCTTGACCTGGTTGCGATTCCAAACGCACAGTGCCGCCTATCTCGCGCACTGTTTGACTGACCACGTCCAACCCAACTCCGCGGCCTGAAACTTCGGTGACTTGTGATGCGGTGGAGAAACCAGGTAAGAATAAAAACTCCAGCAGTTCCACCTTGTTCAAACCTGATGCTATTTCAGCGGATTGCAAGCGTTTTTCGATCACTTTGGTGCGCACACGTTCGGGGTCGATTCCGCGGCCATCATCGCGAATGCGAACCTCCAACATGCCCGCGTGGTGGCGCGCTTGCAATCGCAAATGAGCGGTCTCGGACTTTCCAGCCGCAAGCCTGTCCTGCGGACCTTCTACGCCATGGTCAATCGCATTGCGCAACATGTGATTCAGTGGCGCCTCCAATCGCGACAGCACATCGCGATCCACGGCCACATTTGATCCCTCGATATCAAATTGAACTTTCTTTCCCAGCTTCTTGGCAAGATCTCGAATCATTCGAGGGTGGCCCGCGGTGACATCGCCAAAGGGACGCATACGACTGCCAATGACCTCGTGATAAAGTTTGGTTCCAACTTCCTCGGTGCGACGAAATACATTCTCTAAAAATTCAGCATGGGTTGCCAGGCTTGCCTCAATGCTGACCAAGCGCGCCAGTGAACTGCTAATTTCGACGGTGTCTTTTCGCTTCACAGCGGACTCGAATGAATCACGCGCAAAGCGCAATTGCGACTTCATCTCGCGCAAGCCGCGGCGAATTTGAGGAAATCTTTTTCCCTCAACCATGCTTTCGCCAGCCAACCGCATCATGCGATCTAGATTTTCAGCGTTCACGCGCACGGTGCGAACCTCGGTCACTGCTGCGGCAACTGGCTTGGCCGTATTGCTTGTTTTCTCCGATGTTTGAAGCGGTTGTTCAGACGAACCTGCTTGCGGCTTTGCGGGTGCAAGCGGGGCGGCGGGTGGATTGCTTGGCGCCACCAAGCGTTCAGTTGCGGGCTCGATGTTCACCTCTGTGATTTCGGATTCCGTGGTGTCTGGCACTTTGAATTCAGGCTGAACCGTTTTGCTTTGTCCGCTTGACGCCTGCGCCGGGGCGCTAAGCGCGGTGATCAGGGCGTTTATGTCAACGGCATTGGCGGTTTTCCAAGCTGGCAAATCCGTTTCTTGTATCGTGCCAAGTTGAGTCAACATATCCGTGCCAGCAAGCAACTGCTCCACTCGTTCAGGTCCACACACTTCTACTTTTCTTTGAATGTTGACCAAACAATCTTCCATGTGGTGGGCCAAGTCAACCGCCAAATCCAAACCAATCACTCTTGAAGCGCCCTTGATGGAATGGGCCGCTCGCATCAGGCTTTCAATGGGATGCACATCGGCGGGGTTCTGCTCCAAACGAAGCAACCCATCATTCAGCGAAGCGCCATGCGACTGAATTTCACCGCGGAACAATTCAAAAAGATCAAATCCTCCAAACGCACTCATTGAATTGACCTCTCCATGATGGATTGAATGGCGCCAGGATCCAAAAGCACGGCGTCGCCATCATCCAATGGAATGATGCAATTGGTGCAGGAAGTGGCGTTTTTTGGAATGGTCGACGGCGCATTGCGAAATTGTGATGGATCCACTTTTCGGATGGCGTCAACTGCGTCCACTTCAAAAGCCCAAGAAGCGTCTTCGCTACCGATCACAATCATGCGGCGCAATTTGGCATTTGCGGTTTTATCCACCGGCATGTCAAGCACAACATGCAGCAACCCAGTTAACAAAATTGCGCCTTCATAGCAGCACAGTCCACGAAATGGCGGGCGGGTTCTGTGCGGAACTTTGCGCACCTTTGTGATTGGAAAAACATTCAATACGCTTTTGGCGGGCAACGCGAATCGTTCGCCACCAATTCGAAACAGCAATATGGTGTCTTCTTCACGCAGAGATTGCTCGCGTGTTTGCGCCAACGCATTTGTATTGAAAGCCAAGCTAGTCGGCTTGATTGGACGCGCCAAAAGTTGGGTCAATCCAATTTTAATTTCCTTGAGATTGTCTGGCGGTAAATTAGTCAAGGCGGTGCTCCACAACAGTTCTAGCGGCGCGATCGCGGAATCGTTCCGCGCTCTTCGCGTCGCCGCGCAAGTCGGAAATAGCGGCGAGCGATAACAATGCAAGTGAGTTCAATGGCTCAAGGTACACGACCTTGGTAAAACTTCGCTCGGCTTCAGCCACTTTGTTCTGGGCCATTTGGATGCAGCCAAATAGCACATGCGCTTGGCTGTCAGTTGGCTTTATGGCCAAGTGCGCCAGGAGTGCTTTTTCCGCCGCTGCCAAGTTGCCCGAATCCGCCGCAATTTGGGCTTGTGTGAAAAGATCAATTGGCGGCGCCATGACAATCGCTGGCGAACGTGTAGGGGAGTTTGTGATGGTGGATTTCACAGCGATGCTTTGACGCTGTGAACTTGTTCCCCACACAGGCGTTGACGATTGCGGAATTTTTTTCGCTTTGAAAAAGACAAACGCATGATCAATTTCACTTCGCTTCAGATCCGTGTCCTCAAGACTTAATGAGTCCGCGTGTCCAAGGAACACAAGTCCATTTGGTTTTGTCATTTCCCCCAGCAGGCGCCCGAGACGTTTCTTAGTTGGGGAGTTCAAATAAATCGCAACGTTGCGGCAAAAAACAAAATCATAAGTGCGTGCTGGTTGCCAGGTGGCCAGATCCGCGCGCACGGTGGTAATCATGGCTAATCCGCGTGGATCCAGTTGAAGTTGCCCTTGGGTGGTGGGGTGAAAAAATTCATTGGCCCACTTTGGAATCGGGGTTCGTTGCGCCAGAGCGCTTGCACGACCAGTGCGCGTGATGTCCAAGTGATCATCGCTATAGTCCAAAGCCAAAATTTGAAATTGATCTTTTGTTAAACCACAGGAAAGAGCTGTAGCGGCGATAGAAAATGGCTCCGAGCCAGTGGCGCAACCAAGGCTTGCCACATGGATCACTTTGGAATGATCCGATTTTAAAATCGCTTCACGCAGCACGTCAAATGCAGCGATGTAGCGGAACAGCCAAGTTTCTGGAGGAGCCACATGTTGATGCAAGATCTGCGCCTCGCGTGGATCCAGATTCAGGCGCTCCACATATTGCGTGAGCGTGTTCAAACCCAACAATCTCATGCGCTCGTTGGCGAACAACTCAATAAATTTATGCGGCTCGGATTCTAGGGGGGTGTTGACCGCCAGCCAAGCTGACAACTGATTCACGACACAAGCCGCCTATCAGTGGGTATCGCCACCGCGCTCGCGCCTTGTAAAAGTAGTTGATGTTGTTGCGCAATACGCGCGGCATCAAAAACTTGCACGCGACCTTCTGGAATGTTCATCACCTCGCGTAGATGTTCAAACCCGGGCAAGCCTGCGGAGGGGTTCCACGCGCCGTTGTCATCCAAATCGCGCAAGCCAATCGCCTGCTCCACGCGAAGACCAAATATGGCCGTGCGCGCGGTTGCGCTATCGCTGTTCAGCGGCACTTCGATCAATAATGTTCGCGATCCAACTTGCGGCTCAATGGCCGTTTGTCCAGTAAGAATTCCAGCGTCAAGCAATGGGATCAACGCTCCATGAAAGTCGAACAAACCCAACATCCACGCGGGGCTTGAAGGCAAGGATTGGGCTGAAACCACCGGACATACTTCTCGAATATGCCGCACATCAAGGGCGAAAAGTTTTTCATTCACTGTCCAAATCAGCGTTCTCATAGGCAAATCATAGCCACTTCAACGGGGCTCTTTGACCACTATGAAGCATCAGGATGCAATTTATAGATATCGCGAATGAGCGACAGTTTGGAGAAGAAAATATCCACCAACTCTGGATCAAAATGTTTTCCGGATTCGCCGCGAATCGTGTCAAGAACTTTACGTTCGGCCCAAGCCTCTTTATAGCAACGCTTGTTGGAGAGTGCGTCAAACACGTCGGCAATGGATACAACTCTTGCAAATAAAGGAATGTCCTCGCCTTTTTTTCCACCCAATCTAGGCTGATTCGTGTTCGGGTCCAGCAATAAATTGCCATCTATGTCCACATAGCCTGGATAGCCGCCACCATCCCATCGCTCATGATGATTCAACGCAACTTCGAGTGAGTATTCATCAAATTCAGTTGATTGACCCACGAAGATGCGCGCTCCGCAGAGAACGTGTCGTTTCACGTTTTCGAATTCCGCGGCGTCCAACTTGGAAGGTTTTTTTAAAATAAGATTGTCCACGCCAATCTTTCCGATGTCATGAAATCGTGCCGCGATGCGTAGGTGATCGCGTTTACGTTCAAATGCCGGACCCACAAAGCCGCGTCGATACGCCCATTCCTCAAACAACGCGGTTGCGATTCCTGAAACGCGTTCAGTATGTTGCCAAGTTTCACTCGGATCCCAGGTCTCCGTCATGAGCAACACTTTGGTGATCACGCTTTCGGTCAATTGGGTTCGCTCGATGGCCGCGGTGGCAATGCTGGCAAAATGCGAAAGCAATTCTTTGTCCGAGTCGGTGAATCGTGGTCTTGGGCGATCATCGCTGTCCATTGCATTGAGCAATTGCAACACGCCAACGGTGCGTCCGTTACTTGAGCGCAACGGCAGAGCCAAAACGCTTTGAGTTCGATATCCAGTCAGCCGATCAAAAGTTGCGTCAAATTGAAATTGAGATCCTGGATCCAATGCGTAGGCGTTGGCAATATTCACGCTTTCACCGCTCGCTCCAACCCAACCCGCGATTGATCGATCGTTTACAGGCAATACTTGGCTGGAGAATCGGAATTGAGAAGAATCCACCACACCTGGGCGCTTTGAAAGAGTGTCATTTTGGGCGTACTTGAAGCGCAGCAACTTATTTTCACGGATAAAAATTGTTCCCGCGTCTGCGCCAATCAATTTGCGCGCCTGGCTTAAAATTTTCTCCATCAAAATATGAATGTCTTGTACCTCATTCAATTCATTGCCAACTTCAAGCAATCCACCCACGCGCTTTCGATACGTATCTGAATCCACCACGAGCGATTTTTGCAAGTGAGTCACCAAGCGCTCGCTGTCGGTCAATGAGTGAGCCCGATCGTTCAGACGTTTTTGAAGGGCTGCGATTTCGGCCTCGGCCATTCGCTCTCTGCAATGAGCCATGCCCAATTTCGCCAATGTGCCAATCCGTGATCGAACTTCTTCGGGCTCGCTCAGCCGGGAAATAAAGTCCTCAGCGCTGGCCGCAAAAGCCGCCGCCCGAATCAGTGGATCGGGCAACGCCGCCATTGCCACGCAGGGAATTTCCTTCGTGGTTTCGTTGTTGGCAAACGCTCGCAGCAAATCAAAACCTTGTGGTCCAGCACCAGAAATTTCCACAGCCACAACGGAAGGCGCCAAACGGATCGCTCTTTCTATGCAATTTGCATCGCGTGGAATAATTTCAAGTTGCGCGGCATCAGAACTCAACGCCGTTCTTAAAAGATCAATAGCCCACACTTCATTTGTGACCAATACAACAAGCGGTTTATCCAACGGATGCTGAGTGAGCCCGTGTTTTGGATTGGCTTGATCTTGCATGAAGTATTTATGTTACTCAAATACGCCTACAAATCACCGCCTATGTGAAAATTAAATATTCCAATAAATGGGACCGGTGGGAGTTGCACCCACACGTCAATTTCTTGACTGCGGATTTTAAGTCCGCTGCGTCTGCTGTTCCGCCACGATCCCATTGTTCACGTTGCCCAGCAAATCCAAATCATGGATTTGTTCAACCAAATTCGCCACGTGAAGATTCAAAGACTAGCCACCCTTGGTTTCATCGGAAAGTTGAGGTGAATGCCAACCGCCAGCGGGCATCAAAATTTCATTCGCCGGTTCCGGCCCCCATGTGCCCGGCTTGTACTTCATCACTGGCACGGCGTTGTCAAGAATATTTTCAACGATTCGCCAGCCTTCTTCAACAACATCTTGGCGCGCGAACAATGCTTGATCACCGCGAATGGCATCGCCAATCAAACGCTCGTACGGAGTCATTTCGTCGGGCTGCGCGTCCACGGCCATCAATTCAATTGGCATTCCACCCATCACTTCGCCGTCAATCTTGGCCTGCATGTTGATGCCAATCTCAATGCGCGGCGTAAACAGAAAACGAACAAAATTGTGCGGGCCTGGTGGCGCCTCTGGAAAAACAACATTAGGTGGGCGATGAAATTCAACGCGAACTTCCGTGGCTGAAAGCGGCATGCACTTGCCCGCGCGAATGTAAATAGGCACGCCATCCCAGCGCCAATTATCAATCATCAAGCGAATGGCGCCCCAAGTTTCCGTCTGGCTGTTCTCCGCAACGCCGGCTTCCTTCAAGAATCCCTCGAATTGACCGCGAACAACATCGCGTGTGGTCAACGTGCGCACCGCGCGGAACAATTTCACTTGCTCGTCACGTACGCGTTCCATGTCGCTCCAAAGCGGGGGCTCCATGCACAAAAACCCAACCACTTGCATGAGATGGTTTTCAATCACATCGCGAATGCAACCGGTTTCGTCGTAAAATTTACCGCGGCCTTGCACGCCAAAACTTTCCGCCATGGTGATTTGAATTTGCTTGATGTACTGGCGATTCCAAATTGGCTCCAAGAATGCGTTGGCAAAGCGGGTGAACAAAATGTTCTGCGTCGCCTCTTTGCCTAGATAGTGGTCAATGCGGAAAATATGCTGCTCATCAAACACCTCGTGCAAAGTCTCGTTGAGTTGCTTGGCCGATGCGCTGTTGTGTCCGAATGGTTTTTCAACCACCACGCGAGCGCCTTGCACGCAACCGGCCGCCTCTAACTGCTTGGTCACGGTCCCAAAAAGCACTGGCGGGATAGCCAAATAATGCAGCGGATGCTGGGATTTACCCAGGGCATTCTTCAGCGATGTGAACGTTGCAAGATCAGCGTAATCGCCATTTACAAACTGAAAGTTGTCCGACAACTTTTTGAAAGAAGGCTCGTCAATGCCGCGGCCATAGGTGGTAATTCCCTCACGCGCGCGCGCCAGCAATTGCTCGCGCGTCATGTCACTTTTGGCAACGCCAATAATTGGTCCGTCAAAGACATTGCGGCGAATCAACGCCTGAATGGTGTCGAACAATTTCTTGTGCGCAAGATCTCCAGTGGCTCCAAAAAGAACCACTGCGTCGCAATGAGATTGGGTGCTCATGGATTACTTTCCCTTCGGCGCGGTCTGCTCAAGATGTCCACCAAACTCATAACGCATTGCCGAACACAGTTTGTCGCCAAACAGGGCCGCGCCACGGCTTGAGAATCGTGCGTATAAAGCGGCCGTCAACACATACGCGGGCACGCCTTCGTCAATCGCCGCGTCAATGGTCCAGCGACCTTCGCCCGAATCGCTCACGCGTCCGTCAAACTTGGTCAACTCTGGATCGGCGGCCAACGAGTTCGCGGTCAAGTCAAGCAACCAACTGCTGATCACGCTGCCACGGCGCCAAACTTCAGCAACATCGGGCAGGTTGAACTTGTACATGTATGCCTCTGGCTCGCGCAGGGGAGTTGTCTCCGCATTCTTTTCGCGAACGTGCATGCCCGCATCTGCGTTCTTAATTATGTTCAAACCCTCGGCATAAGCCGCCATAATTCCATATTCAATTCCGTTGTGAACCATCTTCACAAAGTGTCCGCCACCATTTGGTCCGCAATGCAAATAGCCTTGCTCCGCGGTGCCGGGCATATTTTTGCGCGCGGGTGTAACTGAAATTGTTCCCTTGCCTGGAGCAAGTGCGCTGAAGATTGGATCAAGACGCTTCACGCTTGCTTCGGGTCCGCCAATCATCTGGCAGTAGCCGCGATCAAGTCCCCATACGCCGCCAGAAGTTCCAACATCCACGTAGTCAATACCAGACTTCGCCAATTCTTTGGCGCGGCGAATGTCGTCCTTGTAATAACTGTTGCCGCCGTCAATCAGCGTGTCGCCCTTGGAAAGGCGTGGCGCAATTTTGGCGATGGTTTCATCAACATACGCGGTTGGAATCATCATCCAAATACTGCGCGGCGCTGGAAGTTTGGCGATCATGTCCTCAATGCTGCTCGCGGCAATGGCGCCTTGGGAGGCCAACGCTTTCACGGAATCAGCCGACACATCAAAGGCCACAATTTCATGTCCAGCCTTCATCAAACGCACAGACATGTTGGCACCCATACGACCCAAACCAATCATTCCCATTCGCATTGCGTAGCTCCTAAAAGTTGTTGATCCAATTTATTAGTCCACAGAATCAGAATTGAAATATAGACATCAAGTAAAGCACAAATCAAATTCAATCCAATGTTTCAATTCAAGAGCAGCAAGACTAACGATTGCGGCACTTTTGTGCGATCGCTGGTGAAATCGCCGCCACAATCCATTTGGCCACGGCGGATTTTGCCGCAATCCCGCCGAATGCATCAAGGGAAATCACGTGCCCGTCTGGCCACACAATTTGTGCGTCCGAATTTATGCAGTCAAGTGTTTGCAATGAATTGGCCACAATGCAATCGGCTTTCTTGGCCACCAATTTTCGCCGCGCGCTTGCGATCACTTCGTCTTTGGGTTCCAGCGCGAATCCAACCACAAACTGATTATCGCGGCTTCTCACATTGCCCAAGATTTCCGCAACTGGCTCTAGTTGCAGCGTCGGCGGCGTGGCGTCGCGTCTAATTTTTCCAACATGCGCCGCGCCCACAACCCGCCAATCCGCAACCGCCGCGGCCATGATCAACACGTCAAAGTTGCTCCATGCCTCGGTCAATAAACCGCGCAGATCCGCAGCTGTTTGGAACCGCGCCACATCGGTCCACGAATCGATTTCAGGCAATGAGCAGGGGCCAGCAAGAATGCGCACATGGGCGCCATTTGCTTTCGCCGCTTTGGCTATTTCTAAACCCATGCGTCCACTTGAACGGTTTCCAATAAATCGAACCTGATCAATGGGCTCATGGGTTGGACCCAGGGTCACTAGCCAACGCAAAGGCGTGGGCAGATTGTTTGTATTTGTATTGCTCATGGGTTGCCACTTGCGTGATCGGTCTGCATACTACGATTGGTTCACTAGACTGTCTTGAATAGTTGTGCATTTGTGATTGAGAGCGTTGTCACGAAGGAGATTCACTTGGCCCGAAAGATTCGACTTAAAATTGGAGAAGTCCTACTGCAATGGAAGACGGTCAACCAAGACCAGGTCACCCAGGCTTTAAATTTGGCAAAGGGCACAGGCAAGCGAATTGGCGAGGCTTTCATTGAGATTCATGCGTGCTGCGAAGAAGATGTCGCCAAGGCTTTGGCGCATCAATTTGGAATGGAGTTTCTCAACCTGGAGCGCGCGGAAGACAATTCCAAAATTGATTTGTCACTGATGCCAAACGACCTTGTGCGCAAGCATTTGGTGCTTCCACTTTCCAAGAGCAACGGCCGGCTTAAAATCCTGGTGCATGATCCAATGGATTTGGAATTGTTCGACAATTTGCGATTCCGTCTGAACGCCGAGTTGGATACCGCCGTTGCCAGCAAGCGCCAAATGCAGGCGTTTTTGGATATTGGATTGAAGAACGCGGCTCCCATTGAGCAAGAAAGCTTGATGACGGATTCCATTGACAAGAGTGTGGACAAGAACGCGTCAAGCGTGGACAAAAGTAAAAATTCAGTTGACGCCGACGCTGGCGATGACGCGCCGTTGGTGCGATTGGTCAACCGAATCATCATCGAGGCCGTACGCGGGCGCGCCAGCGATATTCATGTGGAGCCGATGACTGAATATGTGCGCGTGCGTTATCGAATTGACGGCGAGTGCGTGCTGCGCGACAAGTTGCCCAAGAAAAATCAAGCGGGATTGCTGGCGCGCTTTAAGTTGATGGCTGGCGTAAACATGGCGGAACGTCGCATTCCTCAAGACGGTCGCATCAAGATGTTGATCGATGGCGTGAGCGTAGATTTCCGCGCCAGCATGTGTCCGGCGTACCACGGCGAAAGCGTGGTTCTGCGTATTTTGCGCCCCGACAGCGTTCGAATTGGTTTGTTAAATCTTGGTCTTGAGCAGGACATGTTGGACACGTTCAACAAAGTCATTCGCAGACCCAATGGAATCTTTCTTGTCACCGGTCCCACGGGCAGCGGCAAGACTACAACTCTGTACTCGGCTCTTGACGTGCTCAATCGACCCGACAAGAAAATCATCACCGCCGAGGATCCCGTTGAATACAACTTCAAGGGAATCAACCAGGTTCAAGTGCGAGATCAAATTGGTCTCACGTTTCCATCCATTCTTAAATCCATGTTGCGCCAAGCGCCCAACATTATTCTGGTGGGTGAAATCCGAGATCGTGAAGTTGCGGATATCGCTATTCAAGCTGCGCTTACGGGCCACTTGGTATTCAGCACGCTGCACACCAATGACGCGCCGAGCGCTATCACTCGTTTGGTGGACATGGGTGTGAAGCCGTTCTTGGTTGCCAGCAGTATTCAAGCCGTGATGGGTCAGCGATTGGCGAGAATCTTGTGCGACAAATGCAAGAAACAAGATCCAGATCCAGATCCAAAGATTTTGCGCCTAGTTGAAATCGCCGACTCCGAAAAGGACAAGGTCATGATGGCCGTTGGATGTCCAGAGTGCGGCGGCGTTGGCTATCGCGGTCGACGCGGCATCTACGAAATGATGATCATGAACGCCGAAATCCGCAATCTCGCGTTTGAGCGGGCGGGCGTGGCTAAAATTCGCGCCGCGGCAATTCGCACTGGCATGAGAACATTGCTTGGCGACGGCAAGTTGAAGATCTTGCGTGGCCGTACCACCCCGATTGAAATTTCAAAGTTTGCGCAAACTTCAACATTCGATCCTTCCGCGGTTGGAAGTTGATGTATCGGCAACAAAAGACCCCCAAGGAAAAAAAGCATGTCAAGCGGTGAATCAAGTAGTTCCAACCCAACAACCGGAAGCACCGTTCAAATTGATCGGTTGCTTGATGTGATGGTGAAACAAGACGCGTCCGATCTTCACATCACCGTCGGTCGTCCGCCCACGGTGCGTTTGAACGGGCGTCTGCGCAATTTACAAACCAAGATTCTTGACCCTGATGACACCATGGCGTTAATGAAATCAATTACGCCTGAAAAAAACCAGGCGGAGTTTCAGGAACAGGGCGGAACTGATTTTGGATTTAGTTTCAGCGAGGCGGCGCGATTTCGCGTCAGCGTATTTCGGCAGAAGACATTCGTGGCCATGGTGCTTCGACTTATTCCAAATCGATTGCTCAGCTTTGAGCAAATTGGCTTGCCGCCTATTTCCCGTGAATTGATCAAGCGACCCCGCGGGTTATTTCTTGTGACCGGACCCACGGGCAGTGGCAAGACAACAACAATCGCCACCATGGTTGACTATGTGAACTCAAATTTTGAAAAGCACATCGTGACCGTGGAGGATCCGATCGAGTATTACCACGTGCATAAACGCTCGATTGTGAATCAGCGCGAAGTGGGTTCATTGTCCGACGTTCCAAGTTTCGCCGAGGCTCTTCGACGCGCCTTGCGCCAAAATCCAGACGTGATTCTGGTGGGTGAAATGCGCGATCTTGAAACTATTGAGGCCGCCATCAAAGCCGCCGAAACCGGCCACTTGGTGTTTGGAACGTTGCACACCACAGGCGCCGCTGGAACGATCAACCGAATTATTGACGCCTTCCCGGTGAATCAACAAGAGCAAGTTCGCGTACAGCTTTCCACGAGTTTGCTGGCGGTTCTCAGCCAGGTGTTGTTGGCCAGAAGTGACAAGCCAGGTCGTATCGCCGGCTACGAGTTCATGGTGGTTACGCCAGCCATCAGCAATCTGATTCGCGAAAGCAAGACATTCCGAATTGACTCGGCCATTCAAACAGGCAAAAAATTTGGAATGCAGCTTCTTGACGAGCATCTTTGGTCCATCTTCAGCAAGGGCATGATCACGGCCGAAGAAATGGTGGAAAATTCACGCAATCCAGATGACTTGAAAGATCGAATTCGCAAGGCTGGCGGCACTGTTCCAGGCATGGAATTTGACGGTCCATCAGAGACTATTTCCTAAGCCAGAATCGATTGCTTCTAAAGTTATTTGCCCTGCAAATACCCATTTCACTCAAGTGTGATGTCGGGTAAATACCGTTGATTAGGCATCCTTATATTAGTCCGATGTATTGCTGACGCAATTATCAAACCAATATAAAGGAACTGCATTTCATTCAATGTCGAATGTTCCAACGAAATCGGACACTAAATTAAGTTAGGATATTTGCATGCCTCCAACACCCAATTTGAAGATCGATACTTCAAGCGAACAATACGTTCAACAAGAACTCAAAGGACGCCGCATGGGCAGGGCGTTGACCAAGCTGGGCAAGGTCACTCGCGAGCAAGTGCATCAGGCCCTTGAGTTGCAAAAGACAACAAGCAAAGGCAAAAAACTGGGCGAGGTTCTTATTGAAATGGGGTTGGTGAAGCTTGTTGATATTCAAACTGTTTTGGCGGGCATTGCTGGCATGCCATTTGTTTCGCTCAAAGATCGAGTGATCTCTGCTGACGTTTTAAAGTGCATTCCGCCCGAGTCCGCGCGCAGCTACCAAATTGTTCCGCTGGAATATGACTCCACCACCAAAAAAGTTTTGATCGCGCTGAAGGGGCCAGAAAGTTTTAGGGCCGTTGACGATATTCGAATGCTTCTAGGTCTAAAGGTATCAGCCGTTGTGGCGGCGCCTGAGGAAGTGGAGGCCATCCTTAAAAAGCACTATCAATCGAATGACTCGCTTGCCAGCATTATTGCCGACGCATCACAAAGCGACGCCGCCGCCGCTCTTGAAGGCCGTGGCGATAGCGTGGATCTTGCCACTCTTGCTCAAGCCGCCAACGACAACAATGTGATCAATTTGTTGAATCATTATTTGCTGCAAGCCATCCAAAACAAAGCCAGTGATATTCACTTGGAGCCCTTTGAAGATGAATTTAAAATGCGCTACCGCATTGACGGCGTTCTATATGAAATGCAATCGCCGCCACCCGGCTTGGCTATGGCCATTGTGAGCCGCGTGAAAGTTATGGCAAAGTTGGACATTGCCGAACGGCGATTGCCTCAAGACGGTCGCATTGAATTGAACTTGAACAACGCGCCCGTGGATCTTCGCGTGGCCGTGTTGCCCACCATGTTTGGCGAAAGCGTGGTTATGCGTATTTTGGATCGCGGCAATGTGCAGTTAAGTTTGGACCGCGTTGGTCTGCGCGAGGACGATCTTGAAAAAGTTCGCGAACTCATCACCAAGCCCAACGGAATCGTGATCGTGACAGGACCAACCGGCAGCGGAAAAACCACCACTTTGTACGCGGCGCTGAACGAACTCAACACCATCGACACAAAAATTCTCACCGCTGAAGATCCTGTTGAATATGACATTGAGGGATTGATTCAATGCCAGGTGAATCACGATCAGGAACTTACATTCGCCAAGTTGCTGCGAAGTTTTTTGCGTCAAGACCCCGACATCATTCTGGTGGGTGAAATTCGCGATCTTGAAACCGCGCAGATCGCCATTCAAGCAAGCCTGACCGGCCACTTGGTGTTCAGCACGTTGCACACCAACGACGCGCCCAGCAGCATTCTTCGATTGATGGATCTTGGCGTGGAAAGTTTCCTGCTTACAGCAACGCTTGAGGCCATTGTTGCTCAGCGACTTGTGCGCCGCATCTGCGTGCATTGCAAGGAAACGTACGCGCCCAATGAAGAGCAATTGATGGAGCTTTCAATGCGACTTTCAGATGTTGCCAATCAAACATTCTGCCGTGGCAAGGGCTGTGACAAATGCACCAATACCGGCTACCGCGGTCGACTTGCGCTGTACGAAATTATGACCGTGGACGACACGTTGCGCGAGCTGATCATGACACAGGCCAGCACGGCGGTGTTGAAGATGGAGTCACGCAAGCGCGGCATGCGGACATTGCGTGAAAGCGGAATGTTGGCCATTTACGACGGCCAAACCACCATTGAAGAAGTTGTCCGCGAAACGCTTGGCGAAGAATAATTTTATAAAAATCACTCCACAAAAATCACTTTAGGAGAAAGCGCACGCGCTTAAAAACAAATGGCAACATACGCATACGAGGCAATGACGGCGGCAGGCAAGGCCCAAAAAGGCACCATGGATGCGGCCACAAGCGAAGATGTGATCAAGTCGCTCCGTGGGCAAGGCATGTTTCCAACCAGCGTGCGTGAGCAAAAAGCCGTCAAGGGCAAAACCGAAAAATTAAAGGTCGCCAAAAAGAAAGGCAAGGGCATGGGCTTCTCCATGCCAGGCCGCGTGAACATGAAGATCTTGACCAACTTCACGCGCCAACTTAGCACCCTGCAAGACGCGGGTCTGCCATTGCTTCGCAGCATGCAAATTTTGGAGCAACAACAGAAGCCCGGCAAAATGAAAAAAATCTTGGGCGCGGTGTGCGAGGATGTCGAAGGCGGCTCCACGCTCAGCGAATCATTCGCAAAGCATCCAAAGGCGTTTGACCGCTTGTATTGCAAAATGGTTGCGGCGGGTGAAATCGGCGGCGTGTTGGATGTGATTTTGCAACGCCTAGCGGACTTCATGGAAAAAGGTCAACGCCTGAAGCGCCGCATCAAGGGCGCGATGATTTATCCAACCTGCGTTATCTCCATCGCCGTGGCCATTGTCACGGGCATCATGTATTTCGTTATTCCAAAGTTCGTCAGCATCTTCGCCGACTTCGACGTGAAATTGCCAGCGTTGACTTTATTCTTGATCTCCACCAGCAACTGGATCGCTGGAACCAGCAGCAAGGATCAAGCCGTTCCTGGCGTGGTGTGGGTCATGGTGTCGCCATTTTTGTTCATCATTATCTATAAATTGGTGCGCAAAACGGAATTTGGCCGCGCCTTCTTTGATGTTGTGTTTGTGAAGATGCCGGGCGTGGGAAATTTGGTGCGCAAGACCACCATCGCGCGCTTTACGCGAACGCTTGGAACATTGATCAGCGCTGGCGTGCCCATTCTGGAGGCCGTGTTGATTACGCGCGACACGTGCGGTAATTGGTTGTACGAGCGCGCCTTGAACAGCGTGCATGATTCCATCCGCGACGGTGAAAGTTTCGCCGTGCCTTTGCGCGCCAGCAAAGTGGTGGACAGTTTGGTGGTGAACATGATTGACGTGGGCGAGGAAACCGGCGACATGGATGTCATGCTCACCAAGATCGCAGACAACTACGACGAAGAAGTTGACGTTGCGGTTGGAAGTTTGCTGAGCTTGCTGGAGCCGTTCATGGTGATCGTGCTTGGTGGAATCATTGGAACCATTGTGTTGGCGTTGTTCTTGCCGTTGGTTGAAATGATCGAAAAGGTTGGCGGCGGCGGAAAGAAGTGAGCGCATGAACAAAACAAGCGCCACATTTTTTCATAAGCATGAGCAGCCACGACGACCAAACGCTTTCACATTGGTGGAATTGTTGGTGGTGATTGGCGTGATCGCCATGCTGGTTGGCTTGTTGATTGTGGGCATTAATGCGGCGCAGAAACGCGCCCAGAAAATGAACACGCAGTTCTTGTTGAGTTCCATTTCGCAGGCATTGTCGCGCTTTAAATCCGACCACGGCTATTACCCGCCAGTGCTTGGGGATCCTACTGAACTCACAGCCAGTCAACTTGGTTGGCCAGCTACCGCGTCAAATACACCCAACACGCAAACTGGATATGCGCGAGATCTGTTGGCGCCTCCAATAAATCCCCTATTTGGAAGTACAAACACAAAAGTTTCTCAGTGGACCACTCAAGAAGCGACAGCGCTACAAAATTGGTACAGCGTCACATCGCTGGCTGAATATCTCATTGGCGCGGGTGACCGATCCGCTGACGGCTACGGAATTTGCGGCGAGTTGCCAGACCCTGTGCCCACTGATCCATTGGCAGGTCAGCGAGAACTTCCGCGCGCAGGCATTCGCTCGCCTGGAATGGACGGAGTGTGGGGTGCGGCGTTGCAGCCGATTATGTCCACCGATGTTTCGGCCACAGCTGGCGCGGCCGCAAATTACACAAGCGCCAAATTAGGTAGCCCCACAATTAAGGGACTTTTCTTCTCGCGCAATTTAGCCCTACCTAGTCGAGTATTGTTGTCTTCAACAACTGTTTCTGGCGCGGGCAACGACACATCCAAATGCATTCTTCGCAGCCGTCCAAACCTAGAAGGTAAAATATTCGGTCCCTATTTGGAACTGAAAGATCCCTCCGTCATAGGTGGCTACAAAGGAAAGAAAATTGATCCCAAAGATCCCGCGGGCATTGGCAAAATTCAGGATATTGTTCGTGTCACCGATGGCGATCCCGACTTTGATAAATACCCAAAAGTAATTTTGGATTATTGGGGCCAACCCATTCGTTATTACCGCCGCGGGTATGTCAACCTAACGCCCAACACATTAGATCTGTCCACTGATGGAACCAAATTTGATCTAGGTGATTTCTTCGCACTGCGGCCAACGCAAGGAATTGAAAGCGAATTTGTTCCCGCCGCGCAAGCCGCAACGGATGTGCTCGCCGATCTCAATGGTGATCGATCATCCACGCCACGCTTGCGCAGCGCGGAGTTTGCGCTGCTTTCTTCCGGACCCGACAAAAAAATAGTGAGAGTCCGCCGCATTGGAATAGACATAACCACATCGCCAGTATTCGATTACCAAAATCCAAACAACGATGTTGATGTGAACGCCGACAACATTGTGGAGACCGGTCCTTGAAGCGCATCCCCACGGGCTTCACGTTGGTTGAACTGCTCGTGGTGATTGGCATCATCGCCATTCTGGCAAGCTTGGTGTTGGCGGTCAGCGGCGGCATTCTGGCCACAAGTGAGCGCAAGCAAGTGGATGACACATTCACGTTGCTCGACAAAGCCATCCGTGAGTTGGAACTTTCCCGCGGGCAGGAGTTGGTTTTTTCGCGCATCACTACAGACAGCACTCCAGAACTTGACTTCTATGACATCAAAGAACAGCCTGTTGGTCAACCCGCCTACATCATGCCTGAGCTGTTGAAGTTGTTAATGAACAACGACCGAAGTCGTGAATTTATTAGCAAGATGAATCCAGATTTTCTTAAACGAACTGGTTTGGGAACAACTGCAAGTCCATATGTTCTTGATCTTGTTGACACTTGGGGCAAACGCATCGCCGTAGTTCCATGCGGCAGGCCAGCCACCGAACGGGAAATGCGCAGCGCCTATCGAACAGTTGGTTCCGTGAAAGGCAATCCTGTCACTGCGGATCCTTTGGGCATTGGTATTGACAGCGGCGATCGCACAGTGCGAACCAATGACGAGAAATATCTTGGCGTGTGCAGTGGACGTCGCTGGACTTTTATTTCGTGCGGCCCTGACCAAAATCTTGGTGCGCCTCCGTGGGCCACTACACAGGCGGACGTGAACAAAGACGGAGTGAATGATTGGAATGACAATATTTTTTCACAACCTCTGAACCAACCTGTTTTGACATTGCCATGAGTACATCAACGAATTCATCCAAGCCTTTGAATCCGCGCCGCACGCATTGCCGTGGGATTTCGCATCGTGTTGGCTTCAATGCGGGGGGCACTCATGGATTCACCCTCATCGAACTTATGGTTGTGATTGGCATTCTGATTTCATTGGCCACGCTTACCGCCATCAGCGTTTCTAAGGTCACCAAGGACGCGCGCTTTTCTAAGTCAGTGAGCCAAGTGATGAATGCCCTTGAGAACGCACGCACGCTGGCTATTAAAGAGCATCGGCCTGTGTTGTTGACATTTACAGTGAAGACCGAACGCGTGGATAACACTACTTCCGCTGGTCTATTGACTGGCAATATTAAAAAGCAATGGACACGAATTGTGGCGGCCCGCTTGCGAGATGAGTTGGTTAACGCTTCCGCAACTCAAACCACGGCCACTGCCGGCTCCAACTTCATGGATATGTTTGAACCCCACCCAAATTTCACACCAGTTGATTTACCAGAGGGCATAAAGGTGGCGGCTCCACAGTTGGATTATGAACGCAATGATGATGTTTGGATCACGCAGCCCACATTTCGCGATAACAACACAAATTTCGCCGAGATGGAATATGGATCTTTGATCGGCGTGATGTTTAGCGCCGACGGATCAATACTGTCCAGAATCACGGGTGGTGGAAGTGCCAACATAGGCATGGGCCGATTTGTGGTGTTGGATATCGATCAAGATGGATTGCAAAGGCAAGTGAATTCCTCGGAAAACGCCTCAGGATGGTTCACTTACAACATTGAGAATGAGGAACCAAACATTCAACTGGCTCCATTTCTTTCCGTGTTCAACGATGCCGCAATGCGCGAATTGTTCGACGTGAATAATTGGAAGGGCGGAAGTTATAAAGCGGCTTGGGTTCCACCATGCTCCGCGCTGTCGGATGGTCGTAGTCGCATGAACTGCGAGCAATCCGAATTTATAAATCAGTTTGGAGAAAAAATTTATTTCAACCGCTATACGGGTCGCGCCGAGGTGATGAAGCGATGACACGTCAACACGCCAACCGCGCCTTCACTCTTGTTGAGTTGATCATCGCCATATTTATTCTTGGCATTGGCATGATCTCTATCGCCTCACTGTTTCCAGCGGGAATTAAGCAGCAGGAAATAGCCGAGGACGACGTGTACGGGCCACTTGTTGCGCGCCACGCCATGGAATTATTGCGCACTCGGCTGAAGCAGGAGGACTTTGGTTGCTTTGAGGATTATTCTGGAAAATCAGGTTTTACCGATGTGACTATTTGCGATCCAATTCCGCTGAACGCCGCTGCTAGTCAATATATTTCAGGCACGGCTTACGCGCCCACAATCGCCAAGGATTGGATTTGGAAACGACCAGGATTTGTCACTGTGGACGACACGACTACAAACGACCGCGATGAAGCAGGCATGTACGACATCTTTAGTTATTACAGCACTCGTAAAAATGTTGGCGGTACTCGAACCACAATTCCAGGACCGCTTCCAGGAAACTTTTCATCGGCAACGCTGCTTTCAGATGTGGCGATTGCCAGCACGCTTATGAATCGCCTGTACGGCATTCCTTACAACCGAGAAATATATGACCAGCAGTTGAATGTAGCTCTTCCAAACTACGCTTGGACATTTGCTGACAGTGGTATTCCAAAATCTGGTATCGCACCAAGTGGAACCACAAATGTTGGCAACGCACTTCGCGAACCCGCAGTGTTTTTCACACAGCGCGAGCGCTACTGGCCCATGCCCGCCAATGCGGTGGGCGTAACGCCCACGCCCCGATATGTTTGGGACTGCATGTTCCGTAGATTCAACGGGCGAATATTGGTGGGCATGTTCGTGTATCGAGTGATTCCTGCCAACGGACTTATGGGTGGCAATCCAAATACGATGACGCCTTACGTTTCCGCCGCGGTCACAACCGCGCTCGATCCAATCAATGCGACCAAAATTTCTAAATATCCACCAATTCCTCAGTGGGTTTCAAGCCGGTCTCAAATGGGAAACTTATCCCGCAACGCAGGCGATGGCGCCAACAATGTTTGGGGAGCAGGCGGACTTGATAAAAAAGTTGGTAGCAGTTTCAACACTTCTAAATACAGCCCATTTCGTGACGATTGCGCTGTGCCAGGAACTGGTCCCAGCACCACCGCGCTCACCGATCCCACCGCACTTACATACTCCGAAACATGGCAGCTACCTGGTCAATGGATGATTGATCAATACAACAATGTGCACCATGTGATTGAAGGCAGACGAACGCACGATGACGGTCCGGTGATCTTGGCAAAGCCTGTGCCGCGCCAGCCGTATTCCAATTCATTGTTTGACGCCAAGGACGCTGCTGAAAGAACCACCAACACAGCTGGTAACAAAACACCAACCGCTGGCGTGAATTCATTTCTTGCCACGCCAGGCTCTGGCGGCGACGGCGTGCTTGGCATTCAAGATTTGTGGTTTGTGCCGCCTTATGACGCCAACGGCAACCAACTTCTTCCCGTGTACGCCTGCGTGGAGGAATTATAAATGCGTCAACGCGCCTTCACATTGATTGAATTGTTGGTGTCGCTTTCAGTGTTGCTTGTGGTGATCATTGCCACCGCGCGCATCTTTGGCACCACTGGCAAGGTTGCAGCTATTGGCGAAGCCAGCGCCGATTTGCAAGCCACGGCTACAGCGGTGGAGAAGGTGATTCGTGGCGACATTGAACGCATCGCTCGTGACGGCGTGTTGGCAATTCAATGCGTGGCGGTTCGCAATGATGTGAACCGAACAGCCACCTATCCACAGGCGCCATTGCTTGATCCAACCCGTGAGATCACGGACTTTGTCCGCTGCGATCAAGTTGTATTTTTTGGCCGCGGCCATGAAGTGAGCCAGGTGTATTTAGGTACTCGAGGCGGATCAAGAAGTGATCAGGCCTATGTGGTGAGATTATTCTCCGCAACTGGTGAACAGATTAAAGTCACTCCCGAATTCACCTCCAACGAATTTATGATTCGCCTGGGGCATGGGCTGCAATTTCCAACATTGCTTGTGGACAGCACCAAGAGTCCGCCAGCAAGACCCGATGCCGACACCGTAGGCAACAAAGTTTCCTCACTCTTACCTCTCGTGCCGTGGATGTGGAGCCCAACCGCGACAATGACTTCCGCGTACTTTGATAGCAGCACCGCGAATGCGTCAACTTATTTGCCGAATCAGCCCGAAGCGCGCCAGTGGGTGCTAGCGCGCCAATGTGTTTTATTAACCGATGATGGCGTAAATACAAGTCAATTTCCAAGCGCAAATAATTTGACATGGTTCCGCGAGAGAGAGGTCACCGGCGCGGGCACCGCCGGTTCCGCAGGCATGATTGCAAACAGCACAACTGGCATAGCGCAATATTCATTTAATGTCGCTGGAGACTCAACCCCAAATCCCGCCGCCACAAACTTGGCAATACCACAGGACAATCTTTTTCCCAATCGGGCCTTAACGGCCTCACGTGTTGACATTGCCGCAACAACTATCGGTGACTTTCGGGCGCTGATAGCGCAAGGCGCAACATCAGCATACTTTTCAAAAGATTTTAATTTCGACTCAACTGGCCGATTGCCGTGGTCTGAAAAAGAGGGGCTTAGTCCCAACGTAAGCTTGGGCTATATCCGCAACCGAATTTATAATTCACTTTTTGGCGCGCCAATTCGAACGGATTTAGCGGGATTGGGCACAACAAATGGTTTGTGGGGGTATACGCGTGCGGAAAAAGTTGCTCCTAGCGTGAATCGACTTGATGCAATGACAAATGGTCCATTGCTCGCGGGCAATTGCAGTTCAATACAGATTGATTGGACTTGGAGCAATGGAACGGCTCAATTTGAAACTCCTGAAGGCACTCCACTTTTAGCGCAACTACCAGCTTCGCCAGTTCGGCCAACAGCAATTTATGATGTTCCGCTTGCTGGCTTGACCACGCAGCCGTGGCCAAATCAACCTTTCATGTCCACGTCCGGCGCTATCGCTGTTTCAAGTCAATCTGGAACTATTCCTTGGTTCGGTCTTCCGGATTCAATGTTTCCAATATCGCAGCGCCGCGGCGTCACTCGACTTGCGGGACCATCCATTACAGATGTGTTGCAGCCACTCATGTCTCCATCGTATGCCACGCCAATTCGAATACTCAAGCCAAGCGTGGCCACGAATCAAGCGAATAAATTGCCCTTCACTAGCGTCAACACGGCTGACATAGACACCGTGGCTGTCGCAACTCCACCAATTGATTGCGCCCGTATTGAGGGAACTCTTGCAACCGGTATTTTGCGGCCTCTTGGTACGGCTACGCAGGTGTATAGCTATCAAGCCATCTTTGGCCCCAACGGCGACAAGCCATACCGCGAAGCGAAATTTCCTGGTGGCAGCGAGCGTGTGTTGCGAACCGATTACACGCCATGGCCAACCGCGTTGCGATTCACCATAACGCTGCATGATCCAAAGTTGGCGCTCTCCCAAGGCCGAGTATTTCAATTTGTGGTGGAACTACCCAAGGCGGAAAAATAATGAAGTCATTCAATCCATGTCAAAACTTTCCCGCTCAATGGCGCCGTGGCAATGCGCTGGTGTTGGTGTCGGCAATGTTGGTGCTGTTGGTGTTGTTGGCCACGGCGTTTTTGGCGCGCACGCAATCACAGCGATCCACCGCGTCGGCCATGCAAGATGCAAGCGGTGATGACCGCCGCATTGATTTAATCAAGGATCAGTTGGCATCCGAAATTGCAATGCATTTGTTTGTGAAGCCGATCGATTCAAAAGGCTCGGCGTCATACATTGGCGGCGACAGCGCTGGCAACAGAATTCCTCCAGGCATGTACTCGGTTCGCTACGGTGTGGAGCCAGCGGCAAAAACCGGAACTGGCCAAGGAGATCAACTGAGCAATGTTGTTGATCCTTCCATTGATCAGGCAGATTTAACCGCTCTTGCAACGGGCGCGGACGGTTTCCCTGACGGCTACAACTTCGCTCCATACAGCGTCATTCCCTGGACCAATTGGCCAGATTTTTTTCCAACTCCAGCGAACAACTTAACAGGATCGAAGCGCTTCGCCATTAATGGTGAACCCAACGGAAATCCTTTGGGTAATCCTGGCTTTGGCGACACGCGTTGGTTGCGCAGTACTGAACCGGTGCGAATAGATAAAAATGGGTTAACCAATCCCGACGGCGATCGCTTTAGCCACTGGCCTCACTTGTCTTGGCTACCAACACCTGCCAATGGATATCGCGTGGTGAAAGACATTGCAGACATAGAAGCCAACGTTCTGACTGGCGATATGTTTCAAGACACAAACGATGCCTTTGGCACTCCATATGAGCAATGGTTGCCAGACGTTACGCCCGCGCCTATCAGTTTGACACCAGGCACTGATCCGTTGGCGGACAACACAACGTGGTCGGACGAATTTATTAAGAGGCGCGATGCATGGTTCACAAGAACCAAATATCAAACCACCATGTTGGATGCGACTGCTTCCACAATGCTTCCAAACTTCATCAAGCTTGATGATCCAATGGGTATTGGTCGAACGCTTGATCCCTACGCTAAAGGTGTATCCAAAAGTGACGAGTGGGTGTTTGGACCCTCGTATAAAGACCCTGTCACAAAAGAATTTAAATTTAAAGGCACGCCGCGCAACATTGTTTCGCGCACATTCTGCGACACCGATGGTGACGGCTTCACGGATAGTTTTTGGTTCTTGGCGCCTGTCGGTAAGGAACGCAATGTGCGAACAATTATTGGCGTGAGCGTGATCGACAACTCCGCAATGGTGGACTTAAATGTTGCCACGCGCGCCGATAGACGCACCACGGTTGGGTTTACTCCTTCGGATATTGCGCTGGTGACAAGCGAGCCGGAAAATTCACCCAACAACAGTTTGTCCGACGGCAAGAGTGAAACCGACACCCTTGTTGGTTTGTTCGACAATCCTTATAACCAGACTCTGAGCACTTATAACGATCCAGGAAGTGTGGATGGCTTCACAAGTCCAAATGGTTTTAGAGTTCAATTTGATGCCTACCGATGGGCAGGCAATCCAACGTATTACTCGCCGGTCAAAACGGGTACAGGACTGCATGATGCTGGACAACCATCATTCTTGCAGGCACTTGGATTGCGTTCAAACGCGGGCCTGTGGAACGATTATTTTTATGGACAGCCTGTTGCCAATGCAACAATTACTACACCAACAAATGAGCCATTTAGCGGCAATATGATTGATCTCTTTGGCGCAATCGGTCCAGCTCGACCGAGCCAAGAGAATCCCACATATCAAACTGCGCTTCCGGCAAATCCATTGCCAACCACAGTTCGCACAACCACATTTCGTGCGGGGCTACCCAATCAGCCATTGGTACGTCCAAGCGAGCGAGCACGTTGGTTCCGTTCTGCGGCAACAGGCCAAGCAACCATGTATGCGGAATCACTTAACGGAACTTTATTTGAATCTGCTCCCGCAAATGATCTGTTTGGCATTCCAGTTCCCACGCGCCGATTTGATGCCAGTGATGAATTAGAACTTCGCGCCTATGCGGGCAATAACGATCCCAGTTCAATGTCGCGCTTGGAACGCAGCCTGAACGCCGATGACAACATGCGCGATTCACAATACGTAATTGCGGACAGCATTCTGCGATCAACTGTGTTGCGTGGTGAAGCAGGGGGCGGACCAGATCAGTTAACCAATCCACAATTACTAAGAGATTTACGCCACAAGATCACCGTGGTCAGCGGTCAACGCAATGAAATTATGCCGCCATGGTTGTGGATTGGCAG
>CAIKXA010000036.1 GCA_903831295.1 uncultured bacterium | reverse complement strand
TTCCTTCTCGCAGATTTTTTTGAAACGTCGCAGAAGTTGTTCCGCGGATTCACCAGCTCTAGCCTTGATACGAATCGCCATAGTTTCAGTAGTCCTTTGTGGGTTAAAGTTAAAGAGCCGCACATCATGACCGTTTTATGCATTTGCCGCAAGCGGTCATGCTTATGATTTTTCAGCCATAATGACCCCATGCCCCTGCTGGTCGACACCTTGAATGTGCTGCATGTGACAGGTGTTTTACCGCCAGAATTGGCCGGTCCAGAGCCCGCGGACCTTGCGGGTTGGATCGAGCGCAGCCGCTACCGCCGGCAAAAGGTTGCCTTGGTATGCGACGGACAAAAACCATCGCGGCAAAGTTTTTCGCGTGGCAGTTTGGTGACATTGATTTGGACAGGCTCGCAAAAAGCTGACGATCGAATCGCAGCCATGCTGGAAAGTTCAAGCCATCCGCGTCAACACATTGTGGTTTCATCGGATCGCGCCGTGCAACGCGCCGCCGTGCGCCAGGGTGCTAAAATAATTTCAAGCGCCACATTCTTGGAACATCTTGTCAGTGATTTACGGCGAACTCCAATTGCTCAAGCGCCCAATCGCAATGTGAAGTTGGACAATGAGAGTGTTCAGAAATGGCTGGAAGCATTTGGACTGACCGGCGCAAAAAAACCAAAAGGAAAAAAATGACATCGACCAACAACGCATTTGATTTTGATCATCCTCCATCGGATCCCGTGGCTGCGTGTCAACAATGGTTTGATCAGGCCACAAAACTTCCGCTGGCAAATCCAAATGCCATGACGCTTTCCACGGTTGGCGCCGATGGCCATCCTTCATCCCGCATCGTGTTGCTGCGCGGCTTTGACGAGAGCGGCGCCGTCTTCTATACCAACCGCCAAAGTCGCAAAGCGCGCGCGCTGCAGGCGCACTCACGTGCGGCATTACTTTTTCATTGGGACGATCATCCCATCGGCCGTCAAATCAATATTGAAGGCGACGTCACCCTCACAAGCGACGCGGAAAGCGACGCCTATTGGCTTACTCGCCCGCGCGAAAGTCAGATCAGCGCGTGGGCCAGCGCGCAAAGCCAACCGATTGCAAATCGCGCCGCAATGCAAACGGCGCAAGATGCGATTGAAGCCAAATTCGCTGGGAAACCCTTGCCTCGGCCGCCACATTGGGGCGGCTACCGAGTCTCATTGGAGCGCATTGAATTGTGGCAGGGAAATAAATTTCGCTCCCATGATCGCGTGGTGTACACGCGTGCCGGGTCGAACTGGAATGTGCAGCGACTTTGTCCATGAGATTTTCAACGTAGACACCCCACCAGAAAATAAAATGCGCGTGGGTTACGCCATTGCTTCGGAGTTGCGTGGCGAAGACTTCCAAGCGCGAGGTTTTTTGCCTGGCGGAATCCAACCACCGTGCACGGTGGCATCGCCTAATTCGGCGAGCATGGCGCGAATTCTAGAAAGCAAATTCTGATCAGGCACCACGCGCAAGCCGCGGGCCATCATCACCACCTCGCGTCCATCTTCAAGTTGTAAACGCAACCACGTGTCCACCGGTCGTCCATCAAGCGCCTGCATGCCACCCGCGGCTTGGCGCAACACGCCAGCCACCATGTTCCACACGCCACGCAATTGCGATTCTGATTGTCCGCTTGCGCAACGTAGGCGAATCTCTAGTTTGGTTGCCAGATATTCTTGGGCTCGCTCAATTGGAATCACTCGATCCATGATCACGCTGGGCTCGGCGCGAGAACGATCCAAATGGCCAATCACAATCACAAGGCGATCCATCTGCAAAAACTCGCCATATTTGGCGAAAGCCTCTGGAAAAATCACGCCGTCGGATTGTCCAGATCGATCGGATAAAGTGAGCATGGCCATGTGCCTTCCAGGATCGCGCCCCTTCTGACTCACCGTGGCGCGAAGTCTGCTCACCACTCCCGCCAACACCACGGGGGCGTCGCCCGGCATCTGCGTAATGGCGCGACTATCCGCCGTGCAAAAAGTCGACACCACTTCCTTGAAATCATCCAGCGGATGCCCACTCACATGAAATCCAATCGCCTCCTTCTCCATCGCCAACATCGTGGCGCGGTCCCATGCCGGAATATTTTGAGGCAGCGCCGACACACCATCTTTTTTACCGTTGGGCGTGGATTCTTCAAACGCTCCAAACATGCTGAGCTGGCCATTTTGCCGATCCTTGGCGCGCTCTTGTCCCGAACGGATCGCCTCTGGAATTGCGGCAACCAACGCGGCGCGTGATTGCACTCCATGCAACGAGTCGAACGCTCCGCCTTTCACCATCGCGTCCAAGGTTGATTTAGAAATAGCGCGTCCATCGGCGCGATCACAAAAGTCAAAAAAGTCCTTGTAAGGACCGCCTTTTTTGCGTTGCGCAACGGCCGCCAGCGCCGCGGCCTCGCCCGCGCCTGCAATGGCTTGCAAACCAAATCGAACATGTCCATGCAACGCGTCGGCGGGATCTCCATCGGCAAAGACAACGGCGAAATCCGTCTCGCTCAAATTGATATCCGGCGGTCGAACCTCAACGCCAATGTGTGGATTGGCCTTTGTGCAATCGCTCCACACACAGCGTTTGCAATCCTCCAAATACACCGCCCAATCCTCAAGCTTGCGCGCTTGGCTTTCCAAACTCAACACCGACGCCATATAAAATGCGGGGAAGAAAGTTTTAAGATACGCCGTTTGATACGCCACGATGGCGTACCCAGTGGAATGACTCTTGTTGAATCCATATCCGGCGAATCGCAAAATCAGATTGAACAAATTCGCCGCGTCTTGTTGATCCACTCCGCGCGTGATGGAACCCGCGACAAAATCTGCACGCGCCGATTCAATCACATCCGTTTTCTTTTTACTAATGGCCTTGATGATGGTGTACGCCGCGCGAAGCGGTATGCCGCCAAGTTGATGCAACACCTGCATGACTTGCTCTTGATACACCATGATTCCATAGGTCTCGGCCGTCAATCGATCCACCATCTCGTGCAACTTGGGCACGGGTTGGCGTTTATTTTTGCGCGAGTTGAAGTCCGAAATCAATTCCATCGGGCCCGGCCGAAACAAGGCGTTTGCCGCGATTAAATCCTCTAAACGATCGGGCTGCATATCCACCAACAACTTGCGCATGCCGCCAGATTCAAACTGAAAAATACCCATGGTGTCGCCGCGGCGAAACAACGCCAACACCCTTTGATCTTCCGTGGAGATCCGATCAAGATCAAGTGGATGCGGTCCACCATCGCCTTGAGTTCGTCCCACCGCGCTCCAAATCGCGGCCTCATCAAGTCCGCCACGAATCATTTGTCGGCAACGTTCAATAGTGGTCAACGTGCGCAGACCAAGAAAATCCATTTTCAACAAACCAGCTTGTTCGCAAGTTGGTCCGTCCCATTGCGTCACCACTTCCTCGCCCTTGCCGGTAGCTAGGCATAATGGAACAATCTCATCCAACGGCCGCGTCGCAATCACCACGCCCGCGGCGTGAATGCTGGCGTTGCGAGCGTGTCCTTCAAGCGCTTGCGCATGCTCCAACACTTTGGCGATCAATGGATCCGCTTTCATCGCATTTTGCAATTCAGGCTCGCGGTCAATCGCCTGCGCCAGTGTGATGTTCAATTCATCGGGCACCATGTTGGAAAGACGTTGCCCGTCAGTGGGCGTTAGGCCCATCACGCGCGCCACATCCTTCACCGCGGCCTTGGCTTTCAATCTTCCAAAGGTGATGATCTGCGCCACATGTCCATATTTTTGGCGCACATACTCAAGCACTTTGGCGCGCCCGTCTTGGCAAATGTCCACGTCGATATCTGGATATTCATTGCGATCGGGATCGGTAAAACGCTCAAATAACAGCCCAAATCGCTCGGGACATGCGTTGGAAAGTCCCAGCACATAACCCACCATGGTGCCCACGCCACTACCTCTGGCGATGGCGGGAATACCTTGCTGCCTGGCCCAATTCACAAAATCCCAAACAATTAAAAAGTAGGCCGAGATACTTTTGTCCGCCAAGATTTTCAACTCACGCTCTAGGCGCGCTTTGATGACCGGAGTAATTCCTGCTCCACCATAGCGCCACACAAGCCCCGCCGCCGCCAACTCGGCCAACGACTCATCGCATTCCAATTTGGCCGTGGCACGATCCTTCGCCGACGCGTTGGTTGCGTCGAACGGTTTCAATTCATAGGCGCAACAAAATTGTTTAAAGACCTCGGTTTCGTCCAGCGTGCTAGCGCTTTTTTTCTGCTTTGTCTTTTGCACGCGCACAATCGGCGCGTGGCTTTCACCATGTGGCAATTCCACGTTGCAGCGCGCCGCGATGGCGCACGCGTTCTCTATCGACTCAGGAACATCCGCGAACAGCGTGGACATCTCCTCTGGGCTCTTCACATACAACTGCTCCGGATACTTGATGCGATCGGGCGTGTCCTTGTTCTTGGCCATGCTGATGCAGCACAAAGTGTCGTGCGTGTCATGATCTTCCTGGCGTAAAAAATGCGCGTCGTTGTCGCACACCATCGGCAATTTCAATTCCTTGGCCAACTTTTGCAGCAACGGATCGATGCGCCATTGATCCTGGTTATGCCGCTGTAATTCAATGTAAAAACGCGGCTCTCCACGATCATTTTTGCCGAATGTCTTGGCGTGCCACAGTGCCTCGGCGCGCGCGTCGGACCAATGTTTCTCGTCCTGAGTTTGCGCGAACAGACTCAAGTGATGCGCGATGCTTGAACCAAGATGGCCGTTGATGGCGATGATTCCATCGCTCCACATTTCAAGCGTGCTCTTGTCCATGCGCGGCTTGTAATAAAATCCGTTTAAGTAAGCGTCCGTGCTCAACTTCATCAAGTTGCGCCAGCCCGCAAGATTCTCCGCGAGCAACACCAGATGGAACCCGCCATCTTTAAATCCTGTGTGGGTTCGATCCGCGCGATCCCCCAAAGCCACATAGGCCTCGATTCCTAAAATAGGTTTCACTCCCACGTCGCGGGCCGCGTTGTAAAATTCCACGGCTCCATGCAAGTTGCCGTGATCGGTCAAAGCCACCGCGTCCATGCCCAATTCTTTCACGCGCTCGACCAAACGCTCCATGCGATTGCCACCATCGAGCAAGCTGTACTCGCTGTGCAAGTGAAGGTGAACAAACTGCGGCCTTTCCTTGGCGTGAATATCGTCGGGCACTGAAGCTCCTCTTCAAGTATTGGTCAGCGAACAAGCCAATGGTAATCACCCGGCGCCCCGTCACCACCATGCGTCAGGTTGTCCACAATGGTCCAATTATGCGGCAGGCGCAGCGCATTCCCGCGCCACCCGAAGCAGCCATTTTTCACGCATCTGTCGAGTTAAAACACCTGGTTTTGCGCCGCCAATTGTGGCTTTTTCCACCCGCACCACCGGCAAGACGCCCCATGCGGCATTAGTTAAAAAACATTCCTCCGCGGCCAACACATCATCAATTGTCAACGACTTGCGCCGCACTTGCACGCCTTGCTCCTGGGCAATTTCAATCACAGTTCGACGCGAAATTCCCGGCAACACTGGGCTGGTGTTGTCCTCATCTCCTGACGGTGGAGTAAGCAATTCGCCTCCCTTGACCAAAAATACATTGCTGGTGCAACCGCACGCCAAATGTCCGCGCGTGTCAAACCAAATCGACTCACTGGCGCCATTGCGAGCCGCTTGCCGCAAGGCGAACAACCTTGGCCAATATGCCAAAGTTTTGTGCGCCGCGAATCGATCGGAATGTGAAACCCGTTGATCTGAAACCATCACGCCCACGCCGCGCTCAAACAACTCCGCAGGAAACGGCGTGGCCGCTGTGGCCACGATCAACAATGTTGGATCCGTTTGCACAGGCGCGGGCTCCGGCTTTCCATCGGTGGCGGCTTCTTTTGCGGCGCGCAACATATTCACAACGCCGCCAGTGAGCGTGATGCGAATTCGCGCGTCACTATCTCCCCACTTTGCAACCACTTCGCCCACCGCTTGCGCCAAAGGTTCAATATGCAACGAACTCATCAACTCCAACTCCGTGGCGCTGCGACGCAAGCGCTCCAAATGATCTAGCAAGCGAAACACTTTGCCATTTTTAGCTTGCAGCGTTTCGAACAATCCCACTCCATGTTGCAAGCCCGCATCAAGCGGAGAGAGTGCCGCATTGTCGGAGCCAATAAACGAACCGTTGAACCAGATCACCATGCCTACAAGGTAACGCATGGTAAAAAGAAAACCGAGGCCAAAAGAAAACCGAGCCTTCAACGTATTGAAGGCTCGGCTTTAAGATTGTGAATGTAATCCGCAAACTCCGGCGCAAACTCTGGCGCAAACCCTGGGTTGATCCAGGAAACATCCAACATCAAACGTTTCGAACACCTCGCATCACAACTTGCTTGTTGGCGTCAACCAACTGCAGTTCCAGCGCCCCTTGGAAATTCTTAGATTCAAAGCGAGCTCCAGTAATTTTGCCGCCACCTGTGAGTTTGCCAAGAATTGTCACGCCATCGCCTGACTTCACTTGCAATGTGTATTCACCATTCGTAGGCAAACCATAGGCTTGAAAGAATGACTCGCCAGTCTTCATCACCATCAATGTTCCAGTGCAATTCAACTCGGCGCGCGTGGACGTGAAAGCCCAATAATCACACGAGGCCGTCAAGAATGTTTCAAGACCCGGACCAAGCAACGTGTTTAATTCTTTATGCGCGCTGTCACCCTGCGCCAACTGCGTGATCTTCATCGCCTGATTCGCAATCAGACTGAGCCAGAAGAATGTTGCAAGAAGCGAAGCCGCCAAGCCAACAGAGGCCGCGCGCCAAGCCATCAGCGAACGATTCATTGAGCGAACACGAATCGCGCGACGCTCCACCTGCAAATGCTTTTCAACGTCGTCAAAATCCTCAGCGCTTCGCATTGAATTGGATTCAACCGGTGATTTTTCCACACGCGCCTTTCGCAATGCGCCAATGGTTGCGATAGGTGCAAGTCCTTGGCTTGCGTCGTCAATTTCGGCCAACACCGCGCCAATTACTTTGTTGCGCAGGAACGCAGGCGGTTCCTCATCAGAGACCAAATGAAGATCTGCGGCAATACTGGCTTGCAACGCACGAATTTCTTCTTGCACCATGCGGGGGGCTTCTAGAAAACTTCGACTAAAATAAGCGGCTTCATCCGCCTCGAGCATGCCCAAAGCATCCAAAGAGGCCATTTCAAGCATTTCATCTCGTCGCATTGGTTCAGGAGTAGTCATGATTCAATCTCCATCGGCTCAAGAGCCCTTGCCCTTTAACCTTGTTTATTTGGCGCATTAACATAAACGCACCAAATACCCTTTTGAAGAGTTCGTCCCTGCAGTCCAACTTAGACCACGAATGAGGAACAAACCCACTTACAAGAGCCTTTGAAAGCCCTTGTCACTCCCTCATTGTCAAACACTTATCCGCATCAGCCATTCAGTTGGCTTCATGCATTTCAGATTTTTTTCAAAGTGAATTCAATTCCTGGCACGCAATACCTCACGGAGTCGCAAATATCCCCATTTACCCCGATTGAACAGGCCATAGTCCTAAATTGCACAAGGTCCCAAAAATAAAACCTGCGAAGGAAATCCTTCGCAGGTCAATGACATTTATGAATGAGCAAACTTTCAATCGGCGTCAGTCAAACTAGACATCAAGCCATATCTTCTGCGGCTCCACCCATTCGATCACGCAAACGTGTCAAGCCACGGCTCAGGGCGCTTTTGACAGTTCCAAGTGGAACATTCAATTGCTCGCTGACCTCGCGAAGTGTGAAACCCTTCAAGTAGGCGCGCTCGATCACTTCGCGTTGCAATTCTGGCAACTCGGCAATCTTGGCGTGAATGGCGCTATTGCCTTCACCTACAACCATGGGCTTAGTGATCTCGCTGGATCGCTCATTGAGTTGCTTAAAACTTGAGTTTTCTGGCTCAAATCCCAGTGTTTCTGGGCGCGAACTCTTGCGACGCAATTTGTCAATTAAATGGCGGCGGGTAAGCAACATCACCCATGTCACCAATCGCGCTCTGCGGAAATCAAAGCGATCCGCTGTCTTCCAAAGCTGCACAAAAATATCTTGAACGGCGTCTTCGGCTTCGGCGCGGCGGGTCAAAACTTGACGCGCAGACTTGAACACCAAAGCCCCGAATGCATCATATAACTCAGCGATTGCGGCTTCATCACCTGAAGCAACTTTCGACATAAAAACCCACTCTTCTTCGCCTGATTGAAAGGTCATTTCCACTCCTCCTGGTTGTAAGCGACTCCCTGAATTGGGAACCGCCATGCAATGAACCTACTGCGAGATTTGGAAAAGTCACGAAGAATTTGAGAATTATTTTTACTTTTGTAAAAACCGTGACACGTTATGTCTCAGAGGGTTGTATTTGGGCTGAATTGCCGTGCCACTTAAAGACTGTATCGGATGAAAAAAAACCCCTCAGAATCTTTGCGATCAGCGACCCGCCCATTTCAAACAGCGGCTGGTTTTAGTCTCATTGAACTTATAATCACACTGGCGATCATCGCAATTTTATTCAGCATCATGATGCCCACGTTCTCAATCGTGCGTCAATCCGCCGAAAAATTAATGTGCATGAATAACTTGCGCGCCATTCATTACGGCATAAACGGATACTCCAATGACAACCGCCGTCGCTTTCCACTGAGCCAGTACGCCGAACAACGTCGCTACCAGCAAACGATGGCCATGAGCGTGATCCGCAACCCACTGGTTGATTACGTGCAAGAATGGGATGGACTAGGTCGTCTTTATGCCGGCGGGTATCTGGATGATTGCAAGTGTTTATTTTGCGCTTCGCATCATGGGCTACATCCATATGAAGATTATGAAGGTGATTTTGTGAGTGAGAAACCCGTCCCCACCGCGGGCTCGCGATTGATCTACACCAACTATCAATATTTTGATCGGGACCCTGGAACTAGCATTCCATTCATGCTTGACTCGGTGAATCAAGAAACAATGATCGTGAGCGACGGCCTACGAACCCAAAGTGATTTCAACCACACAACTGGTGGAAACGCGCTTCGTGGAGATGGGCATGTTTCTTGGTTTGGAAACAAATCTGTCGGGTACAAACTGGAAATGCTTCCAGAAGATCAAACAGAGATTGCCAAGAAGATGCACCAAGTGAAATTATTCACGGGCATTTGGACTTCCATTCAACTCGAAGTGAATAATTAATCTTTGTAACCCATTTCGCCGCTTAACGCGGTCGCAACGACACAATATTCATTCGATGCTTGGAAACTCCGGGGTTCACCGTGACGCTTGAAACAGCGCGCATGTTTGGCGCCAACAGCACATGGTCTATGGACCACATTGGGAATTGACGTGGCCATGAGCCACGCAATCCCGTTCCGGCTTGCGCCCACGAATCACGGAATGTTGGAAAGACGCTAGAAATAATTGTGCTTCCAGGCAGGGCGTTGAAATCGCCAGCGACAATATCCACCTCTCCAAGATCGCCGCGCTGTACGGCCACCAACAGTTCTTGCGCCACCAGCGTTCGCGACAATGTTGGATTGCTCGGCAAATCAACCATCGCTATTCGTAGTGGCTTGCCATTCCACGATGGCGGCCGCACAACAAACTTGGCCACCCAAACTAAATCACGCGCCTGACCAGTCACCGCAATCACTCGGGCTTCTTCTATTGGAAATGTTGTGACGCATGCGAAGGGTCCAGCCCCGGCGGTTGAAAAATCTGGACCGGCCCATACATGAACACATTCTGGAGTGGTGATTGAACCTCGGTTGCTGATCAAGTAGATCTCTGTGGCATGCTCCGCGGAAATATTGGCAAGCGCCGTGATGCTGCGCGGATCATTGTCACTTGGATAATCCGTGTTCCACTGCGCGATACGAATATCTTGTGGCGATGATGCGACAGGATCTTTCCACGGTTTAAAATCTCCCCGCCCCGCTGCGCCCACCGCCAACGCGGCGCATGCCAAACCTCCCCACCTGCGCAATCTGTGTCGACGACGATCCCCCGCGCGACAAGCCAGCCACACACATCCAAAAGCCACAACCCCCAATGTTGGAATCCACGAAATCCACTGCAAGAGACTGTTGCGATCTCCAATGACTCGCCCGATAAACCAAACCGCGAATAGGCTAAACCATGCGGTATCTAGTAGAAGGCGTGCCCAATCCCAAAGGGTCAGGCGCGCTTTAGGCAGCGGAGCATTCAGAGTTTCAACGACCGCTTCGGTCATGCCAAAATTTCCGCGGGTGCCGCTTTGGCAGCACACGAATGGCGGCGGCATCTGAAAAGTGGGATTTGCGGCAACATGCTTGTTCTATCGGCTAACAAAGCCTAAATGAATGGGCTTTCTTCCAAAGAGAATCAGATTCTAATATGTTTGGCATCCCTCTTGCACTACTCAATTGTCCACCCAAATTCGTGGACAGAAAAGGAACACAACAATGGCTGGAAAAATTATTGGAATCGATTTAGGAACAACAAACTCATGCGTCTCTGTCATGGAGGGCGGTCAACCCAAAGTGTTGATCAACGCTTCTGGTAGCCGCACAACGCCAAGCGTTGTCGGTTTCACCGAGAAGGGTGAGCGGCTTGTTGGCCAACCTGCGCGTCATCAACAAGTGACCAATCCAAAGAACACCGTGTTCAGCATCAAGCGCTTCATGGGTCGCCGTCATAGCGAAGTGGAGGGCGAAGAGAAGATGGTGCCCTACGCGGTCACCGGTGGCTCGCAAGATTTGGTCAAGGTGGAAATTCGCGGCAAGGAATACACGCCGCCAGAAATTAGCGCCATGATTTTGCAAGAGCTGAAGAAAGTGGCCGAAGATTATCTTGGCGAGAAAGTGGATCGCGCGGTCATCACCGTGCCCGCGTATTTCAACGACAGTCAACGCCAAGCCACAAAGGACGCCGGCGAAATCGCTGGCCTTCAAGTGGAGCGCATCATCAATGAGCCAACCGCTGCGGCTTTGGCTTATGGTTTGGAAAAGAAAAAGAATGGCCGCATTGCGGTGTTTGATTTGGGCGGCGGAACATTCGACGTGAGTATTTTAGATATTGGTGATGGCGTGTTTGAAGTCATGGGCACCAACGGCGACGGTCACCTTGGTGGCGACGACTTTGATCAGCGCTTGATCGATTTCATCGCCGAGGAATTCCGCAAGAAGGAAGGAATTGATGTCCGCAAGGACGCGATGGCTTTGCAACGCCTGAAGGAAGCCGCTGAAAAAGCCAAGATTGAGTTGTCCAATCAACTTGAAACCGTTGTGAATTTGCCGTTTATCACGGCGGATCAAAGTGGTCCGCGCCATTTGCAAGTCACCGTGACGCGCTCGCGCTTTGAGGACATGTGCAAGGATTTGTTCGATCGTTTGCGTGGTCCATGCGAGCAAGCGTTGCGCGACGCCAAGTTGTCGCCCAAGGACATTCAAGAAGTGGTCATGGTTGGTGGATCCATTCGCATTCCAAAGGTGCAAGACATTGCCAAGGATATTTTCCAAACGCAAGAACTTGACCGCAGCATCAATCCTGACGAAGTGGTTGCCATTGGCGCCGCCATTCAAGGTGCCGTGTTGCAAGGCGATGTGAAGGATGTTCTTCTGCTTGACGTCACTCCACTTTCGCTTGGCGTGGAAACGCTCGGCGGCGTGATGACCAAGTTGATTCAGAGCAACACCACCATTCCAACCAGCAAGAAGGAAACTTTCTCAACGGCCGCGGACAATCAAACCAGCGTCACCATTCACGTGATGCAGGGCGAGCGCGAGTTCGCCGCAGATAACCGCAGTCTGGGTCGTTTCGACTTAACGGGAATTGGTTCGGCGCCGCGTGGATTGCCGCAAATTGAGGTTGAGTTTGCCATTGACGCCAACGGAATCTTGAATGTTTCCGCCACCGACAAGGCCACCAGCACCAAGAAGGAAATCCGCATCACTGGCTCGAGTGGTTTGAGCAAGGAAGAAGTGACGCGCATGCGTCAAGAGGCGGAGCAAAATGCGGCGGCTGACAAGACTCGTCGCGAATTGATCGACCTGCGCAATCAGGGCGAGGCGTTGGCGTACTCCACCAAGAAAAGTTTGGAGGAGCACGGCGGAAAGATTTCGCAGGAGAGCCGTGGCAAAGTGGAAAGCGCGTTGTCAAACCTAGAGGACAAACTGAAGGGCGAGGACAAGGCATCCATTCAAGCGGCCATGAAGAACTTGAATGATGCGGCAATGGAGCTTGGCAAAGCCGTATACGAGGCGAGTTCGGCAGGTCAAAAGCCTGGCGAAGGCGCGGACGCGGGCAAGCCAGCCGGCGGAAAAGAAGATGTGATTGACGCCGAGTTTGAAGTGAATGATCAGAAGTAATTTTATTCTGACAAAGTGTTGAAAGTGAAAGCCGCGGAGATTTCTCTCCGCGGCTTTTTTGTAGCGCAAGCGAGTCGGCGTCCTATGATGCCGCATGAATATGCAAAAATTTCCACTGCTGATTGTGTGCGCGCTGGGCCTTGCATTTGAATTAGGTAACCAAATGCCGCAAGCGCCGGCACGAATTGGTTGCGCATGGCCGCTGAGCACATGTCCCGTGTGCCTGAAGCCATTGGGCGCGGCGCCCGTGATAAAAATAATTGATGACCCAAAAGATCCCAGTTTGAATGGCCGAGAAATTCGTTTTGAAAGCGTGCAGTGCGCCGCGACATTTGAAATTGATCGCGCCAAATATCTCAATCCCGCCAATGAGCAAATGGTGCGGGAACAATTGCCGCAGTATCCGGCGATGAATTGCGTGGTGATGCCCGCCGAGTCGCTGGCCGATCCCACTGGTCCCAATGCCGGCAAAGACGAAAATATAATTGTTGGAAATAGATTGGTGCGCACTTGTTGCGGGCAATGCGCGCGCCGCGTGCGCCGCGACCCTGTGAAATGGCTGGCGCAAGTGGACAAAGGAATTGTGGCCGATCAAGGTGCGAAGTATGCGCTGAAAGTTTGCGTAATCAGTGGCGCGCCGTTGCCCGCTGAACCTGTGAATGTATTTATTGGAAGCCGCTTGGTGGAAGTAGCAACACCCGCGGACGCGCTTAAAGCGCAGCAAAACCCCATTGAAACGCTGACCAAACTTGACGCTGCGCTTGCGGCGATAAAACCAGCGTCAACCACAGCGACAGATGCATTGCCAACCACACCGCCTACTGCAAAATGATTGGCGTGTGAATGCAACTTAATTGTGTTTGCGGGCAAGCAGTGCCGTGAACAAACCGGGACCCGTGGCCACGGGATCGCTGCCAAGCAATCGGTAGCGCAACAATTCAAAGCCCGCGGCTTTTGCCACACGGCGAATGGCGTCGGAGGAAAAACCCAAATGCACATGGCCCATGCTGGCGGCATACGCGCGCCGATCGTGGGGCACCATATCAACAATGAACAATCGACCATTGGCTTGAAGCGCGCGCGCCACTTCACGCAACGCCGCTTCAACATCCGCCACGTGATGCAACACCAGCATTGCAATAGCCAGATCCACCTCGCCATCTTTCAATGGCAACTCCTCCATACTTCCACGGCGAAATTCCACATGCTTTACATGCGCAAGTCTTTTTTGCGCGGCATCCAACATTGATTTTTCCCGATCCACCGCGATCACTTTGCGCACCAACCCAGCCAACACTTCGCTGGCCTCGCCTGTTCCGCAACCCAAATCAGCGACCACAGTTTCAGGATCCAGAAGATCAAGAAGCGCGGCGTTGGTGACGCGCGTTCCAAAAAGTTTTTGGCGAACATCGCTCCACTGTCCACCCACGCGGCCAAAGAAAGCCTCGCTATCCACGCGACGCGAAGCAATCACGCTGGCCATTCGCTGGCGATCTTGCGCAACCTCGGGATGCGTTTGAATACTTTGACGCGCCACTTCCCACAACGCCTTGGAATCATTGGGCATGGTGGCGTTGGGCATGCGATACAAGCCCGCGGTGCCTTCACTGCGCCTAGCAATCCAACCACCATCAAGCAACGGTTTTAAATGGCGACTGGCGGTGCTTTGCGGCACTTGCACAATGCGGGCCAATTCACCAACGCTCAATTCCTCTTCGGATAAAAGTTGCAACATGCGCAATCGAACCACGTCGCCGAGCGCGGTAAATTGCCCCAGCAAACGATCCGCGTCCCCAGTGTTGCGTGTGTTGCGCCGACTCATCGCGGCACGAAATTAAATTCCACCGGGCAGTGCCAGTGTTGGCCCAAGAACTTGTCCGCGCGCAAGAAGCGCGGATTGAACGCGAGGATCATTTGGATTCACGCCGTAGGCTTGGCGCAATCTGCGCAGGGCATCAGCCTGATCGCCAAGTTTTTCCTGCAACTGCGACATCTGTAAATATGGGCTGATGATCCGCTTCATGCCGTAGCCCTCGTCCAATTCGATGGCCGCCAAAAGTGCGGTCTTTTCTGAATCCATGTCGCCAGTGCTGTCGGCGATTTCAGCCAATTTCACGTAGGCCTCCGCGCTGCGAAACTCGGCGCCGGCGTTGCGAAGAAGTAAGTACAACTCAGGAATATCTTTTTGCTTCTGCATGCAATCCGCCAAAGCGAATACCACATCCATGTTGTCGGGCTTGCGCGAATTGGCAGCCTCAAGCGCATGGCGGGCCTCGTTCAAATTGCCGAGACACATTTCAGCGCGGCCCAAAATAAATTGCGCCTTCCACTCGCCAGGCCATTGATCAACGACGGGGCGAATTAAATCGGCGGCTTGTTGGCACTGATCAAAGTCGATGTAGTGCTGCGCCGAATTTGTGGTGCTCTCAATTGGCGGCGCGCTGCTGCAACCAATCAACGTTGGCGTGGCGAGAAGCGAAGCGACGATAATTTTGGTGAAGTGAGTCATGGGCGTCGAGATGATAATGTCTTCCACGCCGTAGCGTGCTGACCAATGAACCCCCTGCAAACCGCAATCCTTCGCCACACCACCACCGATGGCCTGCATCATTTTGACTGGCTTTTGGCGAGCTCGCAGATTGTGCTGCCTGAGGCTCGGGAAACTTTGTGTTGGAGGTGTCCGCGGCTTCTCACCGCGATGGCCGTGCGCGAGCACATGATTGTGCAGGCGCTTTGCAAACATCGCGGCTTGTATCTCACGCTCAATAGTGCCCATGAATTGGATGGCGGCCGCGGAACGGTGGAACCTATCGCTCGTGGATGGGCGCAAGAATTACAAACTGAAATGAACACGGCTGAAACAAATTTGGCGGCGCCACACACAACCACTGGAAAGATGGAATTGATCACGCCAACTCAAATCATAAAGGAGCGCATGTTCGTTCTGCGCTTTGAACACACCCCGACCCTATTTGTATCGTTGCAAGGCGATCGCTTGACACGTGTCGAGCATGTCGCTGATGTGAATTTATTCGGGTGACTTTCAGCGTGTGCGTATGTGACGCAATTTGACGGCTGTTATTTTTGCGCGCGCGTTACGGCCAACAATAACACTCGTGCAACAACTCCAGCGCATCAGCGCCACATGAACAACGCAATGCAAATTAAGTGAACGCGTCCCACATCAACACACTCCACGCCACCAGCGCAAACGGGGCTTTGGAAAGCGCGCCAAGAATTCTTCCAATGGCCGCACCCGCCGCGGGCTTGAGAGAATTCTTCATTTCACGTCCGTGCATTTTTTCACCCGCGATGGCGCCAACAATCGCGCCCGCGATGGCGCCAATTGCGGAGCCCGCAAGTGGAATTGGAATTAAAACGGTTCCAATGATCAAGCCAACAATGCTTCCAATCATGCTGCCAACCGCACCTTTGCGCGAGGCGCCGCCAGCCTTGGCGCCCAACGCGCCGGCCACAAATTCAACTATTTCACCCGCTGTTCCCGCAAGAACCGCGATCACCAGCGCCGAAACTCCAAAGGGCATGGGCAGCGCCGGCCACATCCACATCACCACGGCGTCGGTGGCCCCGGCCACTCCAATCATGATCCAAGTTCCAGGCAAGCCAAGCGGCGTCACCATCACGCACCCCAATCCAAATACCGCGAAACAACCAGCGCAAATGTATTGGGTCCACATCATAATGCAGGTCCCATCTGCCGCAGTTCATCTCGAAGAATTGCAGCCAACTCAAAGTTCTCGCCGCGGATGGCCGCCAACATTCGCCGCTCAATTTCAATGCGTTGGCTCGATGGCAATTTCAATGTGAGCGATTCACGCAACCCGCGCAAGTACTGCGCTTCAATTGATTGTTCAAATTCTTGCGGAGCTCCGGCGCGCGCGAATGATTTTTTCAACGCATCCAGACCATGGTCAATCGCCGTGCCGGCCTCTGATTTTCTACCCGCCAACATCGCCACTGCAACTTCGGCGCGAGTTTGCATTTTAATTTCATTGGCGCGCCATGATTCATAACGCGCGCGTTCCGCGCTGTCGGCGCCGCGGGCGCAAAGCAATTCTAAAATTGCAATGTTGTGCATCGCGTCCCGGCGAACACGCGGCCATAATTCCAAAACCGCGCATGCCATGGCGCGCTGGCGAAAAAGCAAAAGTTCACCAACCAAGTCGGAGGCATCGTCCGGATCAACGCATGCGCCGCCAAGCGCGGCGATGTTGCCGGATCCTTCCAGTTGCGAACGGACCCGATCCAAGACGGACCCAAATCCACCCGAAGCGTTGCCATCGGGTCGCCCATCGGCCTCCATTTGAATAATTCCAAGCTCTAAGCGCACCTGTATTAAGAGCCTGCCATCGTGCCCAGACAGGGTCCGGGCCCCAAAGCGCCCGGATTGCCACAGCCAATCCTTCAAAATTGGGGTGAGATCGCTGGAACTGGACACGCAGTCAATGTTAACTCACTCAAAAATTGTTTTGGAGGGAATTCCTAGCCCCGAACAAGTTTTAGAAAAAACATATTTCGGGTAAGGTTTTCATGTACTTGGCAACTATGATGATTCATTCGAGCGGTTAGGACCCCCCTTTCGAAAAGAAGTTATGGCGAGAGTAATTGCTACATCTGATTTACAAACATACATGCGTCAAATTGGCGAGACGCCTCTGTTGACACCCGAGTCTGAAAAGATTCTGGGCTGGAAAATTGTAAACAACTCTGATGACTGCGACCCGCAGCAAAGCAAACTTCGAAGCGAGTCGATCGAATTGATGATCAAGTCCAATCTGCGCTTGGTGATCGCCATCAGCAAACATTATTCCCACCGCGGTCTTTCGCTGTCAGACTTGGTGGAGGAAGGCAACGTGGGTTTAATCCGCGCCGCCCAAGGATTTGATCCAGCCCAAGGCGCGCGCTTCAGCACGTACGCCAGTTGGTGGATCAAACAATCCATCAAACGAACTTTAATCAACGCCCAGCAAGCCATCCACATTCCGGCCTACATGGTGGAACTGATCGCGCGCTGGAAAATTGAAACGCGCAAATTCGAGACGGAAAATTCCCGTCCGCCATCCATTTTGGAACTTTCCAAAGTGATGGGCATTCCAGTGCGCAAACTGAATATTGTGAAGAAGGCGATCACCGCCTACAACTCGCCCAATCAGGCGCCGAAATCCATCGGCGGCGAAGAACCAAATTTCAACGATCTTTTCACCGACACAAAAAATTCCGGACCCGAGGAAAAGATCAGCGCGCGCGAGGATTTCTCGGTGATCGTGAAGTTGCTTGATTCCATCGATCATCGCGACGCTCATGTGTTGCGCCTGAGATTTGGTCTTGAAGGTCAAGAACCGCTCACACTGAAAGAAGTTGGCGAACAAGTGGGATTGACCCGCGAGCGCGTGAGACAAATCGAAGTGGACGCCTTGAAAAAACTGTACGCGCGCATGATGGACGACAAGCCTTTGCGTTTCTCCTTGGGTGAATCGGATAGCCCCAATGAAGATGCGTCCGATCAACACAATCGTCGCCCGAATATTTCCTTGGCGCGCACGGATAAAAAATCGCCGAAATCAGATCACTGATCTTGGGCACGGCGCTTGCGCGCGTGACTCAAAAACATTTCAGCTCGGCGCTTTCGCGCGCGACAAAACAGAATCAAGTCGCTGACTTGCCGGGCTTGGTTGGATTGTGAAACGGCAACGGATACACATTAGCCTCGGCGCGCTCGCGACCAAGATCCACCATCAAGGCGGGCATTGTCTCAGCAATGTCAATGTCCACAATCGCCATTGCAATAGGCATGTCAAGGGTTGGGCTTAGACAACCACTCGTGACACGACCAACAATTCGATCACCACCGGAACCACTTGCGATGACATTCATTCCTTGACGCGCGCTGCGGCGCCCCTGCAATTTCAATCCGACCAACTTCTGTTTCAGACCTGCCTTGGCAATTTTCTCCAGCGCATCTTGTCCAATGAAACGTACTTCGCGCTCATCGCCCGCGCCCTTGTCCATCTTCACGGCAAAGTTCAATCCCGCCGTCAACGGATCAACGGTCTCATCTATCTCGTGTCCATACAGCGGCATTCCCGCCTCCATGCGCAACGTGTCGCGAGCGCCAAGGCCACACGGCTTGATCACGCTTGTGGCGGCTCCCATGTCTTTCAGCAACATGCTGAGCGCCAACTTGGCCATGCCCGCGCCCAAAATAATTTCCACGCCGTCCTCGCCGGTGTAACCAGTGCGACTGACAAGCAACTTCACCACCATCAAACTTTTCTCCACAAAGCGATATCGCTTGAGCGTGGGAATCTCGCGGCTCATGGTGCTGACCAAGTCCATCACCTTGGGTCCTTGCAGAGCAACCATGGCGGTGGACGCGGTCTGATCGTCCATTTTAAATACCAAATCTCCCTTGTTAGCCGCGAAATGTTGCAACAATTTCAAGCGGTTGGACGCGTTGCACACCATCAGATATTCGTCCTCCTCCAAGCAATACACCAAGATGTCGTCGCGGCAACCGCCCTGCTCATTCAGCACCAAGCCATAGCGCACCGCGCCTTTGGTCATGCCAAGAATTCCACGGGTGCAGATGCGATCCAAAAATCGGCGCGCGTGCCTGCCGGTGAATTTGATGCGACCCATGTGGCTCACATCAAAGAAGCCCGCGGAAGTGCGAGTCCATCGATGCTCTTCCAGAATGGATCCAAAATGCAGCGGCATGTCCCAACCGGCGAAGTCCGTCATCTTGGCGTGGTGTTGCAAGTGCATCGCATGAAACGGTGTTTCCAAAAGCGTGGCTGTTGTCATTTTTTTCCTGTGATGAAATTTCCAGAGGTGAAGTTGTTGAAGATGAATTGACTGAGGATGAATTTTATTGAGTGGAAGGTTCCGCGTCACCTTTGGCGGCTTGAAGTTTGGCCACTTCGCGTTCAAGCGATTTTAATTTGCGCGACATGCCAAACAAGTCGCGAAAGACCAGGTGATTTCGCAGTGCTGCATCGCTTTCGATGGCGGGAACACCGGCCACGCGCATGCCCGCGGGAATATCGCCCACCACGGCGGACTTGCCAGCCACTTGCACCCCGTCGCCAATGGAAAGATGTCCAGTCACGCCAACTTGTCCACCAAGCACGACATAATTTCCCATGTCCACGCTGCCGCTGATGCCAACCAAACTCACCAACAAACAATGTTTGCCGATGCGCGTGCCGTGTCCAATGGAAATTAAATCCGCGAACTTGGTGCCCGCGCCAATGCGCGTCTCTTGCATCGCGGCGCGCTCAATGACACAGCATGATCCAATTTCAACATCGTCCTCAATGACCACAATGCCCGACTGCGGAATTTTTTCGTGGCGCCCCTTGTACGTGGCGTAACCAAATCCGTCGCTGCCGATCACGGTATTGGCGTGCAGTGTGACGCGGTTGCCGATCACGCAACCGTCATAAATACACACGCCCGGATACACGATGCAATCTTCGCCTATTTGCACGCCTTCGCCGATATACGCATTGGGATAGATCACGCAACGCGCGCCCAACGTGACGCCGCGCTCGATCACCGCGCCCGCGTGCACAGCGCAACCTTCGCCAATGCGGGCGGTTGAATGAATGGTGGCGCGCTCTGAAATGGAATTATTTTTTTCCGCCGCTCCAATTGGCGCGGGATGTTTTCTAAATCCATGCAGCACAACCATGGCTTGGCGAAATGCGAAGTAAGGATCAGCGGCTTCCAATATGGCCACGCCGGCTTTCACTGTTTCTCCACTGGCGACAATCACCGCGGTGGCATTGGTGGTGGCCAAATGCGCGGCATATTTTCGATTGGCCAGAAAACTCACTTGGCCAACTTTCGCGCTCTCAATCGGGGCGCAGGAACTCACTTGCGCGGAGCCATCTCCATGCAATGTGGCGCCAATTTTTTGGGCAAGTTCGTCAAGTCGGATAGCCATAACAACCGCAAGCCTAGCAACCAACTTTGATCCCGTGGTGGCCTTATGTGCGATACGGCTTGCGCATGGTTATCCTCAAAAGTAGAAATGCAAAGGCTCGTCAATCAACGCCGTTGCTCGGGGTGTCACCCGAACAAGTGGCGACTTCATTTTGTCACGCTTGTGCTGATTGCCATCCATGCAATAGTTGCGCCTCTAGCGCTCGCGGGCGACATTGAAGACCAAACTTTCGCGGATCGCCCGATTTCATTGGTGACCATCAAGGGCTTGAGTCGAATCAGCGAGCAGGAAATTAAAAACAATCTTCGCATTGGCGCGGGCGAGCCATTTGAATCCTTGGCGGTGCGCGCGGACGTGGCCAGTCTGTATCGCCTTGGCCACTTTGAAACTGTTTCCGCCGAAGCGTCCCTGCTCCCCGACGGCACCGTGGAGGTGACGTACACATTGATTGAACAAAGCCTGGTGCTTGACATTCAAACTGTTGGCAACAAAGCAGTGAGCGATCAGGAATTGCGCGCCGTGGTTCCTTTGTATCCCGGTGGTCCGCGCGACGACTTTCTTCTGGAGCAAAGCATTCTGAAAATGAAGGATCTGTATCGCAGCAAGGGCCACTACTTGGTGGAGATCACTGTGGACGAATCGCGCCTGAAGGAATCTGGCATTTTGATTTTTAGAATTGTGGAAGGTCCGCGCGTGCGCATTCAAGAGGTTGAATTCGTGGGCAATCGCGCGTTTCCCGCCAAGCAACTTGCCGCGGAAATCAAGACAAAACCTTGGATTTTTATTTTTCGCAAAGGCAACTTGGATGAGGAGGCGTTGGTGGACGACGTGGCGTCCTTGGACAAGTTCTACAAGGAGCACGGCTACGTTGACGTGCGCGTGGATCGCCGCGTGGAGTTGAACTCCGATCAGAAAGAAGCCAAGGTTGTTTTTGTGATCGATGAGGGTCGTGAATATCGTCTGCGCTCCGTGCGGGTGGAAAGCGCGACGGCCGATGGCCAACTGCGGGTTTTTTCATCGGAGCAATTGCGCTCGCTCATGACACTGCGCCCCGGCGACGCGTATCAAAAGAAGGGCATTGACTCAAGCGTAAAAAGTATTCAAACCGCCTACTTTGTAATGGGCTACATCAACGCCAAGGTGAACACCAACTATGTGCGATCTGGCGAGGAGGCTGAGGTGGACATGCTCATCAGCATCACCGAGGGCGATCGCTATGAAACGGGCCTGGTGCAGATCCAAGGCAATTTCATAACCCGCGACAAGATCATCAGGCGCTTGGTGCGCTTTCAACCTGGTCGACCAATGGATGGCCGCGAAATTGAACTCACGCAAATTCGCTTGAAGTCCACCAATTTATTCAACGACATTCGTGTCACGCCGCAAGAGGAGGATCCGGACAAGCCTGGAACGCGCGACGTGTTGGTTGAGATCAAGGAGAAGAACACGGGCAGCGTGAACTTTGGTATCGCCATCGGCACCGACCAAGGTTTCGGCGGAGAAATCTCGCTGAATCAATACAACTTTGATATCGCCGACGTGCCGACATCGTTCAGCGAATTCACCGCGGGGCGCGCCTTCCGCGGCGCGGGTCAATCATTCACGATCGCCATTCAGCCAGGTATTGATGTGAGCACCTACTCCATTTCATTGGGCGAACCGCATTTATTTGAAACAGATTGGTCGGGCAGCACCAGCCTCTCGTATCGCAATCGCGTGTACCCGCAGTGGACGGAAGAGCGCACCACGATGTCATTTGGAACAGGCCGGCGGCTTGGGGACTATTGGTCATTTGGAACCAATGTACGTCTAGAAAATGTCACTCTCACGGAATTTCAGGATGGCACTCCACTGGTGGTTGTGAATGATCAAGCGGGTCCAAGTCAATTTGGCGTGCTCTCACTTTCCCTTTCGCGAAACACCATCGACAGTAAAAGTCGTCCAGGTTCTGGATCCGTCGCCGAAGTCACGGGCAGCATGTACGCGGGCGCGTACAGTTTTCCAATGGTCCGCGGCAGCTACACCACATTCCTCACATTGGACGAGGACTTTCTGGGACGCAAAACCACGCTGCGCTTAAATTCACAATTTGGATATATCACTAGCGACAACGCGCCGGTGTTCGAACGCTTCTATTTGGGCGGCCGATCATTGCGCGGCTTCGCATTCCGCACCATCAGTCCTGTGACCTATCAGTTGCAGGGCTACCCGAACTCTTATCCACCAACCACGCAAGGACCCAGCAACGGCGCCCCTGCCACAAGTATCGGTGGTCAATTCATGTTCTTCGCAGGCACGCAATATGAAACGCCCATCTTTCAAGATGTCATCACCGCCGTGGCTTTCGTTGATTCTGGAACCGTCACTGGCAACGACTATGCAGGCGACATTCCAAATCCAGTTGGCTTCACGGAATATCGCGCCAGCGTTGGAGTTGGCTTGCGCTTGTACATTGGCGCGCTTGGTCCCGCTCCAATCGCGCTGGATTTCGCGGTTCCTTTAATGAAGGAAAGCACCGACGAAACGCAGGTGTTCTCGTTTAATGCCGAGCTTCCATTCTAAATTGCGCGCGTCTTGATCGGCCCAATCGCGGCCTCAATTACGGGTGAAATCGCTGGGCAAACTTTGAACGTGGCACTTACACTCTCCCTTTCGCTATTTCTATTTATAAGGAAGACCATCATGAAAAATTCCAACGCACAAACCGTCGTCATCGCCTCGCTCATCGCCTTTGGTTTGGGATCATTCGCCTGGGGCGTGAGCCGTCCAGTTGCGCCCGCGCAAGCCACCCGAATTGGCAGCATTGATTTGGGAAGAGTGCTGGACAAACTGCAGGAAAAAGCCGACTGGGAAGTGCAACTCACCGCGCTGCAAAATCAAATGCGCGACGAGGCCGACAGCCGAAAGAAAAAACTTGAAGCCGAAGTGCAGCAAGCTTCCGCCGCCACCGACGGTGCGGAGCAACAACGTATTGCCGAGCAAGTTGTGCTGGAGCAACTTCAACTTGAGCAATGGGCCACCCTGAAAGGCGCAGAATTGGACCGTGAAAATAGTTTGATGTGGCAAAGTATTTATCGCAATTTACGCGAAGAAAGCGCCAAACTCGCCGAGAGCGAGGGTTATGACTACATCATTGTGAACGATGGAATCAACAACATCGTCACCAGCCGTGAAGTCAAGGCACCCTTGGCTCAGCAAGTGCTGGAACAAATTGGTCGCCGTCAAATTATTTTCGCAAGCCCTTCAACGGATGTCAGCGACAAGTTGATTGTGAAGATGAACAACACACATGCCACCGCTCCCGCATCCGTGGGTCCCGCCAAAAAATAATATTCACTTGCGTGTCACATCCGCGCCACTCGCCTCCCGTCGCATAGTCAACTGCATTCACGTCCGATGAAATCAACTAACAACACTTTGGAGAATTCACATGCGTAGATTTTCTTTCCTGCCAATCACATTGTTCGTGGCGCTTGCCGCGATTTCTTTATGGGCTTTCAACACGTTTGAGAAACCCACCGCCATCGCCACTGTGGATTTGGCGCGCTTGTACAACGGCTTGGATGAGCACAAAGCCGGCGAAAAGCGCTTGGAAGAGACGCTGAAAGAACTCACCGCCAAAAATGAAAAATTGGGTCAATCCGTGCAGGCTCTGCAGGCTGAATTGGAAAATTTTAAGCCCGATACGCCGGGATTCTTTGAGACTTCCAAAAAAATCGAGGAGGCCATTGGAAACTATAAGGCTTACGATGAATTTTCACGGAAAAAATTCGAGATGGAAAAATCCCTTCTTCTACGCAACACATATCAAGCCATCAAGTCTTCGTTGGGTGACATTTGCAAGGCGCAACTGATTGACGCCGTGTTTCTTGATGACGCCACCCCGCCATTCGATCCCAAGGACACGCGCCCGGTCATGACGCAAATTTCTGGCCGCCGCATGTTGTGGATCAATCCATCCATTGACATCAGCGATGTTGTGATCAAGCAAATGAATGAAAATTATTCCAAGAGACAAGGGAAGTGAAGCGCCGTTGACCTTGACCCCCACTACAAGTTCGCAACTCGCATTGTTGGTGGGCGGTGCGCTTGAAGGCGATGGCGATATTGCATTCACTGGTTTGTCATCGCTCAATGATGCAACCGAAAAGCAGGCGACATTTATCACCAGCGACGCACACGCCAAACTTTGGGCGCAAAGCCGCGCGCGCATTGCCATTGTTGGGCGTCAAGTAAAAACGCCGCTGACAACCCAGCCATTGAGCCCGTCTTCTAGTCAAGCTCCAATTGCCCCTCATGCGGGCAATCCGCAAAGCCGCGCGCTGATTCGCGTGGAAAACGCGGATTTGGCGGTGGCAAAAATTTTGCAGACTTTCGCCGCGCCCACAACTCTTCCCGCTCTTGGCGCGCATGCCAGCGCGGTGATTGATCCAAGCGCCACCATTGGTAAAGACGCTCGCATTGGCGCGCTGGTGAGCGTTGGCGCTGGTTCGCACATTGGAAACGGTTGTGTGCTGCACGCCGGCGCGCGCGTGGCCGCGCATGTTTCCATTGGCGATCAATGCGTCATTCACTGCAACGCATTCATTGATGAGCGCAGCGTGTTGGGCTCTCGCGTGATCATTCACGCATCGGCCGTGATTGGCGGCGACGGATTTGGATATCGCCCCGCGGCGGATGGAAAAAGTTTGATGCGCATTCCGCACACTGGCAATGTTGTTCTTGATGACGATGTTGAGATTGGCGCAAACACATGCGTGGACCGCGCCAAGTTTGGCAGCACGCGAATTGGAGCGGGAACAAAAATAGATAATTTGTGCCAGATCGCACACGGCTGCCGAATTGGCCGCATGACGGTGATCGCGGGCATGAGTGGATTAGCCGGCAGCGTCACCGTGGGCGACGGCGTTCAAATTGGTGGCTATTGCGGCATTGCCGACCACACAACCATTGGCGACGGCGCGCGGTTGGCGGCCAAAAGCGCAGTAATGAATGATGTTCCCGCCGGGGCCACATGGGGCGGAATGCCCGCTCAGGAGATTCGGGAGGAATTGCGTGTGATCGCCGCAATCCGTAAATTGCCCCAATGGTCACGCAAGTTACGCACCCTGCTAGAGGATCAGACAAAGAGTCCATCCAAGGATCAACCCCAGGGGCCATGAAACCTATCGCCACCAAAGTTCTTCCCACGGGGCAACTTCGCGGAACCACCGTTGATCCACAGCGCACACTTGCGCGCGTGGCCACGGTTCGCGGAAAAGGATTGATGCTTGGCGAAGAGGCCGTATTGGAAATCACTCCCGCGCCGCCTGGCACCGGAATTATTTTTGAGCGCATTGACCTCAATCCATCCGTGACCATTCCCGCGTTGGTGACGCATGTGTTGCCCAAGCCGCGGCGCACAACATTGCGTGGCGGCGACGTGACCATTGACACGATTGAACATTGCATGAGCGCGCTGGCCGGTCTACGTGTGGACAACGCCATCTTGCGTTTGCATGGACCAGAGTTGCCTTGCGGCGACGGCAGCGCTTTGCCTTTTGTGCAACCTATTTGCGAAGCTGGTTTGATTGAGCAAGACGCGCCTCGGCGCGTGTTCCGTTTGCGCGAGGCGATAGTTGTTGAGGATGAAGACTCCATGATCGCCGCGCTTCCGCGCGATGGCGAGGGAATGGAAATTTCCTACGACTTGGACTACGGAGCAAAAGAGCGCAGAATCCCCCGTCAAACTATGGTTTTTGATCCATCGCGCAGTGACTACTCCACCGATATCGCACCGGCGCGCACCTTTAGTTTGCAGGAGGAGGCCGAGGCCATTTGGGCCGCCGGCTTGTGCCGCCATCTCACCGTGCGCGATGCGTTGGTGATTGGCGACAACGGACCAATTGAAAATGCATTTCGATTTAGCGATGAACCCGTGCGCCACAAGTTGCTTGATGTGCTTGGCGATTTATATTTGGCGGGTCGCCCCGTGCAATGCCGAATTGTTGCGCACCGCAGTGGCCATGGACTGAACCGGCAAATGTGCCAGCGACTTCTTCGCGCCATGAAGGCCGCGGACTTGGCCGAGAGTTTGGTGGCGGGCCAAGCCATGGACGCGCGCGCGATTGCGAAAGTTTTACCGCACCGCTATCCAATGTTGCTCGTGGACCGCGTGATTGAAATGGACGCCAATCGACGCGCGGTTGGCGTGAAAAATGTCACCATGAACGAACCGTTTTTTCAAGGCCATTATCCTGGCACGCCCATCATGCCTGGCGTGCTGATTGTGGAGGCCATGGCGCAACTGGGCGGACTCATGCTCAGTCAAACTCTGGAACATTCGGGCCGCGTGGCAATGCTGTTAAGTTTGGACCGAGTGAAACTGCGTAAACCTGTGGTGCCTGGTGACCAATTGGTTCTAGAAGTAGAAACAGTGCGCGCCAACGCACGAACCGCCTCCGTAAAATGCCGCGCCACGGTGGGCGGAAAATCCGCGGCAGAGGCTGAAATTCGCTTTATGATGGTGGATTCCACCGAAGCCTGATCTTTTATTTTTTAAACATTCTTTATGACAAAAATTCATCCCACCGCCATCATCGATCCATCAGTCAAGCTCGCCGCGGGCGTGACCATTGGACCTTGGTGCGTCATTGGTCCCGATTGCGAAATTGGCGAGGGCAGCGAGTTGGTAAGCCACGTGCACATGGATCGAGACACACGTATTGGCCGCGAAAATGTGTTGCACCCATTCACCATTGTGGGCGGTCCGCCACAAGATAAAAAATTCGCCGGTGAGCGAACCACGCTTGAGATTGGCGATCGCAATCACATCCGCGAGTTTGCTTCCATTCACCGCGGCACCGGCAACGGCGGCGGCGCAACTAAAATGGGCAGCGACAACTTGGTGATGGGCTGCGTGCACATCGCGCATGATTGTCAGATTGGTTCACACGTGATTCTTGCCAACAACGCGATGCTGGCGGGACATGTCACGGTGTGCGACCATGTGAATGTTGGCGGCGGTTGCGGACTGCACCACTTTGTGCGCCTGAACACCTGCGCGTTTCTTGGAGCCATGGCTCGCGTGAGCAAAGATGTTCCGCCCTACATGATCGCGGAAGGAAACCCCGCCGAAGTGCGCGGACACAACGCCATCGCCATGAAGCGCCGTGGATTTGCCGACGCCGAAGTGGACGCAATGAAGGAGGCGTACAAGCGCCTCTTCCGCGATCGCGGCGGAAACATTATGGAAAAAGTGGCTAAATTACGTGCGGAATACCCTACTTTTACAAGCATTGCGCAAGTGTGCGACGCCGTGCTTGAGGCTGGCGAAGGAACACACGGACGCTCACAAGAAGCGCTACGCCCAGACGACAAGCGATCACATCCATCGATCGCCGCGGCGGCATCCACTGTCCCTAAAAAATAATCCAAGCGAGCAACCACAAATGAGTTCACCAAAAAAAGACGCGCGACTGCAAGAGCAAATGGAGAAGGCGGAAGCCGCGCTCCGCCGCGGTCAATGGTTTGAGGCTGAGCGCCTTGCGCAACGCGGCATGGAAATGGCGCGACGCATTGAGGACTTTGGAACAATGGCGCGCATTTGTCTACCACTACAAGAGGCTCGCCGTCAACGCGTGCAAGCCGCGCTTGAACTTAAAAAAATCCGCATATTGTTCGAAGGCAACATGGAGGAGATCAAAGTCGAGGCCGGTTGCTACTTGGTGATGCCCATGCAACTTGTTGGCGCGGACGCGCGGCGACTTCGCTTGGCCGCGCTGCGTGATGAGAAACCCGCAACTGTGATTTGCTGTGAGCCGCCAAACTTGCGCGGACTTTGGCCCATTGTTGCAATTGGCGTGGTCACGGTTCGCGCGTATGTGCAGCCACCCGAGAATGAAAAGAAGCCCACCATGAAGTGGTATGTGAACGCCATGGAGGCGTTGGGCGACGCCGGCTTGACCGGCTCACATGTGGACTCAGGCATGGATTTGGACAGGCAAATCGACGCTGTTTTGGGCCTTTTAGACGCTGTTCCAGATCATGAAGGCTTGCACCAAGTGCTGGCGGACATGTGCCGCGAAGCCGAGAAGGGATTTGAGCGCAATGAAACCCCAGCGATGTCAGAACTTGACGCCGAACTTGCCCTTGAAGATGAAACTCAAAACGACGATCAAGGCGAATAATATTGAGTGACTTATTTTTATTGATTCGCTCTTGTGGAGCGAGTTGAATAATTCGCGCGCTCATTTCACAAACGTGCAAAAATAATAGTTGCGTGAATCTGCAACCGCGCGATCGCCATCAACTCCAATCAAGTCCCTCAGGCAACCCACGTCCAAGACGCCGCGCCCCTGTGGCTTCAATCACATAGGCGTCCTCCACGCGCACGCCACCAACGGCTTTGCAATACAAACCTGGCTCAATGGTGATCACATCGCCGGCAACCAACGTCAAGCCGCCGCGATCAACAAGCGGCGGCTCATGCACATCAAGCCCAAGCCCGTGGCCAGTTCCGTGCACCATGCCGCACCATGAATCTGGCGCGCCAACTGGCGGCGTGCCGCTGCTAAATCCGTGCTCATGAATCACGCGCAAAGTTTCGCCGTGCACATCGCTGCCGCCCGCGCCAACTTTTGCCGCGCGCACAGCGGCGGCCTTGGCTTGCACCACAGCGGCGTGCATTCGCGCGGCTTGCGGCAACACCTTGCCATGCACCACGGTTCGCGTGCAATCGCCCCAATATCCGCTGCTTTTTGACTTTGGAAAAATATCCACCATGATCAATTCGCCCGTGCGCAACACGCCATCGCCATCATGGTGACAATCCGCGCCTTGCGGACCACCCGCCACAATGGAGCGCGGATTTTCAAATCCACACCGCGCAAAAAACTGATCAATCTCGCCACGCACGCGCTCGCTGCTCAGCGGCGCGCCTTCATGCATCAACTCGCCATTCTTGTTCACGCCCGCGCGCGCGATCAACCGGCACGCCAACTCCATGGCGTCCTCTGTTGCGCGCTGCGACACATCCATGGCTTGCAACTCCACGGCGTCCTTGCTGCGGCGCGACGATTGAAACAAATCCAAATCGCAACGCACGGAAATACCCGCGCCAACCAACACGTGCATAAATACTCCGGGAAATGTCCGGTCACACACGGCGCGCTTCACGCCGGCGCGGCGCAAACACTCCGCCAACGCTTGCGCCGTGGAAATATCGCGCTCGCTAGACAAACCCGCGGCCGGAGCAAACTCACTGGGAACAGCGAACACATCCGCGCGCGCATGTTGCTTGGCCCGATCAAGTTCTATGTCGCGCACAATCAGCGTTCGCGCGCGCGCGCCATTTGCCGCGGAAATATCGGCGAAAGCCAGCGGATCTCCCACGCGAAAGCGTGTTTGGTGAAACAGCGTCATATTTGTTGCGGAAATGCCGCCCATCACAATTGCTTCGTCGTTGGCGATCATAAACAGTATCGTAAACGCAAATCAATCGCGCGAAATTCGCCTGTGCTTAAACTTGGCTGGAACATTGTCCGCGCCCGCGCCAGTGCGTTTGCGATGGTCCGCCTCGTACTCGCTCCAGCCGCCGTGGTAGAAAAACAATTTGCCGTCGCCTTCAAAGGCCAAAATGTGCGTGGCCACGCGATCCAAGAACCAGCGATCATGGCTGATGCACAACACCGTGCCCGCGAAGTTCTGCACCGCCTCCTCAAGCGCGCGCATGGTGTTCACATCAATGTCGTTGGTGGGTTCGTCAAGCAAAATCACATTGGCGCCACTGGTGAGCATGCGCGCCAAGTGCACGCGATTGCGCTCGCCACCTGAAAGAATGCCAACCAACTTTTGCTGCTCGGTGCCGCCAAAGCCATAGCGGCTTACATACGCGCGGCTGTTCACTGTGGCGCTGCCCAGCTTGATTTCCTCAACACCCCCAGAAATCGCCTGCCAAACGCTGTCTTTATCGCTCAGCGTGTCGCGCGTTTGCTCCAAGTACGCAAGCTTCACGGTCTCGCCAATCTTCAAAGTGCCGCCATCGGGCTTCTCTTGCCCGGTGATCATGCGGAACAGCGTGGTCTTACCAGCGCCGTTGGGACCCACAATTCCCACCACCGCGCCCGGCGGAATTAAAAAGTTCACATCGTCAAGCAACGCGTTGTCGCCAAAGTTCTTGCTCACTCCAATCGCCTCCACCACCACCGTGCCAAGCCGCGGTCCAGGCGGAATATAAATTTCAATCTCCTTGATCTTCATCTTGGAGTCCTCATTGAGCATCTGCTCATAGCTGGCCACACGCGCCTTGCTCTTGGTCATGCGCCCCTTGGGGTTCTTGCGAATCCAATCCAACTCACGCGCCAAGGCCCGTTGCCGCTGGCCCTCTTGCTTGGACTCCAGCGCCAAGCGCTTCTCCTTCTGCTCCAGCCAACCGGTGTAGTTGCCCTTATAAGGAATGCCCTCGCCACGATCCAACTCCAAAATCCAAGTTGCCACGTTGTCCAAGAAGTACCGATCATGCGTAACCGCAATCACAGTTCCCTTGTATTGCTGCAAATGATGCTCCAACCAATCCACGCTTTCGGCGTCCAAATGGTTGGTGGGCTCGTCCAAAAGCAAAATATCAGGCTTTTTCAGCAACAAACGGCACAATGCCACACGCCGCTTCTCGCCACCAGAGCAGGTATTGAGCGGCTGATCCGCCGGCGGGCACCGCAGGGCATCCATGGCCATTTCCAACTGATGATCAACAGTCCATGCGTCAAACTTTTCCAGTTGCTCCTGCACAACAGCCAGGCGATCCAAAGTTTTCTCCATAACCGCGTCGTCTAATGGTTGCGCCAACTTCTCATTGAGGCGATCAAACTCCGCCAACAAATCAAACGTCCCCTGAGCTCCTTCACGCACAACTTCAAGCGCGGTACGCGTTTCGCCAAGCAATGGCTCCTGCTCTAAATAGCCCAATTCGTAGCCATTTGCAGCCCAAATCTTGCCGTCAAACACTTTGTCCACGCCAGCCATAAGTTTAAGCAGCGTGCTTTTTCCCGAGCCGTTCAACCCAAGCACGCCAATCTTTGCGCCGTAATAGTAAGACAGTGAAACGTCCTTCAAAATAACGCGCTTGTCTATTTCCTTGGTCACGCCAGTCATGGAAAAAATGACTTGCGTTGTTTCGTTGCCTGTTGTTGGAGCGGCCATTGGGGCACTGATCCTAACGATTTACATATTTGTATTGCGTCGCGAACAAAAACTTACAGGAAGCTTAATTTGTAAAAGACCAATAACTTAATGATTATTTACATTAAATGAAGCATTTTTAAACCCAGCCAAAATCGCGCTGAAATCATTTGCATATTTTTTAGAAAAAGAATTAAGAATTATTTGCATCGCGTAAATGTCGGGGTAAGTTCATTTCAACTCGGATAAAAGACTGAAATGCGAAAGCAAATCAGGCTTCTTCCGAGACTTTCTGAACACCTTCCCTCACTCGTTCAGAAATAATTACTTCCCTCGCTTCCCTTACTTCAATAATCCAAATCACGTCCCCTTTTTCTAGCTGATGTTTCAGTTAGAAGTGTTCTGAGTTCCCCATTTTCGGAGTTAGTTCCCATGAAGATTTCCCTCTCACTCATTTCCGTCGGCATGATTGCAGCAGCCGCAAGCGCTGGCCGAGTTGAAGCAATCGATAGCGGATTGTCCGCGACATACAAAGGCGTCATCACTGCCGCCCAAATGGCTTCAATCAAGAATCCAACCAATAAAGAAGCTCCTTACGCAGTTATGTACAACACCAACAATTGGACTAGCCCATACGTTGCTGGAAACATTTCAACAACTGTTGGTGCTCCTGGCCAAGGCGGTTGGATTCAGTACGGTGGCGCTCCAAGCAACTTCAAGGTGAATGCATCTTCGCCTGTAACTGCAACCAACAGCCACACTGGTCCATCAATGACCATGAGAGGTGGATCAAGTTCCTCCGCTTACCATGATCTTTACCTCTTTACCGACGAAGCATACGCCGCACAGGCGGGTCCTAACCAACTTCTTTGGTTAGAAAATGATATGTTTCGCCTTGACAATAGCACTGTTACCACAGCTGCTCCAAGCATCTATGCGGTTGCCTTTGATGCCACATTTCAATGCAATTCTGGTTTCAGCTTCAACAGCTACACCGGTGCGACAAGGGGCTTGGGTTCATTCCTGAATTCTTCAGGCGTGCTCACATTCTACGGGTTTACTTTGCCACTAACTGCCACAACTAACTTTGCAGCTGCGTCGAGAAATTGGACAAAGCAAGCTTCTAGTTATAATGTTGATACTGGTGAAACCTCTTGGTACCTCAGTGCTGACAACGGCGCGACATACAGCGCTTGGAGTTACGGTGCTGGTACTAGCGCAGCAGTTGCTGTCGGTGGTCGTGGCGCTTTGGAAGTGGATTTCTACACTTCCAACACTGCTATTTCGGCAGAGCAAGTAACAACTTGGGCAAACTCAACGCAGTACACAACCGTTATACCAGCTCCTGGTGCGGTTGCTCTGCTCGGCTTGGCTGGCATCGCTGCCCGCCGTCGTCGCGCCTAAGTTACTGCTGAGTTACTAAGGACTCAGATACTTCACTGATACTGTCACCTCAGAGAGCCCTCCGATTCGTCGGAGGGCTCTCTTCTTTTTTGGATTTGTATTTGTGGATTGAATCGATCAGCGGCAGAGCGATTTTGCGCTGCGAGATCGCCGCCCACTTCTATCGCAACTGATTCGGTTGCGATTGAATTACGGCTGATTGGCGCGGCGCTGATCGTGCACGTGAACCAATGGCTTCCAAGAATCTTTAAAGGCCCATTCGTAATTGCGCCAACGCCCAATTGAGTTGGCATTGATGGGCTTGCGGACTTGTTCGTGGCTCAGAGTGTGAACGGTGCGCCGATTGTCCTGCGGCGCAAGCACGGCGGGTTCCATTTGAAGACCCATGCGGGCCAGACACCGTTGCAAGGTGGCTTCTGGGTTGGCAACAAGATTTTCGTACACAATAGTTTCATGCGGAATTTCTAGCGTGGTTAAGGCCTGGGGCAGCAATGAGCGCTCGGCCGCAATCACGCGGCGAATTTCATCCAAAGAACGTGTCCAACCCATGGAGCGCGGATGAAAGTTGGACAGAAACATGCTGACCGCCGTGTCGCGTGGATCGCGCGCCATGTGCAGGCAATTGGCGCCAGGCAAAATTGCGGCAACCATGGGTAGCCACAACCAAATCAGCAGCATCTTGTCGAAAGAATGGGTGGTGCCCTGACGCAAACGCATTTGGGCGCCGTGCAAATACTGCGCTTGCAGCGCGGCGGCCTGTTGCGGAAACATGCTTTGCAGTTGATCAATCCAGGGACCGTTTGCGCGCAGCACATCACCCATAATTGGAATGCCGTCGTACTCGCCAATGCCGGTGACCTGCGAATGGCGGTCGAGCATTTGCTCAAGCAATGTGGTGCCGCTTCTAGGCAGGGACACCACCAAAGAAATTGTTGACACCGCCGGCGCGCGCGGCGCACACCAAGAGTGTCCGCCTTGCAACAAGCGCAGTTGATTCGCCACTTCACGCTCAAGGCCATCCACATCAAATTTGGGGGTGGTTGTGGCGTGCAAATGTGTGGCCAAATCAAAAGCTTCTTTGTAGCGACCGGCGCCGTCAAGCCAGCGTACCGCGTCAAAACCGGCAATGCGACGCGCCATGGGAGAAGCGCTGGAACGGGCGTAATTTTGCAGGATTTCAATGGCGGCGTTGTTGTCCACGCGCGACATGGCGCGGCCGCGATACAGAATGGCGCGCTCATCCGCAAGCCACGCGCCACCAGCGTTGATCAAACTTTGAAGCTCGTCGTGGCGCGACGTGCGATGTAGAACTTCGGCCAAGTACAACGCGGCGTCGATGGCGTAGGGATTATTTGATTTTGCAAGCGCTTGCAGCCGCTCAATCGCCAAATCGCTTTGACCCAATCGATGGTCGATGATGGCGCGGAAAAAAATAGTTTGCGGATCTGTGGGCGCCAAGCGCACCGCATGCGTGGCGGCGATGTCTGCGGCGCCAATCATGCCGCGACCAAGTGCGGCGCGGGTTAATCCCAGCCACGCACCCAGCACGGTTGGTTGTTTGCGGGTCCATTGCTCGGATATTTCAAACGCCTTTAGAAATTCCGATTGAGAAAGAAGCCGCTGCACTTCTTGTGCTGTGTCCACTCGCTGCATGGGCGAAGTGTACGGGTATTGAAATTGGAAACATTTCAAATCAACAAGATCATTGACGCGAATGAGTGAATGAACTACGCTTGGGAACTCAAGACTGCGGGGTAGAGCAGCCTGGTAGCTCGTCGGGCTCATAACCCGGAGGTCACTGGTTCAAATCCAGTCCCCGCTACTTTTAGGGTCGATCAGGAAACTGGTCGGTCCGCGCGTCATTGAAACACGCCCTGGCCATACGGTTGGGGCGTGTTTCTTTTTGGGCGGCGCTCTAGCGACACTGGTCTATGGGTAAGAGTGCGGGCAGACAGTTGCCTTGGCTACAAATGCCATGCAAGTTCAGCGCGCGCTCAAGCCTTATCGAAGCGATCTAAGTTCATGACTTTTACCCACGCCGCAACAAAGTCGCGCGCAAATTTTTCTTTGGCGTCATGGCTTGCGTAGACCTCTGACAATGCGCGCAGTTGCGAGTTTGAACCAAAGACAAGATCGGCGCGGGTTCCGGTCCACTTCACTTGCCCTGTCGTGCGGTCGCGACCTTCAAAGATCTCCTCAGCTGCGGACGTTGGCGCCCATGTGATTGCCATGTCGAGCACGTTGACAAAGAAATCGTTGGACAATGTTCCTGGTCGGGTGGTGAACACGCCCAAATTTGAGTGGTCAAAGTTTGCGCCCAGCACGCGCAGACCGCCAACAAGCACTGTCATTTGCGGCGCGGTCAACGTGAGCAGATTGGCGCGGTCCACGAGCAAATAATCCGCGGGCAACGAGTGGCCAGAGCTGCCATAGTTGCGGAATCCATCAGCCGTTGGTTGAAGCACCTCAAATGAATGCACATCGGTTTGCTCTTGCGAAGCATCGGTGCGACCTGGCGTGAATGCAACTGCAACGTCAACGCCCGCTGCATTTGCGGCGTGTTCAACCGCCGCGCATCCAGCGAGCACGATCAAGTCGGCGAGCGAGATTTGTTTCTTGCCGCCCGCTTGCGCGCCGTTGAATTCATTTCGGATTGCTTCCAAAGCATGCATTACTTTTTGCAACTGCGCTGGATTGTTCACCGCCCAATCTTTCTGCGGTGAAAGACGAATGCGTGCGCCGTTTGCGCCGCCGCGCTTGTCCGTGCCGCGGAACGTGCTGGCGCTGGCCCATGCTGTGGAAACCAATTGCGCTACGGTAAGACCACTCGCAATTATATTTTTCTTCAACGCGGCAATGTCTTGCGAATTGACCAACTCGTGCGTGACTGCTGGAACTGGGTCTTGCCAAATCAATGTTTCTTTGGGAACAAGCGGCCCCAAGTAGCGCGCGATTGGACCCATGTCGCGGTGCGTAAGTTTGAACCACGCGCGCGCGAATGCGTCAGCCAAGCGCGCCGGGTCCTTGAGAAAACGCCGTGAAATTGGCTCGTATATTGGATCCATGCGCATGGCGAGATCGGTGGTGAGCATCACCGGCGCGTGGCGCTTGGTTGCATCATGTGCATCGGGCACGGAGTTCTTTGCGGAGTCATCAGTTGGAATCCACTGATGTGCGCCGGCGGGACTTTTGGTGAGTTTCCACTCGTAACGAAATAAAGTTTCGAAATAACTATTGTCCCATGTTGTTGGCGTGGGAGTCCACGCGCCTTCAAGTCCGCTGGAAATTGTGCTAGCGCCGCTGCCAGTGCCGAAACTATTTTTCCAACCCAGACCCATGTCTTGCATTGGCGCGGCCTCTGGCTCTGGTCCAACAAACTTGTTTGGATCCGCCGCGCCGTGGGTCTTTCCAAAGGTGTGGCCACCCGCGATCAGCGCCACTGTCTCCTCATCGTTCATGGCCATGCGCGCGAATGTTTCACGAATGTCACGCGCCGAAGCCAGTGGATCGGGCTTGCCGTCGGGGCCTTCGGGATTCACGTAAATCAAGCCCATTTGCACGGCGGCGAGCGGGTTTTCAAGGTTGCGATCGCCGGTATAGCGCTCGGCGGCAAGCCA
>CAIKXA010000035.1 GCA_903831295.1 uncultured bacterium | reverse complement strand
TGGGCGCGCGCACAATCTTTCACAAACTTCCGCAAAGACCAGGCAGGCCAATGTTCGCCGCGGTGCGGCCGGCGGTTGGCGCAATTGCGCCGCGTTTGATTTTGGGTTTGCCGGGCAATCCTGTTTCCGTGATGGTGACGGCGCGTCGGCTTGGCCTTGAAATGCTTGGCGCGCTTGCGGGAATTTCTGCGCCACACTTTGCGGCGCACACGCGTGGCGTTGCCAACGCCGACAACGCCACGCTTCCAATGTGGTGGTATCGCCTTGTGGGCGAAAGCGTGAATGTCGACGGCGTAAACGAACTGCATTTGCTTTCGGGCAAAGGTTCTGGCGACATTGCCGCGGCGGCTTCAAGCGTGGGATTTGTGGAGATTGCGCCTGGCCAGCACACGGTTGGCGCGCACAACTTTTACGCGTGGAAGCATTAGGAGATTTGAATCATGGCAAAGAAGAAAATATTTACAGCTGGTGTGGTGAAGAAATTACGCGTGGCCGCAAAAAGTATTCTCACCCATGTAGATGCGCGCGGCCGCGCCGCCATGGTTGATGTTGGCGAGAAAGCCGTGACCGCCCGGCGCGCCGTTGCGGAGGCGCGCGTGATGATTTCGCCGGCGCTTGCACAGCGCATCCGCAAGAACTCGCTTGCCAAAGGAAATGTTTTAGACGTGGCGCGGCTTGCCGGCATTCAGGCGGCCAAGCGCACCGACGAATTGATTCCGCTGTGCCACTCGCTTCCGCTTGACTCCATTCAAGTGCGCGCCGAATTGCGCCGCGACCATATCTATATATGGTCGGAGGCGAAAGTGACGGCAAAGACCGGCGTGGAAATGGAGGCGTTGTTGGCGGTGGCCATCGCGGCGCTCACCGTGATCGACATGGGAAAGTCCATCGACCGCGCAATGACCATTGAGGGATTACGTATGCTGGAAAAAGAAGGCGGACGTAGCGGACATTTTGTGGCGGGTGCAAAAGCGCGCCGCTAAAAAAATGTATTACGGCGTGTTGCGATTGCTCAATATGGATTGATCGCTTGGCTGGATCATTGTGAGTTTGCACGAGCGTAAAATGCGACGCGGACTAAACTCGCCGCGCGCAAATGCCGCAAGAAATTGCGCCTGCGCTGGCGGCTCCCACAATGCGATCATGGGTTCAATTTCATTTTTGTGTTTATCAAAGAACACCACCGCGTCCGCGTTTGGTTCACGGGCGTTAAGCAAACTTTGCAAGTCGCGCGTCTGAAGCAACGGGTAATCGCAACCCACAACAAGCCATGCGCATGAGGCGTGAAGTTGCGGTGATTGCGGCAAAGTCATGTTGCGCGCTTGCGGCAATGTGCTTGTGAACGCCGCGTGCAAACCACTCGCAGGTCCATGCCCCACCGCCACGTCAATGATGGCGCGCTCGCCAATACCCCACTGCAATTGTTGCGTTGGCGTGCATGACCAAAATAATTCCACGCACAGTGGCCGCAACAATTCTTCCACGGCGCGCCACTGCGGCAACTGCGCGTAGGCAATTTCCGCTTTGTCGCGGCCCATGCGCGAGCTTGCTCCGCCTGTAAGAATTAATCCGCGCACATCAGCGCGCAACGGTGGCTCTTTCCAAGGACACGATCACCGACTTGGAAGTTGGCGTAAGGCTGCCCTCGGCGAAACTATCAATGGGCACCAACACGTTGGTCTCTGGAAAATAGGTCGCCACGCAACCGCTGGGAATTTCATACGCCACCACGCGGAAATTTTTAGCGCGACGTTGCACGCCGCGAAAATGACTCACCAAATCAACGGCGTCGCCAGCGGAAAGTTTTTGCGCCGCAATATCCTGCGCGTTCATCAATACCACGCGGCGGCCTTGGTGAATGCCGCGGTAACGATCCTCCATGCCATAAATAGTTGTGTTGTATTGATCGTGCGAGCGAATGGTGGTCATGACAAATTGGCCGTGACCAACTTCAAGATGCGGAATTTGGTGAACCGTGAAGATGGCTTTTTTACTGGGCGTGCCAAAGTTGTTGTTGTCGCGGACTTCATGCGGCAACTCAAAACCACCTGACTGACGCACCTTTGCGTTGAGATTGTCAAATTCTGGAATGACATTGGCAATGTGATCGCGAATCAAGTCGTAGTTGCCAACCAACGAACTCCAATCCACATCCAGCGTTGCGTTTGCAAGCGCGGCAACAATGGCGGGCTCGCTCATTAAATGTTGCGACGCCGGCTCCAAATTTCCCCGCGACGAATGCACCACACCCATGGAATTTTCCACGCACACAAATTGCGCGCCCGTGGCTTGCATATCAAGCTCGGTGCGGCCCAAGCATGGAAGAATGAGCGCCTGCGCGCCGGTGATTAAATGCGAGCGATTGAGTTTGGTTGAAACTTGCGCCGTCAACTCGCAGCGAGAAAGCGCCTTCGCGGTGAACGCAGTATCAGGTGTTGCGGAAAGAAAATTTCCGCCAAGCGCAATGAAAACTTTCACTGCGCCCGCGTGCATGGCTTGAATTGCCTCAACCGTGCTGTAGCCATGCTCTTGCGGCGCAGTGAAATGAAACTCCTTGCCCAGGCTGCGCAAAAATCCTGGCGTGGGTCGCTCCCAAATTCCCATGGTGCGATCACCTTGCACATTGCTATGGCCACGCACCGGACACGCGCCCGCGCCAGGCTTTCCAAAATGTCCGCCGAGCAAAAGTAGATTGATGATTTCCTGAATGTTGCCAACGGCGTTGCGATGCTGCGTGAGGCCCATGGCCCAACAACAAATCATGGCCTTGCTGCGCTCGATCACCGCGGCCACTTCGCGAATCTGCTCCTCGGCGATACCGCTACCGCGGACAATATTTTCCCACGACTCCGTTGCCAAGTCGTCGCGGTAAGCGTCAAAGCCCTCGGTGTTGCGCTGGATAAATTCCATGTCAATGCGCGGCGTGGGCTGCTCTAAAATCGCTTTTTGAATTCCCTTGAGCAGCGCGACATCGCCGTTGATTTTCACGGGCACATGATGCGTGGCCAGTGGCGTGCCCTTGCCAAAGATGCCCGCGACTTCTTGCGGATGCTGAAAGCGCTTCAATCCAGTTTCCGCAAGCGGATTGATGCTGATGATTTGGCAACCTTGGCGCGCGGCTTGCTGCAACGTGCGCAACATGCGCGGATGATTTGTGCCAGGATTTTGCCCGATCACAACAATGCAATCGGCGCTGTCAAAATCTTTCAGGGACACGGTGCCCTTGCCCGTGCCAATGGTGCGCAACATTGCTTGACCACTTGATTCGTGGCACATGTTGGAGCAATCAGGAAGATTGTTGGTGCCGAAGCGGCGCACGAAAAGTTGATATAGAAACGCGGCCTCGTTACTGGTTCTTCCCGATGTGTAGAACACCGCGTCGTTGGGCGAAGGCAACGCTTTGAGCGCGCCGCCAATTTTCGCGAACGCATCCTGCCACGAAATTGGCTTGTAGTGCGACGCACCCTCCGCCAAGAACATGGGCTGAGTGAGGCGACCTTGTTGACTGAGCCAGTGATCCGTCTGGCGGGAAAGCTCCTCAACAGAGTGACGCGCGAAAAAATCTACGGTGATTCTTTTCAGCGTGGCCTCTTCCGCCACGGCCTTGGCGCCGTTCTCGCAGAACTCCGCGATGGATCGATGATCTTCTGGATCGGGCCATGCGCAACCAGGACAATCAAAACCATCTTTCTGATTCACATCGCGCAAAACTTTTGCGGTGCGCGCCAAACCCATTTGCTCAACGGACATAGTGAGCGCCACTTTCACCGCGGACAATCCGCCCGCGGATTGCGCCGGTGTTCCAATACGAAGATTCACATCGAGCACTTCGGGGCTTAGAAATTCAGGATTGCGTTCTTTGCTCATGGATGCACTTTCACATCAATCGATGTCAGACATTCGCGCGGCTCCGTGATAAATATTAAATCGCTCACCGCGCGCGAATCCCACAAGCGAGATATTGAAACGCTTGGCCAACTCAACCGCCAAACTGGATGGCGCGCCCACCGCGACAATCATTGGCACGCCGGCCACGAGCGCCTTCTGTAGCAACTCAAAACTTGCGCGGCCACTGAGAAATAACAGTTGGTTGGAAAGCGGCGTGCGCCCCGCCAAGAATTGCGCGCCCAACAATTTGTCCACGGCATTGTGACGGCCAACATCTTCACGCAGCGCAAGCAACTCGCCAGCCGTATTGAACAGCGCCGCCGCGTGCAAGCCGCCAGTTTGATCAAACACGGATTGCTGCGCGCGCACCTTCTCTTGCAATGTGCAAATCAGCTTTGGCGCAATGCGAAATCCATCGTTCGTGATCGCGCTTAAGCCAGGAACTTCAAGCGCGTCAAGAGACGCCTTGCCGCACACGCCGCAACTACTGGTGGCGTAAAAGTGGCGCTGCAACTTTGGCCACTCCACTTTTGCATGGTCGGCCAAGCGAACTTTGATAATATTTTGCCCGCCATGCGCGACGTTGTCGGGACCGCAACCAACTATTTTCTCAATGTCCGCGGGCAAGCGAACAACACCTTCGCTAAAAAGAAATCCCGCGGCCAACTCGGCGTCGTTGCCTGGGGTGCGCATAGTTATAGAAACACTTTTTTGTTGGCGCGTGTCGCCATCAAGCCAATCAAGGCGAATCTCCAGCGGCTCTTCAAGCGCGACATGGTCCAGCACTTCGCTCACCACGCCACGATCCACGCGCGCAATTTGCGTTGGCGCGCTTTGCGCGATCACATCGCTCCGCTTGGTTGTTGCCGCGATGGAAAGCTGCATGCCTTCATACTAACCAAATACCAAGCGTGAAATAGCCTAAAGTTGACGCATGAGCACACCCACCCGCGCCGTGATTTTGACAGTGAGCGATCGATGTTCGCGCGGAGAGACGACCGATACGTCCGGTCCAACATTGGCGGCGCTTACCGTGAAACACCTGCAAGCGGAAATTGCGCACAGCGAATGTTTGCCCGACGACCTTGCCGCACTTGCCGAGTTCTTCGCGCGCTGGTCGGAGCCCACGAAAAAAATTGACTTGATCCTAAGCACCGGCGGAACCGGCCTTGCTCCGCGCGACATCACGCCTGAAGCGTTACGCCGCGTGATGCACCGCGAGCACGCGGGCCTGATGGATTTATCGCGTCTGCGCTGCCTGCAAAAAACGCCGCGCACATTTCTGTCGCGTGGAATCGCAGGCACCATCAATCAAACTTTAATCATTACGTTGCCAGGCTCGCCGCGAGGTTGCTCGGAAATGTTCGAGGCCATTGCCGACATTCTGCCGCACGCAGTTGAAACGCTGCGCGGCGACGTAAAAGATGATGGCCGACCCACCGTCGCTGCATCTGGCGCGGACAACGCGAAGGTGATTCACCATAAAGATTGAGTGCGACTTGCGCCCGCCTCTCGCTTGAATCAGTTTGACAAGCGCTTGATCTGCGCCGAAACTAAGACCGTACTCGCCGCGCAAAACAAAGCGCTGCAAATTTCATTCGCGCATTTCGACACATCAAGTCGCAAAACACCCCAGCCAAGGAACTCAAGAAAAAATCATGCAACTCTTCCTTGTCAGCCTGGCTTTGACTTACATCATTGTTCTGTATTTCTTTACCAACCCGCTGCACCACACGCGCAGGTTCATGTGGCGGCGATTTGTGAATTGGTTTCCGCTGGGCATGACATATGCGTTTTTATATATGGGCCGCTACAACTTGGTGGTGGCCAAGGGCGCGCTTGGCGACCTGATGACGAAGGAAGATTTTGGAATTATTAGCGGTGTGGGATTCACCGTATACGCACTCGCATTATTTTTCATCGGCCCACTAGTCGATCGCGTTGGGGGCAAGCGAGGGATTCTTATTGGCGCGATTGGGTCAAGTTTAATGAACGGCGCAATGGCGGGAGTGTTGTATCTCTATTTACACGGAACACTGAAAGTGAATCTAGTGGTGGCGTTCTCCATTCTATATGGATTGAACATGCTCTTCCAAAGTTTCGGCGCGGTGTCCACCATCAAGGTGAAATCATTCTGGTTCCATGTGCGTGAGCGCGGAACTTTTGGCGCCATCTTTGGCACACTGATTTCTCTTGGCGTTTACTTTGCGTTTGATTGGGGCGGCGCAATCGCTGAGGCGGTGAAATTGTCGCAACCAACTCCGGCCACCACGACACACGAGATATTGAATTACATGTTCGCGCTTGATGGCCGCACGATTCCCGCATTCTGGCTGATCTTTGTTATTCCAGCCATCATCATGATGGTGTGGGCGCTGATCGATGTGATCCTTCTGAAGGACACGCCCGATCAAGCTGGTTTCAGCGACTTTCAAACGCATGACGCATCGCACGATGACGGCCACGACAAGAAATATCACTACTGGGAATTGATGCGCAAGATCTTCACCAACAAAATTATTATTGTCATTGGCGTTATCGAATTCACCTCTGGTATTTTGCGCAATGGCATCATGCAGTGG
>CAIKXA010000034.1 GCA_903831295.1 uncultured bacterium | reverse complement strand
TACGCCGTGCAGTGCGCGCTTGATTGCGGTGCCACGCTTAAAGTCACGCCCGCGCGCATTACCGCCATACCCACTTCACGGTATCCGTTGCCTGCGCCGCGACCGAGCAATTCCAGAATGTGCGTGGACAAATTCGAAGGTACCTTTGGCATTGCGTGCCCCGACTGGCGCACGGATTGTCGAAGCGTTGTGACAGAACTTATTCGCGGAGCAACTGCATGAGTGGTATTATAAATCGCAAGGGCATTATTCTGGCTGGCGGAACAGGCTCGCGGTTGCATCCAGCAACGCTTGCCATATCCAAGCAATTATTGCCCGTCTTTGACAAGCCCATGATTTACTATCCGCTCAGCACGCTCATGCTGGCTGGTATTCGCGACATACTTATAATTTCCACGCCGCAAGACACTCCGCGCTTTGAGCAACTGCTTGGCAATGGCACGCAATGGGGCTTGAACATTTCGTACGCCGTACAGCCATCGCCCGATGGCCTTGCGCAGGCGTTCATAATTGGCGAAAAGTTCATCAATGGCTGTCCCAGCGCGCTGGTGCTTGGCGACAACATTTTCTACGGTCACGACTTTCCAAAACTTCTAGAGAATGCGATTCATCGCACTGCTGGCGCGACGGTGTTTGCATATCACGTGCAAGACCCCGAACGCTACGGAGTGGTGGAATTTGACAGCGCGGGCAAAGCAGTAAGCCTGGAAGAAAAACCCGCGCAACCCAAGTCAAATTACGCCGTCACTGGCCTGTATTTCTATGACGAGCATGTTGTCGGTTTGGCAAAGTCACTCAAGCCTTCAAAGCGCGGCGAGCTAGAAATCACTGACCTAAACCGCCTGTATCTAGAACGCAACGCGCTTGGCGTAGAAATCATGGGCCGCGGCTTTGCTTGGCTTGATACGGGTACGCACGAATCGCTGCTAGAGGCCAGCCACTTTATTGCAACGCTAGAGCACCGCCAAGGATTAAAGATTGCCTGCCCCGAAGAAATTGCGTTCAATAAGAAATGGATTGATCGCGCGCAATTAGAAAAACTTGCTGCGCCCATGCTGAAAAACGGATATGGCCGTTACTTAATACAGATTTTGAAGGACGCAAAAGTATAATGTTTGCAAACTATAATGTCGAAATATGCATATTCCTGGCGCTACAAATGCAAGCGTGGCAAATACGGGCTGCCCAAGTGCCAACACTTCTTTGGCAGACACAACGCTAATGCATGCCCAGCGGCTGGCTATTCCAGATGTAATCTGCTTCACGCCCAAGGTCTTCGGCGATGATCGCGGATTCTTTTACGAAAGTTTCAACCAGCGCGTGTTCGAGCAAGCGCTTGGTCGGGCTGTACCGCACTTTGTGCAAGACAATCACTCACGCTCTGCCAAGGGCGTATTGCGCGGACTGCACTATCAAATTCAGCAACCACAAGGCAAGTTGGTGCGAGTAACGCAAGGCGAAGTGTTTGATGTTGCGGTTGATATCCGCAAGTCATCCCCCACATTTGGAAATTGGGTTGGCGAAATACTATCGGCGCAGAACAATAAACAAATCTGGGTGCCACCGGGCTTCGCGCACGGTTTCTTAGTCCTTAGCGATACCGCGGAATTCCTCTACAAAACCACGGATTTCTGGGCGCCCCAGTTCGAACGCTGCATCGCTTGGAATGACCCCGCTATTGGCATCAAATGGCCGCTGCAAGACATCATCCCCGCACTGTCTGGCAAAGACGCGCAAGGAAAATTACTTGCGCAAGCGGAATGCTTTATCTGACTAATCTTTATATTGACGACGTGTCCTAAATCAAATTCGAAACACGTAGTTAGAGTATCTTTCAACTCATGAAGAATTTCGCCCTAATCGGGGTTGGCGGTTTCATAGCACCCCGCCACCTGAAGGCCATAAAAGACACCGGCAACGCCCTTGTGGCCGCCCTTGAACCAAACGACTCGGTTGGAATAATTGATAGTTTTTTCCCAGATGCGGATTTTTTTACTGAGTTTGAACGATTCGATCGTCATACAGATAAACTCCGTCGTGCAAATACGGGACGGCAAATTGATTATGTCTCCATCTGCTCGCCAAACTATCTGCACGATGCTCATATTCGGTTTGCATTGCGCTCCGGATCAAACGCTCTGTGTGAAAAGCCAATCGTGCTGAATGCCAGAAATATTGAGGGCTTATTGGAGGTTGAGCGTGAAAGTGGCAACCGAATCTATACCGTGCTACAACTACGATTGCACCCAGCAATTTTGGCGCTGAAGGAGCGGGTTGCCAAAGCACCAAAGAATAAAAAATTTGATCTTGACCTGACATATATCACTAGTCGCGGACATTGGTATTTCCAATCTTGGAAGGGCGACAATGCTAAGTCAGGTGGAGTGGCCACCAATATTGGTGTTCATTTCTATGACATGTTGCACTTTGTGTTTGGAAATGTGGTTGAAAACAAAGTTCATCACCGCAGTCCAACCAAGGCGGCCGGTTATCTGGAATATGACCGTGCGCGCGTTCGCTGGTTTCTTTCCGTAGATTACAACGACTTACCCATAGAAACTCGCGCTAAGAATCAACGCACTTATCGATCCATCCGCATGGGTGATGAAGAAATTGAATTCTCAGATGGATTCTCAGACTTACACACGCGTATTTATGAAGACATGCTTTCGGGAGGAGGGTTCGGGCTTGAAGAAAACCGTGTCGCCATTGAAACCGTCGGCGAGATTCGTGAAGCAGCACC
>CAIKXA010000033.1 GCA_903831295.1 uncultured bacterium | reverse complement strand
TGTTGCACCATCGCATCCGATGCGCGCACATTTCTTTTGGCCGCGTCGATTTGATCAGGCGTTACAAATTGCCGCGGCAACAGTGGCTCCATGCGCGCCAGAAATTGCACGTCGTACAGGGCCTTGGCTTCCGCGCTCACAATGTCGGCGTCGCGTTGCACAATGGCGTCTTTCAGCGCGATGATTTCCAAATCCACAAGTCCAAGGCTGGCGATCGCAAGATCAAGTTCGGCTTGATAGGGGCGAACATCAACGCGAAAGAGTAGGTCGCCCACATTTACTTTTTGATTGTCCACCACGTTCAACTCGGTGATGTAGCCCGACACATTTGCGGCAATGCCCACAATGTTGGCGCGCAAGTAGGCGTCATCGGTGCGCGGACGAATGTCCAGTTCCCACCAGGTGAGAAATGAAAGTAGAAGCGCGGCCACCACCATGGAAATTCCAAAGATGCGGCCAAGAATTTTTTTGTGGCTCGGCGGCGGTGGCGCAACCGGCATGGATTTGCGCTGCGACTTTGGCGCCGTGGTGGCGGGCGTCGTTGCGCTCGTAGCAGTCGCCGCCGCATCTGTCGCAACGGGCGTCGGATTGGTCGGCGCGTTTGTCATCGGTGAAAGAACCCCAGCCACAACCCAAGCGTGCATGTGAGGTACACGCAGAAATACACGAACACTTTGGGGCCAACAAATGGTTCAAGTCCCATTCGGTACACCGCCCATCGAATGGCCCCCAACATGAAACCGCCACCCACCATGCACAGCAACCATGCGGGAAAGAACGCGCCGTCAATGGAAAAAATTGGGTCGCACGCGCTAAGAAGGGGAATGCCCAGCAGTAACGCGGCTGAGCGCGCGGCGTTTTTCCAAGAAGTTGTTTGCGAAACTTTTTGGAAAGCTTTTGCTGAGTATTTGAAGCAAGACACGCGGCAGATCATTGATAAAGATTACACATGATTCAGCGAGCAAGAAACGCCGTGGCGCAGCGTGAGCACGAATGATTTCAGCCACATTTCGATACACTTGCCCCACGGAAACAGCGTTGCGCGGCGGATTTATTGGGCGCATGCCCGAGACATTTGAAATGTAAATGACAATTCATCTTTTAGGCAGGCACTTTTGTGGCGGTGAAATTGAAACATGAGCAAGGCAGAAAAAATATCCAACTTCAACCCGAACAATCCGGGCGATCCTGACAGCAATATTTTCGGGCTGCCTTTCACGTGCGAGGAATCTGAAATCGTCATTGTTCCCGTGCCGTGGGATGTCACTGTTTCTTACAGCGATGGAACCTCCAATGCGCCAGCCGCCATTTTGAACGCCTCGTTTCAAGTGGATTTATTTGATCCGTCCATACAAGACGCTTGGAAAATTGGAATCGCCATGGAGGATATTTCCGCTGAAGTGGTTGCCAAAAATAAAATGCTTCGCGAAAAAGCCAAGGTGTATATCGATGCGTTTACACAAGGCGTGGATATTTATCAAGATCAATCCAAAAACAAAATCAGAAACGCCGTCAAGTGGATTCGTTCCGAATTGTGGAAGGTGGGGGATCATTCCACTGATCAAATCAGGAACGTGGTCAATGAAGGATCCTTGTGGCTGAACGCTTGGGTGAAACAGCGTTGCCTGCATTGGATGAACCAAGGGAAAATGGTGGCTTTGCTTGGCGGCGATCACAGCACTCCATTTGGATTGATGCAAGCGCTTGCAGAAAAATATTCCTCGTTTGGCATTTTGCAAATTGACGCACACGCTGATTTGCGAAACGCGTACGAGGGATTTTCGTATTCGCACGCTTCCATCATGCATAACGCGCTTGGGATTTCGCAAGTTAGCAAGCTTGTTCAAGTTGGTATTCGCGATTATTGCGAAGAAGAAGTGAACGTGATGCGCGAACAGAAAGGCCGCGTGGCCACTTATTTTGACCGTGATTTGAAGCACGAGCAATACAACGGAAAAACATGGGCGCAGCAAGTGGAGCACATTGTCGCCCAGCTTCCTGAAAATGTTTATATCAGTTTTGACATTGATGGTTTGGATCGAAAGCTTTGTCCCAATACTGGAACTCCAGTTGCGGGTGGATTGGAATTTGAGCAGGCGGCGTATCTGATGCAGAGCGTGGTGAAATCGGGCAAGAAAATTATCGCTTTGGATTTGAATGAAGTGGCTCCGGGTGACAATGATGAGTGGGACGCGAATGTTGGGGCGCGCATGTTGTTGCGCATGTGTAATTTTATGGCGCTCTCTAATAATCGAATGTGAAAGTTTGCGCTGGGTGCGCGGGCGATGCATCGCTCGTGAGCAAGCAAGCACGCAAGTAAGTAAGCAAGTAAGGAAGTGAACGCTTTGCAGAAAGGGTGGCACCAGTCGCTCAGACAACGCACCCCACGCAAGCGGGGCTTGCGCGGGTGCTAAACTCGCTTGTGGTGCCACCCTTTCTGCGACGCGGGAGTTTGCGTGGCTCGGGTGGGTGTTGAACTTGGTTGTGGTGCCACCACTTCTGCGACGCGGGAATTTGCGGGACTGGTGTGGTTGCTAAACTCGCTTTGTGATTATCAATAACACAATTGAATTGGTGCAATATGCTTGAGCTTTGGCATGAATTTTTGCGATTGTTTACGGAACTTGATGTGTTGCTGCGCGAATTAAGTGCACGCTACGGGGTGTGGACTTATGCCATTTTGTTTGCGATTGTGTTTGCGGAAACTGGGTTTGTGGTCACGCCGTTTTTGCCTGGCGACTCACTCATGTTTGCGGCTGGTGCGCTTGCGGCGCAAGGTGGACTGAGCGTGCCACTGATTATGGCCATTCTTTTTACGGCGGCAATTCTTGGCAATACGCTGAACTACCACATTGGCAAGTACATTGGTCCGCCCGCGTTCAGTGGCAAGTTTAGGTTTCTAAAAAAGGCGCACTTGGAAAAGACTCAAGCGTTCTTTGAAAAGCATGGCGGCAAGGCGATTATTTATGCGCAATTTGTGCCGATCGTTCGCACCTTTGCGCCATTCGTGGCGGGCGTTGGCACAATGAGTTACCCGCGCTTTATCGCCTACAACATCACGGGCGCCACGTTATGGGTAGTTGGATTTGTTGGAGCGGGCGCGCTGTTTGGAAACATTCCGCTGATCAAAAATAATTTTTCCAAGGTCATCCTCGTCATAATTTTTGTGAGTGTTTTGCCCATTATTCTCCAGTGGTTCAAAGCCTGGCGCGCTGCGGGAAAGGTTTCGCGCGACTCAGTTTAAAATAATCGGGCGGAACCAGTCGTGGCTTGTTTGCCTACGTTCGTGTGCGCCGTTACGATTATCTTGTGCAAGCGCAACTTGGCAAATTCTCTTTCATACTTCTTTCGGTGGGTTTTATTTGTTCGTGCAGTCCCAAATCTAATTTGTGGGAGGACGAACTTGCCGGCATAGAGAAAAAAATTGATACGCAGGTTGCGCAAGGTCCAGGCTCCACATCAAACGCGCAGCCCGCAGCCGATTCTTCAAATTCAATGGTTGCTCGCTTAAGCAAACTTGGCAAGCAATCTGATCAAGAGCAAGCCAAAGCCATAGAGCGCGGCATTGAGCGAGCGGTGCAACAGCAAGCGGCAATGTCGGCGCAGAAAAATAATTCAGTCCCGGCAATTCAACCAATTGTTTCAAACGCGTCACTTCCTTCGGCAACTTCAACTGTTGACGACACCAATCTTCTTGTGGTTGACAAGAGCGGTGCGGATCAAGTTTCTGAGCAGCAAAAAAATTCATCTGCAGGCACCGATGTAGGTCTTACGGAACAAGCGGGATTTGGTGTTGAACGTGTGTGGGGCCTTGCGGAACTTGCGGCCACCGCGCTTGAAGCCAATCCGGCCACGCGTGAATCGTGGCAGCGTGCCCGCGCCGCCGCGGCGCGTGAGCAAAAAGCGCTTGCGGCATACGGCCCCAACATTGGCGTTGAAGCGGGCGGCGAATATTTTGAAGAGCCTGGTATGGCGTTTGGTTACGGCAGCAACGCGCCGCCCGACCGCGAGTTTCGTTTCACGCCGCAGGTGTATGCATCATGGTTACTCCTAGACTTTGGCCGCCGCGACGCCGACACCGACCGCGCGCGCGCCGAACTTGCCGCCGCAAACATGTCGCACGATCGCACCATTCAGCGCGTGGTGTTTGAAGTACAGAGCGCGTATTTTAAATTGGAGTCCGCGCTTGGTTTGCGCACCGCGGCGGAGCAAGATGTTGTAGCCGCGCGCAGCGTGTTGAAAGCCACCGAGGCGAAATTGAAACTTGGTCTTGCCACGCGCCCCGACACATTGATCGCGCGCCAAGCCTTTGCGCAAACGTTGTACAAACTAGAAAAGCGCCGCGCCGATGTGTTTGTTGCCGAAGGCGATCTGCGCACGCGCACTGGATTTCCCGCAACGGTCGCTATTCCAATTGACATGGCTGCGGAAAGTGATTTGCCGCCCATGTTGACCATGGGAATTGACGGCATCATTGATCAGGCGTTGGCAAGTCGCCCCGATCTTGCATCCGCGGTGCTGGATTTGCGCGCGCGTGAAGCTGATGTGCGCCGCGCCCAAGCGGAATTTTTGCCAGAGGTGGTCACGCGCGGAACCGCTGGTTATAGCTTGTACAACTATGAAGTCACGGGCTTTAAAATTCAAGGCAATGGATGGGGCTTTGATGGTCAAATTTTTCTGGGCGGCAAGTGGTTGCTCTATGACAACGGCGCGCGCGACGCGGCGCTGTTTGAAGCCGGCGCCAATCGCGCTGCGTCCGCGGCGCGTCTTGCGCAGTCGCGCCTGAATGCCGCCGACGAAGTGTGGCGCGCGTATTACACATTGCAAAGCGACCGCGCGCAGTACGACGCGGCCAAGGCACTGTTGGTTTCCGCTCTTGACACGTTTAACGCGGTCAAGCGCGCGTATGAACTTGGCTTAAGCACATTGCCGGAATTGCTTGACGCGGAGCACGATTTATTTCAAGCGCGATCGCTGCGCATTGAAACACGATCCGATTTGTTGTGCAGCAGTGCAAATTTAATTTATGCATCTGGTGCTGGACCAGGCAGCGTTACAGGTGTGCGTTAATTTATTTACTCTTGCTTAGCGCAAGCTTCTCTGCGCCCGTGACCAACGCCTCGCACGCAATTTAAAATTAAGGCTGCGACTTTGGCGCGGTGGGTGACGCATCCGTCGGTCCCGAACCCGACGCTGGGAACGTGTCAGGTTCAGCCTTAAATGGCGAACCCATCAATCCAAGTTGTTGCAAAATGGGATTACGTCCATCGGTTTGCACAATGGCCGTCACAGTTGCGCCCATGCGATACGGATATTTTTCATCGAAGGGCGCCAACGTAATGCGCACCGGAAATCGCTGCGCAAGCCGCACCCAATTCAGCGTTGGCTTCACATCGGGCAGCGATTGTTGCGTGGCGCCGTTGGCTTGAAACAGCGCCCATCCAATTCCTTGCACAGTTCCTTTGAAGCGGTGACCGGGATACGCGTATATATAGACGGCGACTTCCTGGCCCACGCGGATCTGCTCAATCTCCGTCTCTAGAAAATTGGCCATGACCCACCATTCCGTGTTCTGCACAATGGAGAACAGCGTGTCGCCCACTTTTACAAACGCGCCAACATTTGTATTTAGATTTGTCACCCAGCCTTCAACTGATGCGCGAACTTCGCAGTAGTACAAATTCAACTTTGCGTCGTCCACTTCAACGCGTGCCGCGGCCACGCGCACATTGATATCTCCCACTTGCGCAAGCGCGTTGCGCGATTTCTTTTCCTCAGCTAGTGCGCTTGTAACGGAAGTCTTTGCAGCAACAAGCGAAGCCTCCGCGCTTGCCACGCCCGCGTTTGCAGCGGCAACCGCGGCTTTGGCGGCTTCCATGTCGCTTTGCGCAAGCGCCACGCGGTCGGCGGTAATAAATTCCTGCTCAAGCAAAGGCCGCACGCGCGAGAGATAGTCCGACGCATAATCAGCGCGCGCCTGGGTAGCCACAACGTCGGCCTTGCGGCGCAAAATGTCGGCTTCAGCGCGACGAACCTCCGCATTGGAAGTTTCAATCTTTGCCTGCGCAACTTGAACGCTGTCGGCCAACGCCTTCACATCAAATTCAACCACGGCCAATTGCGCTTGGGCGCGCGCCAACGCAATTTCATAGGGACGCGGATCCATTCGATACAACAGATCGCCCACATGCACAATTTGATTGTCTTTGATGGGCAACTCCACAATTTGCCCGAACACTCGTGGCGCCATGCCAATGGTGTTGGCTCGCACATACGCGTCGTCAGTGCGTGGGTAGCGCTGCAGTTGGTTCCACAATATTCCCAAACTCAATACGCCCACGCCAATCGCGGCGAATGAAAACACGCGCGCAATTTTTTGGCGGCGCGCATCTTGCGCGGCCTGCGCGTTCACGGTGCTTGTAGTGGTTGGTGTTTCTGCCATGGATTGCTCAGTAACGGAACACAATCAGCCACACCAAGCAACTGAATGTGATGGTGAGCGACACATACACAAGCGCGCGCGCCACAAGAAAGCGGTCAATACCCGTGCGGATAAGTACCGAGCGCGCGCCCACGGCAAGAATCACTCCAAGAATCATGGCCACCATCCAAGCTGGCAATAGCGCGCCGTCCACATCTATGTTTGGATTGCAGCCCGCGAAAAAAAATAAAGTGAGAAGCAGGGGCAATAGGGTTCGTGCGGCATTGGTGGAGAATTTATTCATTGTGGCAACGGCTTCAGTGTATTAAAAATTTCCCCATAAGTCCGCTGTCCATCGGCAAGTTCAATGGCGCTGTGCAACGAATTTTTACTCCATACAAATCCGTGGCGCGAGGCATCTTGCGCGCGGCGTACTGAATTTTCTAGCAACGCCAGCGCATCGCGTCGATAGACAAGGCGCGCAACATCGATGGCGTTGCACCCGTCCGCAATCGCTCGCGCACGCACCTGTGCCGCGCTTGGCACGCCGCACTCTTTCCAAATACTTCCTCTATTGGCTTGCCCAGCCAGGTTGGAATCATGCGCAACATTTTCGACCTCTGCGGGGTCTGGAATATTTTCAACACCCACCATCGGCGTCTTTATAAAAAAGTCACCAAGTGTTTCAACTCGCTCAACCAAAACTCGCAGCGGCGCGTTCAGCATTTCTGATACCGACGCATTCAATGTGGAATCATGAAATCGACCCGTGGCCAATGAGCGCACGAGCAACAATACACGCTGTTGCTCCGCCAACATTTCAAGCACCGGTGCAAAGTTTCCAACGACAATGCGTGCCTCAAAGGTGTATTGCTCGCGCAGATCGCATGTGCTGGCAAGATTTGCGGTGGCCAAATGATTGCGCATGCGAAAGTCCGCAAGATCGGCGTCAGTAAATGGCAGCATTTGCGCGCGCAAAAGAAGTTGCGCAATCTGGCGCCACCCATTGGCGATGGATTGCATGGTGGCCACGCGCGCCAGTTTGGTGGAGAACACCCAAATTGTGAATGTGACGCTGAGTCCTGCCACCACCACGCTTGTCACGCGGTCAAACATTGGCCCTACGGAATCACTCGGTCCCGGGTCACTGGCGATGACAATAATCCATGCCGCCGCCATCATTAAGCCCATGTAATTTGTGCGCGGACTTCCAACCAAAACCCACGCGGACATGAACGCCATGACGCCCATGACCAACACGTATGAGCCAAGGTCTTGCACGCCCGCCGCAAAAATAATAATTGCAATGGCCGCCATGACTCCGCCAATAAGCGTTCCAAAAAATCGCAACACGCCGCGTCGACCAGATCCGCCCACGGTTGATTGCAGCACAAACACCGCGCCAATTGCGGATGGTCCAACGCCGCCTGGCAAAAATAGCGCGCTAAGCACAAGCGCAAGCGCAAGTCCGAGCACCGCTGCGCTTGAGCCAAGCGCGGCGTCTTTGTTGAAGTGCGACAATGCGGCTTCAATGGTTGGCGCTTTTCCAAGCGGACTATTGGGCGGAAATCCAAGTGGAAGTGCCAGCGCGCTGGAACCAAATTTCGTTGGCAATGGAGCCTGCGTCAACACGCCGCGAAACATTCCACCGCCACGGCGCGCGTAGCCAGCGATGGACAACGTGAAGTCATCCGCGCTATCGCCAAGTTGCTCGATCAAGTTGTCGCCAAATTCAATCATGGCTTCAGCACGCGTAATCAGCACAGCCACTTCCGGCGCGCGATCACCCCAACGCGCCCAGTGACGCTTGTATGACATGGCGCGTACGCCATCAAAAAAGTCAGCCATTTCCAAGGCTAAATCGCTCGCCGCCGCGCGCGCGCGATCGCTATGAAAACCTTCGCGTGCCAACGCAGTGAGATGCACGGTTGCAGAATCCGACAGCGACGCCACTCGCGTAAGCGGCACCAATTCTGGAAACGCGGAATCCGTAGTCGCGTATGTCGCTATCGAATCCGACAGTACCGCGATGTGCGCAAGCACCGACGGCGAAATAGTGTCAGTAAGTTGTTCAAGCGCGCGCTCATCTCCAACGCCAGCGCGCGTGGCCGCCGCAATCACGCGCATGTTGGCGGATTGCTCCGCAAGCAAGCCATCAATTGCATAACGCATGCGCACTGATTCCGCGCCCGGAAAAACAAACAGCGCGGCCAAGTACGAAATAATTACGCCGCTTGAAACCCCAAGCACCGACAATATTCCAATCACTTCAAAGTGCGTCGGGTCCGTAAGCGGCGCATATAGAAGCGGGGCCAATGTCCAAATGGCCACGCGCAAACCGGATGAACCCACCGGCAACAGTTTTATTAAATACAGAAGCAACCAAATGCCAGCAAGAATTCCCAAGAACAACAACATTGGCGCCTGCGCGAATGCCGCCACCAACATAATTGAAAACGCGCCGCACGCCACGCTTGTGAGAATGCGCCGCAGTAAAAGTCCCGGCGAATGCAATGTGCCCGGCGTGCTTTCAGTCATGGCCGTGACCGGGCACATGATGAAAGCTGGGTTGCCAACCAAAGCCATCAATACAATTCCGACAAGCATGGCAATCGTGGCGCGCAACGTGGAGCCCACGCGTCCGGGTGTTGGCGCAAGTTCCGCAATAAAAACTTCCCACCACGAACCAACATGCAATATGCGCTCGGCGCCAGGCGCGATGATTTCTGGGGTGTTGCTGGCCACATCAACATAATGACATGAATGCACGCAGATGTACAAGTTTCCCTACGGGAGATTTTGCTTATGAGCAATCAAGGCAATTATTTACAAACAGCGCCCACGCCGCTGACTTACCGAAGTCTAAAAGCTGCCAAGCGTTCATAGTGAGGCCGGGCGGCATCGGCAATGCGGCGCAAATTGTCGCCTACATTTTTTATTTCAGCCGGCGCGCGTGGCGGACCGAATTCCGTGGAGCGCTCAACTGTGTCGTACCACGCTGGCGCCCACACACCGTCGCTTTCGCGCTTGCCAGCGGGCCAATTCAACATGCGATCACTAAATTTAATTCCAAGCGACACGCACAATTTTATAAGTGTTGCTCGCGGATCAGCCAGTACATCAGCGCTATCAATCACTGGCGGCGCCGCTCCAATTCGGTCGCACTCGCGCTCAAATAATTCGCGTTGGCGCTCAACACCAATATCAGCCAGGGTCACATTTTCGCGCTTCAACGTGTAACTGGCCAACACCGCTTCCGGCGCGCGGATTAAAAACGCATTGCGACAATCGTTCGCCCAATCAAGACCAAAGTCTGGCAGCATGTGATGGGTCATGTGTTTCTGATACCAAACCGCCGCGCCGGTTGGTGTTGGTCCACTCAAAGCGTTCGCCACATCGCGCCACCGTGTTGGTTGCGACGCAAGAACTTCATCACGCATTGGATGATCGGCGCCAGTTTCCGCCAAAAACGCCGCGTAAAATGGCTCGTCCACAACCACGGTGTCAGATCGATTTTCAAACGAGCGCATCATGGCGGTGGAAATATTGCGCGGTCCTGACCACATCGCAATGCGAACACTCATCGCGCGGCTTCCGCGTTTTTTAATTCTTCATACAAACCGCGCAAGCGACTTGTCATTGGTCCAGGCAATGTCATTGGTAGGGCGCGTCCATCGATTTCGCGCACTGGGGTCAAGCCACCAAATGTGCCAGTTACAAATGCCTCATCCGCGGCGCGCGCATCATCAATTTTAAAATCTTCCATGCGAATGGGAATGTTGTTGTCGCGGCATAGTTGAATGACATTGGCGCGCGTAACGCCATGAAAGCAGAACTCACCGGTGGAGGTTCGAACCTCGCCCTTGCTCACCCAGAAAAAGTTAGTGGCGTTGCAACTCGAAACAAAACCGTTTGGATCAAGCATTAAAGCCTCGTCCGCGCCCGCCGCAATGGCTTGGTTCAGCGCCAAAATTAAATTTAATCTGCTGTGCGAGTTCAAGCGCATGTCGAACATGTTCGCGGGCGTGCACAGAATGGTGCTTGTGACAAGTGACAAGCCGCGCGTGACAACCGCAGGACTGGGAACTTTCCATTCCGCAAGAATGACAACGGTTGGAATACCAAGCGCATTGCGCGGATCTTGGTTGGCCCCAGTTTTTTCGCCACGCGTCACCATCAATCGTAAATGCACTCCGTCGTGCATGTCGTTGGCGCGCAGTAAATTGTCAAGCGCGTCGATCACACCTTGGCGCGTTAAACCAATATCCAAGTTGATGGCCTTTGCGCCAGCGAACAATCGATCTAGGTGCGCGTGCAAAAAAACCAACTTGCCTTTGTGTAGACGCAAACCTTCCCACACACCATCGCCAACCACAAACCCAGCGTCAAACACGGACACTTTTGCATTTTCACGTGTGACTAAATTTCCCTGAAGCCAAATGCGCGCGTTGGCATTTCTTGGATCTGCGGCGAAGTCTTGGCTGCCAGCCATAAGTCACACTCCTTGCGTGTTTGAATGCGTCAAAATTTAAATAATGAAGCGGGACACTTCTACCTTCAGGTCGCCCACGGCGCCGCGCAAATGGCTCGTAGCCGTGTTGAAAGTATTCAACGACTCCGCGGTTTGTTTAGCGCCTTCCGCAAGCCGCATCATGGCCTCACGAATTTGATCGGCGCCTTGCGATTGGGCGGACATTCCTTGCGTGACATCGTCAAAGCGACCTGAGATATTTTGCACCGCCAAAATAATTTCGCCAAGCTTCGCCGACACCTCGCCAATATCACGCACGCTGCCACGCACTTGTCCGGAGAAAGTTTGCATTTCTTTCACGCCTGCGGCCACGCTGTGTTGCATTTCACCAACCATGCGCTCAATGTTCAGGGCCGCGGTTCCAGTTTGATCCGCAAGCCGCGAAATTTCACTCGCCACCACCAGGAAGCCAAGGCCATGTTGCCCGGCTTTTTCCGCTTCAATCGCCGCGTTTATAGAAAGCAAATTGGTTTGGTCCGCAACCTTGGCCATGGTGCTTACTACCACATTGATTTTGGTGGTGCGCTCGTTAATGGTTGCAAGTTTTTCGCCAAATGACGCCGTAGTTTTTTCAAGTTGAAGCATGGTGGCTTCCATGTTGGTCAAGTTTGCGCTGCTTTCTTTGGCCTTGGCTCCAGTGCTTGCGGCAAGGGCATTCACATCTTTCATAGTGCGCGCAAGTTCCTGGCTTGTTGCGGAAATTTGTTTCACGGACGCCACAGCTTGACTGGTTGACGATCCATATTGCGCCACAACTTCTTGCTGCTCGGCACTATTGGTTTGCATGGTCGTTGCGATATCAATCAGCGTGACCGATGAATTTTGGATACTGCCAATCAGCGTTCGCAAATCATAAGTCATTACCTGGATGGCATTCAGCAGGGCGCCGGTTTCATCATCACTGGTCTCGCCAACATCCGCGCGCAAATCGCCCGCGGCAACTTGCTTGGCCACGCGTACGGCGGTACGGATTGGGTTGGAAATACTGCGCGCAACAATCAACGCCGTCACAATCACGCCAAGAATAATGGCCAGAGATATTCCAACGATGAGGTTGCGTTGATGGTACATCATTGCAAACGCCTCACTCGTGTCTTGCTTTACATTCATGCCCCATCGATAACTGGGCAAGTAGCACCATGCGGAAACAACGCTTTCGCCGCGGTAATCCGTTACGTCTCCGTAACCACGGTCGCCGCTTGCGGCCATTTGTGTTGCGGAACCTTGACCCGCACCAATTGGAATTTTTAAAGAGAACGCGGCGTCTGGCGCGTGACGAAGCGGAATGGTGACCAGCACGCTGTCGCCAATGCGTTGTCCCGTGACTATTTCTCCAGTGTCGCCAAGCCCGCTCATATTCGTCAATGTTTTCCAAATTCGTTCTGGTCCAAATCCCATCGCAAGCACGCCAATGACCTCACCCTTGTCAATCGCCGGACTGGTGACAAACGCAAGCGGTTGCTTCACATTTTGATACATCGCAAACGAACAAAGATCAGACTGCAACAATGTGCGCGACCTTTCAAATCCAGATGCAAGTTCAGTGGATGAAAGCGCGCCAGACATCAGTGATGCTCCGGCAGGGAAGGCATCATCCAAGGAGAAAAGAATGCGCCCCGAATTGTCGATCAACAATAATTGCGAATAGCCTGAAGTTTTTGCAAAATATAAAAGCGTTTGCGCAAAGGGTCGTTGTTCGATCGCGGATTTATTTAGGGCGTCGCTCTTTGATTTCTCACCCGCGGCCGCGTTGAATTCTTTTGTTAATTCGCGAATACCAACGATTGTGCTGGAGCCACGCGAAAGCACGGCGACATCTTGGACGCGTTCCATTGCGTAGATTTCCAATTCATCAGCTTTGTTGGCGGCAATTTGAACCAGGTTGTTGCGTACGGAATCCCGGAGTGATTGCGTGGCAATGCGCGCGGTGATGGTGGTGAGTATGGCGCAGGGAATCAGCGAAATTGCAAGAAACCAAAAGAGCATCCGGCTTGTAATCGTGCGTTGCTTCATTCGTGCGTAGAAGCCTGGGTTCTGATTCATGGTTTTGCCCCCGAATTGCTTGGCGCGGCCCACTTGCCGCCCCATTGTTGGTGCAAGTCCTCCACAAATTTTTCCCACTCTTCGCGCGAACGAGAAATTGGAAATGGAACCGGCCTCACCGCGGTGTTGCTGCTCCACACAATGTCAAATTGTCCATCTTGACGAATGCGACCAATTGAAACTGGAAGCCACGTGTGTTGAGTTTCAGAATCAACGGCAATAATTCCTTCAGCGGCGTTGAGGCTTTGGTGGCGAAGCGCGTATCGAACTTGGCGAACATCAGTGCGGCTCGATTCTTCCACGGCTTGCGCCCACAACAAAACACTGCTGTATGCGGCGTTCATCACGTCAGAAATTGTGCGATCGTTTCCATAGCGCTTCTTGAACGCGCTCACAAACTCCGCGTTTTCTGGACGATCAATGCTTTGAAAATAATTCCATGCTGCATAGTTGCCGGTGAAGTCGTCGCGTTGCACTGCGCTCAGTTCATTTTCGCCAAGAGCAAATGTGAGCATGGGCGTTTGATCGGGTCGAATTCCGGCCGCGCGCAATTTCTTGGCAAAGGCGATTGCGGAGTCGCCCACAACCGAACTCATTACAACATCTGGTTTCGCGGCAACAATCGCGCGCACGGCAGCGTCAACATCGGTGCTGCCAAATGGAATGTACATCTCGCCCACCACTTGGTCGCCCATCCCCTTGATTTGGTCTGTCATGATCGCGTTCACACAGTGCGGCCAGATGTAGTCGGAGCCAATTAAAAAGTAGCGGCGCGCGGACAGAGTTGAATGGCACCAACTGACGGCCGGCGTGATTTGTTGATTGGGCGCGGCGCCAACATAAATAATGTTGGGCGATTGTTCCAAGCCCTCGTACGCCATTGGATAAATCAGCAAATGGTCATTGCTTTCAAACACGGGCAGCACGCTTTTACGGCTGGCGCTGGTCCAACAGCCAAAGACCACGCACACGTTGTCCTCGCGGATCAACTTCTCGGCTTGTGTGGCAAAAGTCGCGGGGTCGGAGGCGCCGTCGGCAATGACCCATTGAACTGGTCTTCCAAGCAAACCGCCCGCGGCGTTGATTTGCTCAAGCGCAAGAACTTCGGCGTCAATCATTGATTTTTCGCTGATCGCCATTGGTCCAGTTTGCGAGTGCAGAATGCCAACCACAATTGGCGAGCGATCCACAAGCACGCGATCAATGGCGAACCAAGCCAAGGCGCCAAGCGCGATGAAAATAATCCAGGCCAGCGCGCCCCGCTTGCGATCCGCGACGATATTAAAAAATCGGTTTGTGCTTGCGTGGTTCTCAGAAACTGCGTGTGTGTTTGAAACCATTTTCTAAATGCATAATAACGACAAAATGTTATTGGTTTCGCGGCTGGCGTGCTCATTGCACGGCTCACTTCAAATTGAGCAACCTATGATCATGTTCGCATGATTGATAGCGCCGAAAAATTACTTGCCGGCACAACGCGCGAGCAGCGCCAGGTGTTGTTGATCGTTGATGTTCAAAACGATTTTTGCGCTGGCGGCGCGCTTGCGGTGCCACACGCCAACGCGATCGTTCCACTTATCAATCAATTCTCTCCGCACTTTGCGCACGTTATTTGCACTCAGGACTGGCATTGCCCCGGGCATATATCGTTTGCGTCAAGCCACCCCGGCAAAAAGCTTTATGAAATAATAGAAACACAAAGCGGCGCGCAAATGTTGTGGCCCGATCATTGCGTGGCCAACACGCATGGCGCCGAGTTTGATGGCCAACTTGATCGCGCGCGATGTGAATTTGTGGTGCGCAAGGGCACGCACAAATACTTGGATTCATACTCGGCGTTTTTAGAGAATGACAAAATCACACAGACTGGGTTGCACGCGTATTTGCAGCAACGCGCATTGACTTCATTGTTTCTTGTGGGTCTGGCCACGGATTATTGCGTGGCGTTTACCGCTATCGACGCGCGGAAACTTGGCTACCAAACCATCATGTTGCAAGCGGCGTGCAGGGCGATTGATATGAACGGGTCGTTGGAGCGCGCGTGTGAGCGCATGGACAAGGTCGGCGTAAGTCGTCTGTAGTGCGCGATTAGTTACGCATTGAAATAAATGTGCGCCTTGTGTTTATGCTTGCGGTATGGCCGGCACAAAAAAATCCACACAAGGTTTAGCAACGCGGCGGCGCGCGCGTGTATCCGTAGGGGCGGCGTCAACCACGCGGCCTCTCAAATTGTCAGACATGGCAAATGTCGGACCAGCCACGCTGGGTGATTTAAAATTGCTTGGCATACATCGCGTGGCGCAACTTGCAAAGTTGCAACCAAGCGACGCATTTGTGCTGTGGCGCAAACTTGGTCGTCTCACGGGTGGTTTGCACGACCCATGCGTGATCGATGTTTTCATGTCGGTCATTTCGCAAGCGCACGGCAAGAAACCCTGTCCTTGGTGGCACTTCACAAAGCAGCGCAAGGCAATGATGGCGGCGCAGGCCAAGCATTGACTGTGTTGTATGTGACACTATAAGTGTGCTCAGCGTGTCCACAGATGCGCCAATGCGCGGTCAATTTGCGGCGCCCATCCGCGATTGGCGGCGGGACTTGCCGGACTTGGGTGCAACACTTGCAGAACATTTGGAAGCGCATCCGCTTCAACCGCCGCACGCATTCCATCAATCACAAGTTGCGCCCGCTTGGCGGCGAACGCGCCAAAGCCAACAACGTGCGCGGGCTGCAGCGCGGTAATCGCCGCGGCCAGTGCCTCATCGCACGCGGCGGAAAGTTCGCGCGCCATTTTTGCATTGCGACCGCCGCGCGGCAATTTGTCGGGCGTTAGGTTTGCGCCAGACACAGACATGAATGCCAGCGGACACCAATTCCACATGAACGCGTGTTGAAAAAATTTCGCGCGCGTGCCAAAGCGTTCGCGCGCCCAACTCCACACACGCGCGCCGCTTACTTCACTTCGCTGGCACGCAAATCCAAGAACCGGCCGTTTTGCATGCATGTGCGCCGGCGCCGTAATTCTCGCAACGCGCGCATCAATGCCAAGAAAATCTTTCACCGCCGCAACTTCGCCAAATGGAACGCCGGTCTGCGCCATGCCAAATGGACCGGGGTTCATTCCCACAAACAACACGCGCGGCGCTGGTTGCGCCATGCGCAAGTACGCGCGGTGCGCTTGCCACGCGTAGTCAAGCGGGTTGTATATAAACGCAACGGGCGCGCCAAAGTGAACGCCGGCGCAGCGGTCACGCAATGTCGCGGCCGCGCGTTCAAGAAGTGCGATTGTTTGCGCCATATATAAATAGTACGGGCGCGGGATTGGTGGTGAATCCGCAAAATCGCGCGCGCCCACATGTAGTGTCCCACTTAGCTTGCTGGCCGGACTTTCAATGTGGCCCAAACAGTGAAAGCAAGCATGAGCACAAACACGCCGTTCGCTAGTTGCATTTCATGAAGGGGTGATGCGTTGACAAAGTTTGCAATCAAGCCTGGAATAATTTCTAGCAACGCGCCCGCGGAAATGCCCGCTAAATTCACCAGCGCAATCGCCGACGCAACGCGCTCTGGCGGTAACGACCTGCCCGCAATTTCAAATGCCAGAGCCATTGCAGACAATCCCGCGCCAATCAAGCCAACATTCATTGCATCAAACCACAGCGGCCAATCTGTTGGCACCAATAGCCAAAATATAAACGCCGGCAGCGTGATCGACATGCTTGCAAGCAGTGTGCCGCGCGAGCCAAATTTGCCGCCAAACCAACCAGTTAAGGGCGAACCAATGGCAATGCCCACAAAGAAACTTGACGCAATGAACACCGCTTCTGACTCCTTCCACGCCCACGACTCCGCTAGTTGCATGTTCCACATTCCGCCAAAGCCACACATGGTTCCGCAACAGCCGGCGTAAATCAGGCACGCCACGCGCACATCGGCGCGCGCGAACAAGTCCTTCATGGTGGCAATGATGGAAAGTTTTTTATGTCCTTCAGCTTTCTTGTGTGTTGTTGCGCCAAACCATTTGTTTGGCACATATAGGTATAAAAGCAGCGCCAGTGGCACCGCGACAATGGCAACAATTTTAAGCGCCACACGCCAGTTGGTTGCGGCCTGCAATTCATTTCCGCCCCACACTCCAGCCACTCCGCCCAAACCAATCACCATGTCGGCAATGCCCATGAACAGCGCGAACAAATGCAGCGGCATTGCGCGACGCGTGATTGCGGCAACGGCGGGGCATGCAAATGCCGCGCCCGCGCCCAATAACGCTCGGCCCATGATGGCGCCAGTGAAGCCATCGCACTTGCTTAATAACGCCGCCGCAAAACCGGTGGTCATTGCCACCACGGGCAGCAACCGCGCTGTGCCAAAGCGATCAATCAATAGTCCCGCAGGAATTTGCACCACCGCAAACGCAATGAGAAATGCCGTGGAAATAAACGCGGTTTGCAACGTGCTCAGACCAAGGTCTTGCGCAATTTCTGGCCGCAGTGGCGCGTATGAATTTTCAATTGTCTGTTGATAAAAATAAAGTAACAACATGGCGCCAAATGCAAGCAAGCCAATTTTTTTAGAGGGTAGCAACGGGTGAGTGGCGTCGTGATTATTCTCGGGCATTGCTGGATGAATCGTAACTCATAACTTCATCAGCGATTTTCTGATCGCATCTCCGACATCTTCAATCGAAATCAATCGGGTGCGTCAGAGCATTGCCACGGTTTGGATTTCATTCGCGCCGCCATGATGATGCTGGTTGTAGTGCCCCACGCGTCTGTAAGTTTTTCCCAACGCACCCGATCCGATATGGGCGTACCGCGATCCGAAGTCCATAATGTTTGCACCATTGATTCAAATTGCTATTCAGGTGTTCGCCATGGAGTGTTTCTTTGTCATGGCGGAATTCTTCGCAGCTCCTATGCATACCCATCATGGAGCGCGGGGGTTTGTGGCCAACAGCCTTCGCTCCATAGCGCAGCTTTTTTTGCAAAAATATAGGCTTTCTTTCGCAAAAACCCTGTCCCATGTCACAGTACCCGCACAACTAGGTTCACATGACTTCCTCTATATATAGATCTGCCCAATCTATTTTCAACGCCTCGCTCATTGTGAACAGCGTCCACGCTGCCGGTGCATTCATCGCAGCTGCCGCCATCGCCGCTACTTTCATTTGCGAGCCAACACATGCTCAAGTAAATGACCCGGTCATTTCCGCGTGGCGCGTCAATCTCACTGGCGCGGTCGGCTTTAACAATCTCACCGCCGATGTGCAACAAGTTCGTTACAGCTCCACGTATGTCTATGTCAACAGCAGTTCGGTTCCTTCATATCCAATTGGTCCGTGGATGGGCAGTCCCAACACCGTCACCAATCAGAATTTTTCGTTTCGCTTTTTGCGCACACCCGTTGTGAAGACCGGCACCAAGACGCCCACGGGTTTGGGCAACATTGGCATCTGGGTCAACGGCGTTGGTATTTACAATTATTCCGACGGCCGCAGTTACAACAATAAAAACATTTGGCACAACGACGCCATCCGCGTGGAGGGTCCTTCATTTGATGCTTGCGGCGGACATCCATCGCCCAACAATCAATATCACAATCACCAAAATGCGGCGTGTTTATATAGCGAATCCAACCAAGTTCATTCACCCATTGTTGGCTACGCGTTTGACAGCTTTCCAATTTACGGTCCATATGGCTACGTCAACACCGATGGCAGCGGCGGCATAAAGAAAATGCGCAGTGGATATTCGCTTCGCACCATGACCACGCGTACCACGCTTCCAAATGGAACTGCTCTCGCTTCTATTAATTACGGTCCAGCCGTTTCCGCCACGTATCCACTTGGATACTTCGCCGAGGATTACGCCTACAGCGCCACCAACGCCGACCTTGATCTGAACAATGTTCGCTTTTGCGTCACGCCCGAATATCCAAATGGAACCTACGCGTACTTTGTCACCATCACCGCGCCAGGTTCGCCGGCGTATCCATACATTGTTGGTCCTTCATATCACGGTGTGGTTGACACCAGCAATGCCATGGGCAAAGTCACCGTGCCCACGGGCGTGACCAATTACAATCCCGTCGACATGGACAACTCTGGAACCGTGGACAGCGCGGATCTTGGGCGTTTTCTAACCCAATTTGGAACATACGGGCCGGGCGATTTCAGTGGAAATGGCATTGTGGATTCGGAAGATCTTGGAGTTATGTTGGGAGCTCTTTGAACCATCATGCATGAACCCAAGGCCAAGCAAGTATTTGAAATTTTGGTGCGCGAGCATTCGGATCGCTTGATGGCATTCGCATCCGCGGTGTGTCGCAATCGCTCCGCTGCCGAGGATGTATTTCAGGAAACATTGTTGCGCGCTTGGAAAGGCCTTGAAGGCTATGACCGCGCGCGGCCTTTCGGCGCGTGGTTGCGCGGCATTGCCCGCAATACCGCGTACGAAATGTTCCGCAAGAATTTGCGCACGGTGGATGACGAAGTATTGAATGTCATCGCCACGCAGGCGGCTCGCTTTGATGGCGTGGAGGGCACCGAGTTTCGTGAGCGCATGGAAATACTGGAGCAATGCATCGCCGCGTTGTCTGGTCCATACGCGGAGACAATTGATTTAACGTATCGAGGCGGCTTGTCCGTGGATCGGATTGCTGAGCAAGTTTCTAGCACAACCGAAGCGGTGAAGAAAAGATTGCAACGCGGGCGCGCCATGATTGCGGAATGTTTGGCGCGCAAAGGATTACTCGCATGAACACAAATAATATGGAATCTATGAACGACAACATGAACGACAACGACAATACGCAAGGCAGCGAACCCAACAACATGCAAAACCATGCGATGAACAATTCTCAATCTGTCGGTGAAGGCACGGACAGCGAACTTGAGAAAAATGGCGCGCACATGTTCGTGGATGGATTACTGCAGACACATTTTCAAACGCCGCTTGAGCGCGAGCGTCGCATTGCGCGCCTTATGAACGCAATCGCAGAGCCGCGCACATTTGCCGCGCGCGACTGGATGAAATTTGTTCGACAAAGTGGAGCACTGATAGCCACCGCAGCCGTGATCGCGCTTATGTTCATCATTGGTCCACGCGAAGTCGAGGCCAGCGCGCAAGCCAAGAACGTGGTGACCGCGGAGCAAAAAACCCGCGATCGCCGCGTGATTTTCCAACTTATTCCACCAAAGGATCGCCCAGAAGGTCCGGATTTTATTGGCTCGCTTGATATTCGCGACGCCAAGCATTTGGTGATGACGATTCGTCAACCAGATGGAACAATTGAAGTGCGCGGCCGCGATGGTGAGCGCTACTGGATGATTGATCGCGAGGGAAAGTTGCGCGATTTACCCAGCGACATGCCGTGGCCCACATGGGTTCAATCGCCGCGCGGTGGTTTGCTTGTGGACATGGCGGAGGCGGTGAGCCAAGGTTTGAATGATGAATGGAAGTGGAGCCGCGGCGACACGCAAATGGAAAATACGCCATCAAAGGCGGGCGATCATTTAATTGCCACGCGTGTGAAGAACAAACCACAGGAGCCCAACAAGATCGATGTGCGCATCAATCAAGCGACAGGTCTTGCAACGTACATTGAAATGTCGTGGCCTGAGAATCCGCAACCGCCGCATGGAGTTGGTGGCGGCGAAAAGGCTGGACCGATGCGCGATGGCCCAATGAATGGCGAAGGTCGTCCGCCGCGACGAATGGATGGTGAAGGTCGTCCTCCGCGACGCATGGATGGTGAAGGCGGGATGCGAGATGGTCCGCGCGGTCCTGGCAGTAAAGACGGCGCTCAAGCGAAAGGTCCAAAGCCAAGCGTGCCCATGGGTCCTCCAAGCAAAATGACTTTAATTGTGGAGCCTCCAATCACTTTCGACGCCGCATGGTTCACTCCAGAGAAACAACTTTCCATCAATGGAAAATAAACAATCACTTCTGTGGAGCATGTTCGCGTTGGCGTTCTTAGCGCTGTTGATAAAGGCGGCGGCCCATGCGCAAATCAAAATAGAAATGATCAAGGTGCCCACCGGGTCTTACATGATGAGTCCGTTGGATTTGGGCACGCAACAATTTGAAGCCGACGGCACAACGGTGCGGCCAAGCGTGAAGGTTGTATTTGAAAAACCATTTCTGCTTGCGCGCACAGAAATCACGCAGGAGCAATTCGCCGCCGCGCTTGGACGCAATCCTTCGCTGCATGTGAAAGGCGACAACGTCGGCAATTTGCCCGTGGAGAATGTGTGTTTCTATGACGCCATTGAATACTGCAACGCGCTTTCAAAAATGGAAAATTTTCCGCCGCGCTACACATTGGAGCGCGTCACGCGCGGCGCGGACGGCGCGATCACATTCGCCATGGTGAAAGATGTTGGTGGCGCTGGATATAGATTGCCAACGGAAGCCCAATGGGAATACGCGGCGCGCGCTGGGTCAACCGCGGGTTGGAGCCACGGCGACGATGAATCACTTGTGGGAAAATTCGCGTGGTGGAAAGCGGAGTCAAGCGGCGAGAGCAAGCCTGTCGCAACCAAACTTCCAAACGCTTGGGGCTTTTACGACATGGCTGGCAATGTGTGGGAGTGGTGTTGGAATCCAGAATCACAAGTTGGCGGCACTCAACCCATGCGCGGCGGAAGTTGGTTTAACTGCGCAACATGTTGTCGCAACACTGGTCGATGCGTGAGCGAACCAACCTCGCGTGAAGGCACCGTTGGGTTTCGCGTGGCGCGAGATGGCGACTTGAATAATCCGGATGCCCACGCAAAAGTCCAATGATGAGCAAGGCGGATTTACCCTATAGTGTGGGGCTGTCATGCTTCCCAAACTCGCCATCATTGGTCGACCAAACGTAGGTAAAAGCAGCCTTTTTAACCGGCTCGCGGGTCGCCGTATTTCCATCGTTGACCCCACGCCAGGCGTGACGCGCGACCGCATCTCCGTGGAAATTGCGTTGAAGCCAACCAAGGGTCCAACGCGCGCCATGCATGTGATCGATACAGGCGGTTGGGGAATTTACACCACTGAAAAAAATCGCAAGGACGACGCGGGCGTTGATCTCACTCCGCTCAAGCCAAGCATTGAATCGCAAATCATGGCCGCCGCAAAAGAGGCTGACATTATTTTGTTTGTCACCGACGCGAAGGACGGCGTGATGGCGCTTGATCGAACCGTGGCCACGCTGTTGCGTCGGCGTGGGCTCACTTCAAAGGTGATCGCGGTCGCCAACAAGGTGGACGACAGAAGTTGGGAGTCGGCGGCGCAGGAAGTTGCGCGACTTGGTTTCGGCGCGCCAACATGTGTCAGCGCCAGCAGCGGTCTTGGTCTTGCATATTTACGCAATCTTATTGTGAGCAAGTTGCCCGATGTGGAGGACGACGCTCCCGATGAGAAGCCGCCCATTCCAGAAATTCGCATCGCGATTGTTGGTCGACGAAATGCCGGCAAAAGCAGCATTGTGAATTGGCTTGCGGGCGAGCCACGCGTGATTGTCAGTGAAATCGCGGGCACAACGCGCGACAGCGTGGATGTGCGCATTGAAAAAGAAGGTCGCATTATCACGTTGATTGACACCGCGGGTGTTCGCAAAAAGAAAAGTTGGGACGGTGACATTGAATTTTACGCCAACACCAGAACCGCCGATGCCATCGCACGCTGCGATGTTGCGTGGCTGCTTCTTGACGCCACCGAAAAAAGCACGCAGATTGAAAAGACGTTGGCCATGCAACTTGCCGATTCATTCAAGCCAACGCTGATCACGGTGAACAAATTGGATTTGGTGCAGAAAACCCTCAAGCCCGCCGACTATCAGGCGTACATCACGCAGGAGTTCCCGCAACTTTCCTACGCGCCTATTTCGTTTGTCAGCGCAAAGACTGGCAAGGGTTTACGCGACACGCTTGCGCTAAGTTTTTCCATGCAAGAGCAGGCGGCGCACCGTGAGGGAACCGGCAAACTGAACGCCGCTATTAAAAAGATTCTTGCCGAACGCGGACCAAGTTCAAGCCTTGGAACCATCGCCAAGGTGCTGTATGTCAGCCAAATTTCAATCAATCCACCAACCATTGCCATGGTGGTGAACAAGCCCGCGTTGTTCAAGGGCCAGTACGAGCGCTACTTGCTCAACCGTTTGCGTGAAACTTTGCCATTTAGCGAAGTGCCGATTCGCCTGCAGTTCAGCGAACGCAAGCGCACGCTGCGACCAGCCCGTAAATAAATTCACATCGCCGCGCATGGTTCTATTGTGTCAGCCAGATACGGCCAAGAAATTTCACGCGCATTTTGAAACAGCGATAGCGTGACGCGCTCGCCGTTGGTTAGCATGGACATTGCGATGTCCATTCTTCCGCTTCCAATGTTCGAACAAGATTCGGACCCCGCGCGCCGCGACGCCATGACCGACGCGGAAATTTACGCGCGTCTAAAACCTCCCACCAGCATTGTTGTGAAGTTTGGCGCTATGCGCCAAGTGGGCGAGTTTCCATACAAGGGCGACGCCAAACCTGGTTGCGGTTCGCGCCTTGTGGTGCAGACGCCGCGCGGTGTGGAGATTGGTGAAATGCTCACCACAACTTGCGCCAATGGAAGTTGCTCTAAAAGCGTGAGTCGCTCTGAAATGTTGAAGTTCATAGAGAACTCTGGCGGCCGCGACTATCCCTTCACGCAAGAAGGCGAAGTGTTGCGCATCGCCACCGCCGACGACATGACGCGCTGGAACGCCTATCAATCCGCGGCAAAAGATCGCCGCGATCACGCGCGTGAAATTGTGAACAAGTACAGGTTGGATGTGAAGGTGGTGGAGGTGGAAGTAATTTTGGGTGGTGAAACTGTGACCATGTTGTGGATGGGTCCAGAGGCCAAGCAGAACGAGCCGCCACTGCCGCGCCCCGATATTTCCGGCGTGCTGCGCGAGTTGGAGCAACATTACGGCGCGCGCGTTTTTGATCGCCAAGTTGGCGCGCGCGACGAGGCACGCTTGACAGCGGATTATGAAAAGTGCGGTCAACATTGTTGCTGCAAAAATTTCTTGAAGGTGCTCAAGCCTGTCAGTATGAAGAGCGCCAAAATTCAAAAGGCCACCATGGACCCGCTTAAAATCAGCGGGCGTTGCGGTCGCCTGATGTGTTGCCTGCGCTACGAAGACAAGACTTACGAGGAACTTTCCAAGCGTCTTCCCAAAAAGAATTCGCGCGTGATGACCACGGACGGCCCAGGCACCGTGATTGATGGAAAAATTCTTGTGCAACTTGTGCTGGTTCGTTTGGACTCCGACAACAAGGAAGTTGCGTTTCCATTTGAGGAACTTTTGCCAGACGTGCCGCCTCCAGCGCCGCCATCCGCGCCGCCGCCAAACAGGCGCAATTAATGCCCGTGTTGCGCGCGTAGCCGAAACTATAAATTGATTGCGCCATGTTCTTCGTGCTCTACAACGCCGCACGCGCATCGACTTTCTTGGGCACGCCAATGCTTGCAACACAAACACGCGATACATTGCTCTATTCATGAGCGATCCCTCAAGCGAAACTCCCGCACAACAACAGCGCTCTGGCGGCGTGGACACAATCCAAGGCTTGATCGTTGCGTTTGCCATGGCAATGGCATTTCGCGGATTTGTGCTTGAAGGTTTTGTCATTCCAACCGGCTCCATGGCGCCAACGTTGTTGGGTCAACACATTCGTGTTCGCAGCGACGCCAGTGGCTACGCCTACACCGCTGATGGCGGATCCGTGTTTGACAATGGCGCGCCGCCCACCGCGCGCGCGCCGCTTGTTGATCCAATGGTCACGCGGCAATTTGCAATGGGCGAAACGGAACTTGGAAATCTTCGCGCGCAAGTTGTTGGCGGCGACCGCGTGCTGGTGCTGAAATATGTGCCGTGGGTTTTTCAGCCCAAGCGATGGGATGTGGTTGTATTTAAAAATCCGCCCGACCCTATTGGCGATTCGCAGAATTACATCAAGCGAATGGTTGGAATGCCGTCGCAGTCGCTGCTGCTTGTTGATGGCGATGTATTCACAGGCGCGCAAGACGCCGCGCCCGACGCATTGCGCATAGAGCGCAAGCCAGAAATGATTCAGCGCGCCATATGGCAAACCGTGTGGTCCAGCGATTGGGTGCCCGTGGACTTAAAAAAATTGCAAGAAAATTGGCGGCGCCCTTGGCCCGGCCCGGCCTTCGCGCCCACTGGCGAAAATAAATCCGCGTGGGTGGCGGGGGACTCGCGCGTGTGGAAGTGGCCAACATCAAACGCCACTCAACTTGCATGGAGCGCGCAACATTTTCCAGTGACGGATTGGAATGCCTACAACGTGTGGCGCCGCTCATCCGAATTTCCCATGAGCGATATTCGAGCCACGGCCGCGCTGGAATTTGATCAACCCGAAAAAGCAACCGCGTCATTTGTCTTGAACACGCGCGGCTTATGTATCACCGCCGCAGTGAGCAATGCAACCAAGTCCATCGACGTCACCGTGCAAACCGCGGGCGCCACCACCGAACCCGCGCGCACTCTTGCTCAAGGCCACGCAACGCTTTCGAGCGAGCAAAAATTTCTTGATATTGAGTTCTGGCATGTCGACCAAGCCGTGTGGTTGTTTGTGAACGGCGTAAAAGAGCTTTGTATTCCCTACGAATTCGCCAACACAGGAACAACTCCCGAGATGCGTCTCGTGGCTTCTGGAATTGATCCAGCGCGCTACCGCAACGATCCGGTTTCCACCAAGCCCGCTGGAATTCAATCCATGTCGTGGAATTTTTCAGGCTCGCCCGTCACGGTGCGAAACATGAAAATTGACCGCGACTTGTATTACCAACCTGGCATTCTTCTTCCTGGCAATCAAGTTGCAACAAATGGGTCCATTATTCTGGGCAAGGCTTTCGCAACCGACATTGATGATCCTGCGCGACTTGGTCCAACCGATTACCTCATGCTTGGCGACAATAGTCCCGCAAGTCGTGACGGACGTTTCTGGGGCAGACCGCATCCAATTTTACAGCGCGTGATTGGATTTGAAAATCCATTCGTGGTGCCGCAAGAATTAATCGTGGGCAAGGCGTGGTGCGTATATTTTCCCGCCACCTATCCGCTTGCAAGTGGATTGGAAATGCAGGATCCCAGCGCCAAGAGTCCCAACATTGTTCCCAACTTTGGCTCGCTGCGATTCATCCGCTAAGCCAAGACTGTGTTGGCGCAACACGCACTATTCTTCACGCATGAGCGAATTCGCACATCAAACATATGTGGTCGCTCGTAAAGTTGTGGTTGCGCTCATTGGTGGAACCATCACGCTGATTGGCATCGCCATGATTGTGTTGCCTGGTCCCGCATTTATTGTGCTTCCTGCGGGCCTGGCCATTCTTGCGATTGAATTTGCTTGGGCGCGCCACTGGCTGAAAAAGATAAAACATATGGCGCAAGAAGCGGTGGATAAAATGCATCATAATTCGCCGCAACACCCAGTAAATCATTCGTCGCCGACTTCAGCCACTTCAACGTCCACCGAATCCGCGCCCAAGAAATAAACGAACTCATTTGCTCACATGATCAAGAAAACCAAATCTAAAATTGCAAAAGCGCCAGTCAATTTGCAAAAAAGCACCGGCTTCTGGCTCGCCAAGTCGGAGCCTTCGGTGTATGGCATTGCAGATTTAAAGCGTGACAAGCGAACGCTATGGGAAGGCGTGCGCAATTATCAAGCGCGCAATTTCATGCGCGCCATGCAGCAAGGTGATCGTGTGTTGTTGTATCACTCCAACGCGGATCCTTTGGGCGTGGCGGGCGTGGCAACCGTGAGCGCGCTTGCGCAACCAGACCCGTTGCAATTTGACAAGCGCAGTGAATTTTTTGATGCCGCCGCAACCAAAGAGCAACCGCGTTGGTCCGCGGTGGAACTTGCGTTTGAAACTGAATTCGCGCGCGTGATTACTCTTGAAGAACTGCGCGCGGTAAAGGCGCTCTCCAAATTAATGATTCTTCAGCGCGGCAATCGGCTGTCTGTCACTCCAGTTCAGCCGGCTGAGTTTCGCGCCATTTGTGCTTTGGCCTCACCCAAAGGCTAATCCAGACACAAAATCCATCTTAAATTGGATCTGCGGCTTCAAAAAAGCCCTGAATTTAGACTTTTATGCTTCAAAAACCAAACTTTTGGTTGCACTGAGTTCATTTTCGGACATATTAAGGTGTTCAATCTAATTGAACGTGTCTATCTATAGATCCAAATTTTTCACACACAGTCCACCGGAGCCAAGCATGTCTCACACCCGCAACGCGTTCGCCAACCTTTCCAAAAAACTTTGCGGTTTAGTGTTCGCAGCCAGCTTTGCCGTGATGGGCAACAACGCGCTCGCGCAAGTGTTTGAAGAAACTGTTCCAACCAAGCCAACGGCCGCGGCATTTCAAATGCCAACCATTAAAGAAGTTGAGAAGGTGGATGTGGCCAAGCTGGACATGGCCAACATTGCCAATGAAGATCTCATTCGCGCCGCGCGCGTTGAAGCGCCGCGATACGCAATTCCAAATCCCGTGAATATTTCTCCAACCACCAGCGGCACCTGGGAAAATGTAATCGATCAATCCGGCGCGCTTCGCAGCGTGTGGCGCCTTCGTGTTGGTTGCGACAACGCCGTCTCCATGAATCTTGGCTTCACTGAATATCACTTGCCACGTGGCGCCGCGCTTTACATTTACACGCCAGACATGGCGCATGTGATTCGTCCATTCACCGAAGCCGACAACGCCGATCACGGACAACTTTGGACGCCGCCACTTCCAGGCAACGAAATCGTGATCGAGCTCACCGTAGAGCGCGACCTTGAGCGCGAAGTGCAACTCACGCTTGGCTCCATCAACGCCGGCTATCTCAACTTTTCAGAAATCGTGAATGTGCTTGATAAGTCTGGTTCTTGCAACGTTGACGTGATTTGCAGCCAAGGCGACGGCTGGCGCGATGAAATTTCCACGGTTGCCGCGATTTCAACTGGCGGCTCGCTGTTTTGCACAGGTTTCATGGTGAATAATGTTCGCCAAGATCTTGCGCCATACTTCATGACAGCGTTTCACTGCGGCATCACCGCAAGCAACGCCCCGTCGCTTGTCGCATTTTGGAATTATGAAAACACAACCTGCCGCACGCCAGGTAGCGCATCAAGCGGTGCTACAGGTAACGGCGTGTTGACCAAGTTTAATACGGGCTCAACATACAAGGCCGGACTCTCCTCCTCTGATTTCGTTCTGGTTCGTCTTACCTCTAGTCCAAACCCCGCGTGGTATGTCAACTACGCGGGTTGGAACGCAACCGGCGCTGAGGCCACATCATCATGCGGCATTCATCATCCAAATGTTCAAGAGAAGCGAATTAGTTTCGACAACAATCCATCCACCACAACCAGCTACTCGGGCACAACAAGTCCCGGTGACGGAACGCATGTACGGGTTGGTCAATGGGAAGTTGGAACAACCGAAGGCGGCTCTTCTGGTTCTCCAATTTTCAATCAACTTCACCAAGTGATTGGTCAGTTGCACGGCGGTAGCGCTTCATGCACCAGCGTGACAAGCGATTACTACGGACGCTTCAGTGTGTCGTGGCTTGGTGGCGGAACCGCGGCAACTGGTTTGAAAACATGGCTTGACCCTGACAACACTGGCACACTTTCAGTGAACACGCTTTCAACCAAGGGTCTAACCGTAACACCAAGCACCGCCGTTACCCACTCGGGTCTTGTTGGTGGTCCATTCTCTTCGTTGCCATACACCTACACGCTTAGCAACAGCACTGCCGCCGCCGTAAATTATCGCGTTGCCCTCACCAACAACATTGGTCTGCTGATCAATGGTGGCACAAGCAATCTCACCGGATCTGTTCCCGCAGCCGGCAGTGTTGTTGTCACCGTAACCGCTGGTTCCGCGCTCACTTCAAGCGCCGCCGGCATTTATGCTGAAGACATTGTCTTCACCGATCTTGGTTCGGGTGTGGCCCGCACTGTTCGCCACACGGTTGAAATCGGTCAGACTGGTTTCACTGCAACTCCAGCCACCGGTCTTTCAACTGGCGGCGCGGTTGGCGGTCCATTCGCGGGCAGCATTACGTACACCGTCACCAACAGCAAATCCGCTCCAGTCACGGTGAATGTTTCAGCCGATGCGTCGTGGATTTCAATCGATGGTTCCGCCGCGCCAACCAGTTTCACTCTGGCCACCGCGGGCGCAACACAAAATGTAACCGTGGCAATTGCCCCAGGTGCCAGCAGTCTTGCCGCCGGCATTTACAGCGGCAATGTCACCTTTGCCAAAAGCGATGGCACAACTCCAACCACGCGCAGTGTTGCGCTTGATGTAGGTCGCACCGTGTACTCCGCAACCGATTGTCCAATTACGGTTGGGGACAACACCACCAATTACAGCTACATCACCGTGTACGACAACGTGTGCATCGCGGACGTGGATGTGAATGTGAATATTTCCCACACGTACATTGGCGACTTGTACGTTGAGTTGCTCTCGCCAAGTGGAACAACTGTGCTCTTGCACAATCGCACCGGCTCTGGCACTGACAATATTGTCGCCACCTATGACGATGACGGCGGCGGCACTTTGCCAGCTGGCGCATTGTCCGACTTTGATTACGGCCAGTCTGCCGGCGTGTGGAGACTGCGCGTCTCTGATCAAGCTTCAACCGACACTGGCGTGTTGAACAGTTGGTCATTGCGTATTGGCGCTGTTGCTGGTTCTTGCCCAACTCAAACGGTTGTGTATTCAGAGCCGATGAATAGCAATCCAGGTTGGACCACCACAGGGTTGTGGGCATTTGGAACTCCAGTTGGAACCGCCGTCACTACTGGCGGCGCCGATCCAAAGGCTGGCTTTACCGGAACCAACGTGTACGGTTACAACAATGTGAGCACCGGCGTGTATGAAAACAGTTTGGTGGAGCGCAATCTCACCACGACGGCGTTTAACTGCACAGGTCTTACAGGAGTGAAGGTTGGTTTCCAGCGTTGGTTGAATGTTGAAAGTTCAACTTATGACCGCGCGTATTTTAAAGTCAGCAATGACGGAACCACATGGACCACTCTGTTCCAGAACTCAGCATCCATATCTTCAAGCTCTTGGAGCAAAGTGTCCTACAACATCTCTGCGATCGCGGATAATCAACCAACTGTGTACTTCCGTTGGGTCATGGGCACAACGGATAGCAGCGTTCAGTACACCGGTTGGAATATCGACGACCTAGAAATCAGCGCGGTTGTAACAGCAACGCCATGTCCCGCAGATTTGAACGGCGATAGATTTGTGAATGCCGAAGATTTGGGAACCTTGTTGGGCGGGTTTGGTGCTTGCAGCGCGACACCATGCTTGGGTGATATCAACGAGGACGGCTTTATCAACGCCGAGGATTTGGGCAGCATGTTGGGTCAGTTTGGCGACTGTCCATAAGGTCTGCGGAAATTTGATTGAGTTCACACTGGCGGTCCGCAAGGGCCGCCAGTTTTATTTTTAAGTCGGGTACAGAGTTCGTTTGTAATCACAAAGAATTGAATGTCGTTGACTGCGGTAAACACCACCGCGGAATCAAGAGCGCAACTCGTTGATCATTCGTCGGCGTGGTTGCGCGCGTGCAACGCGGCCATTTGTTGCACATAGGGTTTAATTTGCGGATCCGTGCGGGTTTGAAATTCCTCAAATGGTCCATCAAAGAAAACTTTTCCAGCATGCAGCATGACAATACGCGGCGCCAATCGCCGTAGCAATTCGGTGTCGTGTGTAACCACAACGCTTGTGCGCGCCACGCCCAACCCAGGCATGGCGCGATGCGTGCTGTCAATAAGCGAATGAATGGTTCCACACATTTCTGGATCAAGTCCGGAGGTTGGTTCGTCATAGAACACAAGCACTGGATCCATCACAAGCGCGCGCGCAATGGCCAAGCGTTTCGCCATTCCGCCGGACAGTGATTCGCGGTCGCTGTTCATGATTTGATCCGGGTTCAAACCAACATCAAGCAGGGCCTTGCGCGCCAACGGCATGATTTGCGCGTCGGTCATTTCTTTGATTTCTTTGGGCCAAAACGCCAAATTGAAATACACGCTGCCGCTCAGAAGCGCGTTGCGTTGAAACACAACGGCCCAGTGCACGCGCAATTGATCCAGTTGATCATCGGATAGTTTGGCAACATCGCACAGGGGGGAATTTTGCGCCTCGTGATCGGCAATCATCACGCGGCCAGAGTCTGGGCTGAAATGTCCGGTGATTGTTTTCAGCAAAACGGTTTTACCGCAACCGCTGCCGCCAACAATGGCCACCAATTCCCCGCGGCGGATTTTTAAATTCACGCCCGACAAAACTGAATGCGAGCCGAATGATTTGTGAAGATCATCAATGATAATTTCAAAGTGGTCTTCGGTATTTGGTGTTGAAATTGTCATTGGTTGCGGCGCTAAAAAACTAGCAGAATTTTAAATTTCAAGCAGTGCCAATAATTGCTTCACGGCCTTGGGCACGCTGGTTGCGGCGCTGTCAATGGTGGCTTGCGGCGCGGTCGGTGGTTCATACGGACTTCCAATACCAGAAAGATTGGGCAACTGACCGGCGCGCGCCTTGCGATACAAGCCCTTCACATCGCGCTTCTCGCATTCTTGCAGCGAGGTGCTCACGTGCACTTCAACAAATCGATCGGCTCCAATCAGTTCGCGCGCCATCTCGCGCTCCGCCTTGAAGGGCGAAATGAAACTGGTCAGCACAATCAATCCCGCGTCGCTCATCAGCTTTGCTACTTCGGCGACACGGCGAATATTTTCCACGCGGTCGGCGTCGGTAAAGCCAAGATTTTTATTCAGGCCCTGGCGAATGTTGTCGCCGTCCAAAATAAATGTGTGTTTGCCGCGCTCATGCAGCGCAATTTCAAGCGCGTTGACAATAGTGCTTTTTCCACTACCGGAAAGGCCGGTGAACCACACCACTCGGCCTGGGTGCCCGTTCATGCGCTCGCGATCTTGGCGCGTGATGGTGAGAGCTTGCTTGTGCACATTCTGTCCACGGCGCAAACAGTGGCGAATCATTCCCACGGCAACAGTGGCGTGGGTGAATCGATCGATCAAAATAAAACTGCCAAGTTCGCGCGAGCGTTCATATGTGTCAAACGCGATCGGCTTACTGGTGGAAAGCGTGCACACGCTGATGTCATTCAGCGCCAATGTTGTGCGCGGTTCGTGCGCAAGCGTGTTCACATTCACTCCGTGTTTAATCGCTGTCAATGTCACGGGCGCGTTTTGCGTGGACAACTTCAATACATATCCACGACCAACAAGTCCAGGATCTTGATGCATCCACACAATTGTGGCTTCAAACTGATCGGTGGTTTCAATGGCTTGCGAGCAACTCAGAATGTCGCCGCGGGAAACATCCACTTCGCGGTCAAGGGTCAGCGTGACGGCTTGACCAGCGTCGGCGCGCTTGAGAAGTCCGTCCATGGTGACAATGCTTTTCACGCGAGCGCTTTCGCCACTTGCGGTCACGCGAATGGTGTCGCCTTGCTCGACGTGGCCCTCAGCAATTGTGCCCGCAAATCCGCGAAACTTCGCGTCTGGTCGCAGCGCTAGTTGCACCGGAAAACAAAATCTTGAAAGACTTTCATGTTTGGTTTGCACTGTTTCCAGCCAACCCATCAGCGTTGGGCCGTTGTACCAACGCGTGTTGCGCGAACGCTCGATGATATTGTCGCCCTTCAGCGCCGACATTGGAATAGCGGTAATGCTTCGCAGTCCAAGCGGCTTGGCGAAAGTTTCAAAGTCGCTCACAATTTTTTCAAACGCCGCTCGGTCAAATGCAACCGTGTCCATTTTATTCACAGCCAGCGCAACATCGCGAATTCCCATCAGCGAAACTAGATACGCATGACGGCGCGTTTGCACCAACATGCCTGCGCGCGCGTCAACCAGCAACACGGCGGCGTCAGCGGTGCTGGCACCGGTGATCATGTTGCGCGTGTACTGCTCATGACCTGGCGTGTCAGCCACAATAAACTTGCGCTTGTCGGTGCTGAAGAATCGGTAGGCCACATCAATGGTTATGCCTTGCTCACGCTCCGCGGCCAGGCCATCCACCAAAAGCGCAAAGTCAATCTCCTCGCCTTGGGTTCCGTACTTGTGAGATTCTTTTTCCAGCGTCGCAATTTGATCTTCAAACAACAAGTGGCTTTCCCACAACAGGCGGCCAATCAGCGTGCTCTTGCCGTCATCCACGCTGCCACAAGTGATAAAGCGCAGCAAGCCAATTTCGCGCTGGTGATCCAGAAATTTTTCCAGGGATTGAATAGTTGCGGCGCCATTGACGGGCGTGCCAATCTTTTTGCTTGTTGATTTGCGCGGCATCAGAAATAACCCTCATGCTTTTTCTTTTCCATGCTTGCCGCGGCATCTGAGTCAATGGCGCGGCCTTGTCGCTCACTGGTGCGCGCCTGCAATAACTCCACCATGATGTCTTGCAAAGTGGTGGCGCTCGATTCAATCGCGCCACTTAACGGGTAGCAACCAAGCGTTCTAAAGCGAACGCGCTTGCGCATAATTTCCTCGCCAGGCAGCACGCGCATGCGATCGTCATCCACCATGATCAGCAACCCATCGCGCTCCACCACTGGACGAACCTTTGCAAAATAAAGAGGCACCACCGGAATGCCCTCGCGCAAAATATATTCCCACACATCAAGCTCCGTCCAATTGCTCAGCGGAAACACGCGAATACTTTCGCCCTTGGCTTTGCCCGCGTTGTACAAATTCCACACCTCCGGGCGCTGGTTCTTTGGGTCCCATCGATGCGTGTTGGTGCGGAAAGAAAATATTCGCTCTTTAGCGCGGCTCTTCTCCTCGTCGCGGCGCGCGCCACCAAAGGCCAGATCAAATTTGTGCAGATCAAGCGCCTGCTTCAGGCCCTCCGTCTTGGTGATGTGCGTGTGCAGTTGCGAGCCGTGGTCAAACGGATTGATGTCGCGCGCAATCGCTTCCGGATTCACATGCACAATCAGTCGCATTCCGCTTTGTTTGGCGATGAACTCGCGCATCAAATACATCTCTTGAAATTTCCAGCGCGTATCCACGTGCATCAGCGGAAATGGCGGGGGCGCGAGGTAAAAAGCCTTGCGCGCCAAGTGCACCATCACCGAACTGTCCTTGCCAACGGAATACAACATGACCGGATTTTCACTTTCGGCAACGGCCTCGCGAAGAATGTGAATGCTCTCGGCTTCTAACCGATCCAGATGGCTTTGTTGAGCGTTTGCATTGCGCGCGAGCGGTGTGGGTTGATCAACACTTAACACGGGCTGAAAACAAATCATGTCCATGTGCACTTCATCAATCGCGCCACACATGCGCGCCAGCGCAACTAAGTTGCCCGACGGAAATAGCGCGATGGGTTTTGCCACGTGCGCTTGCAACTTTCGTAGCGCGTCTTCAATATCCGCGCATGTAGGAGCGGTGCTCGCACCCAACTTTGCATTGCTCTTACTTGACAGAGACAATTTATTTTTTGGCGCGGCAATTTGCACGGACTCTGATTTTTTTTTCAAAGCGATGCTATTCGCTGTTGATGCGGCGCTTGTGATGCTTGAAGCAAAAGGCACCCAAAAATTGGCGCCACGCGCATCATGGGCCACCAAACAATGGGCGCCCGTGGGCAGTGTGTGTAGTTGCGCAAACAACACTAATCGCCGCTTGCCGCGCGCCTCATTCAACAACCAATCAAGCAGCACGCGGTTTGGCGCGCGGCCTTGCTCGTCGCGCAACGTATCGGGGCTCAGCGCATCGGGCAGAATGGAAAGTTCCTGCAGACGCCGCTCCGCCGTGCGTTTGGTATCGCAAAGCCCAAGCGCTTTCAAATGCGCAAATGCCGTGTCCGTGTCCCACGCTTTTGGCGCGTCAAGACCGTGTAATTGTGCTTTGGAAGAAGTGGACATGGAATGCAGTAGGTAAGGGGCTCAAAACAATCGTGTCGCAATATGCTATTTGTACATAAATATCTGTTAAAAATGTCAGAAAGATTACTTTTTATTGCTAAATATGTTAAATTGCTGTTATGCGACAAGCGGCCTTGGACATCAAATTGGCTACTGCCGCTTGTGAAATAGCTCGAAACGCCGGCAAAGCCATTTTGGAGGTGTATGCCCATGCCGATACCGTTGCGGGGAAAAATATTCAGCACAAGGCTGATTCCAGTCCACTGACCGAGGCGGATTTGCGCGCGCACCATGTGATTGCGCAGGCGCTGCAATTGCTTACGCCGAACATAGCCATTGTGTCCGAAGAGGATGACGCATCCCACGCTCACCGAATCGCCAGCGGCGAGTTTTGGATTATCGATCCGCTTGATGGCACAAAAGAGTTCATCGCGCGCAATGGACAGTTCACGGTGAACATCGCCCTGGTGCGCCAAGGCATGCCAGTGATTGGCGTGGTGTACGCGCCAGTGCTTGATGAATTATTTTGGAGCGAGCCAGACTTGAACTCCAGCGCGCAAACCGGCGCGAGCGTAAACATGCGCGCTCTGTCGCACATTCAAAATCAAACACATGTCATTCGGGTCTCAACACCCCAGCAGCAATTGGGAAAGCCAGTGCGCGTGTTGGCGAGTCGCAACCACATGAATGAACAAACACAGGAATTTATTCGCGCGCTAGGCGCGCATGAACTTGTGCAGGCTGGCAGCTCGCTTAAATTTTGCCGCATTGCCCAAGGTCTGGCAGATTGCTATCCGCGCCTTGGACCAACTTGCGAGTGGGACACCGCCGCCGCGCAGGCCGTGCTTGAAGCCGCCGGCGGATTTGTTCGCACACTGAATGGCGAGCGCTTGCTGTACGGAAAATCCGAAGTGCTCAACCCAAGTTTTGTGGCCAGCGCATGGCCCATTGACTTGCCGGGTGTGGCCACATGATTGACGCCCCATTCGCTTTGGCAGGAGCTTTCACTGGATTTGTTGTTGGCTTAACAGGCGTAGGCGGCGGCGCGCTGATGACGCCGATTTTATTGTTGTTGTTTGGTATCGCTCCACAAACTGCAATCGCAACCGACCTTTGGTTTGCTGCCATCACCAAAATTGCAGCCATGCAAGTGCACAAGCGGGGGGCGGGCGTTGATTGGCAAATAGTGCGGCGACTTTGGATGGGCAGTCTGCCAATTGCGATCGCTGTTGTGGTGCTCGTCGCATTTGGAAACACTCTTGGCCATTTGCAATGGCTCACCAAAGCAATTGGCATAGTTGTGCTTATCACAGCGTTCGGTTTGCTGATCTCGCCAAAGCTGCGCGCTTTGGCGCGCAATCGCCGTGTCACGCAGCCCGATCGCTTCAAGCGATTTCAACCCGCGTGGACAATTGCCGCCGGCGCGCTGCTTGGTTTACTTGTCGCGCTTACTTCCGTTGGAGCGGGTGCGCTTGGCACCGTGCTTCTACTTGTGTTGTATCCACTGCGCATGACCACACATAAATTGGTGGCCACCGATATCGCGCACGCCATTCCACTGGCGCTGATCGCGGGCACGGGTTATTTATTCGCCGGCATGGTGGACGGTCGCATGCTGATCAGTCTGCTGTGCGGATCCATTCCCGCAACGATTGTTGGAAGTCTTTTGGCCCGCCGATTCTCATCGCGGTGGTTGCAAGTATCACTAGCATTTGTATTGGTGGCCGTTGGCATTAAAACGCTTTGGTGATTGCGCGCGATGCGCCGGCATCGTTCTATAGTTTTTAGTAGCGCATTTAGCGCTAAAATTGCCATATTTTACAATTAGAGTCTTATAACAATAAAACAACTCTCGTTTACTATTTTTAAAAATATGCAAAATTCCCAAACCAAAATTTGCGCGCGCTCGGTTTTGCGGCATCTTCTATTTATATTTCCCTCACTTCGCTCTGAATCCCTTTTCCTTCAGGAGTTTGAAAAATGAATTTACGTACAGCATCTTGTGTTGCAGCTGTTGCAGCCATTACATCTGTTCTTCAAGTGAACGCCAATCCTGGCGTACTTTTCAATGACGCCACTGGCGACATTGATGTCGGCATTGCAACAGGCGGCGGAACGCTTGACCTTGTGTCAATGGAAGTTTCGCACACCGCGACTGACATTCAGTTCAAGTTGACCGTGAACGGCAACATCGGCATCGTCGATTGGGGCAAGTTCATGGTCGGTATTGCCAACAATAAAGGCAATGGAACCAGCTCCAGCGATGGTTGGAGTCGTCCAATCACCATGAGTGCAAATGGTGGCATGACCAATTGGCTTGGTTCATGGGTTGATGGTGGCGGCGGTGCGGAAAATTACAGCAAGCAAGCATCTTGGGGCTTAACCGGCGCAACCTACACCAGCAACTTTGGCAACTTCGCCTTGGCGGCTGGTGCGCAAAGCACTATCACCTATGGCGTGTCAATCGCCAGCATTGGCATGTCGATCGGCGACACCTTCAGCTTTGACGCCTACAGCTCTGGTGGCAGTAGCACTGACAGCGCCGTTGACGCGCTTGCAAACCCAAATGTTTCTATTACAAGTTGGAGTCAAGCCTACGACTCTGGCACTTCGACTAGTTTTTCATACACACTCACTGCCATTCCTGCTCCAGGCGCCATTGCGCTCATTGGCTTGGCTGGTTTAGTGGCTCGTCGACGCAAGGCTTAATTCATTTCGGTTTTCACTTTCATGTGACTTCAAACCCCGGTGCGAGCAACCCTCGCATCGGGGTTATTCTTTGGCGACTTGTTTCCCATGAATATTCTTGGCCTATCAGCATTCTTTCATGACAGCGCCGCCGCCCTGGTGCGTGATGGAGAAATTGTGGCGGCCGCGCAAGAGGAGCGCTTCAGTCGCCGTAAACATGACGAGCGATTTCCAACGCACGCCGCGCGCTATTGCCTAAGTGAAGCCGGCATTGACGCCAGCCAACTTGACGCGGTGGTGTTCTATGAAAAGCCACTGCTGAAATTTGAGCGCATCTTGGAGACATCGCTGGCGTTCGCGCCGCGCGGGTTTGGTTCTTTTCTGCGCAGCATGCCACAGTGGCTGCAAAAAAAACTTCATCTTCCGCGGGAAATCGACGCGGGTTTGGGCGGCAACTACACCGGTCCCATTGTGTTCACCACGCACCATGAGTCGCATGCCGCAAGCGCGTTCTATCCAAGTCCATTTTCAAGCGCCGCCATTCTCACGCTGGATGGCGTTGGTGAATGGACCACGGCAAGTTGGGGCGTGGGCAACGGCAACACCATCACGCTGCACGAGGAGTTGCGATTTCCACACTCGCTTGGTTTGCTCTACAGCGCGTTCACTTTTTATTGCGGCTTTCGCGTGAATAGTGGTGAATACAAATTAATGGGACTGGCGCCGTTTGGTCAGCCGCGATACGCCAATGTAATTCTTGAAAAAATAATGCGCTTGAATGATGACGGTTCATTCTGGCTTGATCAACGCTATTTTAATTACTGCGCCGGCTTGACCATGACTAGCCGCGCCTTTCATAATTTGTTTGGCGGTCCGCCGCGCAATCCTGAAAGCCGTCTTACGCAGCGCGACATGGATTTGGCGGCCAGTATTCAGGCTGTCACCGAGGAAATTGTGCTGCGTACGGCAAGATATGTGCATGCAAAAACAGGCCAGCGCAATTTGTGTTTGGCCGGTGGCGTGGCGCTGAATTGCGTGGCCAACGGGCGCGTGCTTCGCGAGGGACCATTTGAAAAGTTGTGGATTCAGCCGGCGGCGGGTGATTCTGGCGGGGCGTTGGGCGCGGCACTTTTGCATTGGCACAGCGATCAACCTGGACATTTGGGCAATGCGCGTCACGCGCAACCCACGGACTCGCAGCGCGGCTCCTATTTGGGGCCAGCGCACAGTGACGCCAACATTTGCGGCGCGCTTGACGCGCTTGGCGCCGTGTATGAAAAACTACATGAGGATGAGTTGGTCCAAGCCATCGCGGCGGATCTTGCGGATGGAAAAATAGTGGGGCACTTTTTTGGTCGCGCTGAATATGGTCCGCGCGCGCTTGGGCATCGCTCCATTCTGGGTGATCCGCGCGACGCCACAATGCAGCGGCGCATGAATGTGGCGATTAAGTTTCGTGAATCGTTTCGGCCATTCGCGCCCGCGGTGTTGGCGGAAAAACAAAGCGAGTGGTTTGATTTGCAAACCGACAGTCCATATATGTTGTTGGTCGCGCCCGTGGCCAAGCAACACGTGCTTGCGCCCGAGCCCAACGCGCCAAAGGTTGCTGGCATTGATTCACTCAAGCAAATTCGCAGTGATGTTCCAGCCATTACTCACGTGGATTTTTCGGCGCGCGTGCAAACCGTGCACGCCCACACATCACCGCGATTTCACGCCATTTTGAAGGCATTTGAGCGGCGAACGGGTTGTCCGGTGTTGGTGAACACCAGTTTCAATATTCGCGGCGAACCCATTGTTCACGATCCTGGCGACGCCTATCGCTGTTTCATGTTCACCGACATGGATGTGTTGGTGGTGGGCAACCAACTCTTGCGTAAACAAGCGCAACCTTCCATGCCAGGCGCAGAGGCATACAAGCGA
>CAIKXA010000032.1 GCA_903831295.1 uncultured bacterium | reverse complement strand
ACTTATGCGCGGAGCAACTTCATGAGTGGCAATATCAATCGCAAGGGCATTATTCTGGCTGGTGGAACAGGTTCGCGGTTACATCCAGCAACGCTTGCCATATCCAAGCAATTATTGCCCGTCTTTGACAAGCCCATGATTTATTATCCACTCAGCACGCTCATGCTGGCGGGTATTCGCGACATACTTATTATTTCCACGCCGCAAGATACCCCGCGCTTTGAGCAACTACTTGGCAATGGAACGCAATGGGGCCTGAATGTTTCTTACGCCGTGCAGCCTTCGCCCGACGGACTTGCCCAAGCTTTCATTATTGGAGAAAAGTTCATCAATGGCTGTCCCAGCGCGCTAGTGCTTGGCGACAACATTTTCTATGGCCACGACTTTCCAAAGCTTCTAGAGAATGCCATTGCGCGTAGTACTGGCGCCACGGTTTTTGCATACCACGTCCAAGACGCAGAGCGGTACGGGGTGGTGGAATTTGACGGCGCAGGCAAGGCAGTAAGCCTGGAAGAAAAACCAGCGCAACCAAAGTCAAATTATGCCGTCACTGGCTTGTATTTCTATGACGAACATGTTGTCAGTTTGGCAAAGTCGCTTAAGCCTTCAAAGCGCGGCGAGTTAGAAATTACCGATCTGAATCGCTTGTATCTAGGACGCAACGCGCTTGGCGTAGAAATAATGGGCCGCGGCTTTGCATGGCTTGATACGGGCACGCACGAAGCACTGCTAGAGGCCAGCCACTTTATTGCCACACTAGAGCACCGCCAAGGTTTAAAAATTGCTTGTCCCGAAGAAATTGCGTTCACAAAGAAATGGATTGATCGCAAGCAATTAGAAAAACTTGCTGCGCCCATGTTGAAAAACGGTTACGGCCGTTACTTGATACAGGTGTTGAAGGAATCTGCACACTAATGCAGGCTCAACGACTGGCTATTCCTGATGTAATTTGCTTCACGCCAAAAGTATTCGGCGATGATCGTGGATTCTTTTACGAAAGTTTTAACCAGCGCGTGTTTGAGCAAGCACTTGGCCAACCCGCACCCCACTTTGTGCAAGACAATCACTCACGCTCTGCAAAGGGCGTATTGCGCGGACTGCACTATCAAATTCAGCAACCACAAGGCAAGTTAGTGCGGGTAACGCAAGGCGAGGTATTTGACGTTGCGGTGGATATCCGGAAGTCGTCGCCCACATTCGGCAAATGGGTGGGCGAAATACTTTCCGCGCAGAACAACAAACAAATCTGGATTCCGCCGGGCTTCGCGCACGGCTTCATAGTCCTAAGTGAAACAGCAGAATTCATCTATAAAGCTACAGATTTCTGGGCGCCTCAATTTGAGCGCTGTATCGCTTGGAATGATCCTGCCATTGGCATTAAGTGGCCACTACATGGCATTATCCCCACACTGTCAGGCAAAGACACGCAGGGAAAAATCTTGGCGCAGGTGGAGTGTTTTGGCTGAGTGAATTTCAGGACCGCCCACCACGCCTGTGCCAATTTTCAACGGCGCTAAACAGCGACAGCATCTAAGACGAAGATCATT
>CAIKXA010000031.1 GCA_903831295.1 uncultured bacterium | reverse complement strand
CGTGGCGAAAGTTTCTTGCACAGAATGGTGTTGGATGGTCGGTTGCCCTCCATGGTTTTCTGAATGGCCAACCATTGCGGCACGCCTTCGGCCACAATTTCCGCGGTGGTCTTGCCAAACGCAAGCGCCTCCGCCTGCGCCAACACGTTGGCGGTCAGCGTGTCTTGGTGAGTGCCAATATTGTGTAAAGGCTCGGCAAAAGCAATGAAATCGCAGGGCACCAACTTTGTGCCTTGGTGGATCATTTGATAGAAGGCGTGCTGGCCATTGGTGCCGGGCTGACCCCACACCACGGGACACGTCTCCCATTTCACATGTTGACCGTCACGCGTGACATGCTTGCCGTTGGATTCCATTTCCAACTGTTGCAGATACGCGCTGAAGCGGTCCAAGTATTGGCAATATGGAAGCACGGCAAGAACATCCGCGCCCAGGAACTGATTGTTCCACAAACCAATCAAGCCCATGATGACCGGCAAATTCTTTTCCAGCGGGGTGCTCTTGAAGTGTTCGTCCATGTCATGGAAGCCATCAAGCAATTCGCGGAAGCCATCGGGACCAACCGCGATCATGGTGGAAAGACCAATCGCGCTGTCCATGCTGTAGCGGCCGCCGACCCAATCCCAGAAGCCGAACATATTTTTTGGATCGATGCCAAACTCCACAACTTCTTTGTGCGCGGTGCTGACGGCCACAAAATGTCGCGCCACACTTTTCACGTCGCCGCCCAAGCCCTTCATGCTCCACTCGCGCGCGCTGTTGGCGTTGGTCATGGTTTCAAGCGTGGTGAATGTTTTGCTACTAATTACAAACAGCGTCTCAGTTGGGTCTAAACCTCGGGTTTTCTCATAGAAATCGTTGGCGTCCACGTTGGAGACAAAGCGGCAATCCACGTAGGGGTGCGCAAAATTTCGCAGAGCGTCGTACGCCATGGCAGGACCAAGATCACTTCCGCCAATGCCAATATTAATGACGGTCTTGATGCGCTTGCCAGTGTGGCCAGTCCATGTTCCACTGCGAATGCTTTCAGCGAACGCGCTCATGTGGTCAAGCACCGCCCATACATCTGGCATGACATTCTTGCCGTCGGAATTGATGACGGCGTTGCGCGGCGCGCGCAGGGCGACATGCAGAACCGAGCGATTTTCAGAATTGTTGATCTTGTCGCCGCGAAACATGGCGTCGCGGTGCGCTTCAAGACCGCAGGCGCGGGTCAGGGCAAAGAGTAGTTGCAAGGTTTCGCGCGTCACGCGTTGCTTGCTGAAATCAAAGTGCATGTCGAGCGCGTTCACAGCCAACTCTGCGCCACGCTTTGGGTCCTGCTTGAAGATGTCGCGTAAATGAGTCGCCTTGATTTTCTCGGCGTGCGCTAGAAGAGCCTTCCATTCAGGGCGGCTATCAAGAGGCATGATTGGGGCGGTGGTCGGTGCGGTTGTTGTGGCTGTTGGTGTTGCTGAAGTCATGGGGTATTTCCTTTGGAAGTTGCAGTAAAGATAGCGCATGTGTCGCAATCAAGTGGCGCGAAAAAATAAACGCAATCTTTACTTTGCGTTTCGCACTTTGGAAAAATTGCGCTAATCTGTCAAGACAATCGCACGCAACCACACCAGGAGATCATCATGACAGCAACAGCGCTTCTTTCAATCGCCGGTCAAAGTATTTGGGTCGACAACATTACTCGCAGCATGCTGCAGACGGGGCAGTTGAAGAAATACATCGACACCTACAGCGTGGTGGGTTTGACCAGCAATCCAACGATCTTTGAGAAGGCCATCACTGGCTCCAATGATTACGATCCGCAAATTCGCGATCTGCTTTCCAAGGGCATTGACGGCGAAAAACTTTTCTTTGAACTCGCCATCACCGACCTCACCAAGGCCGCCGATTTGTTCAAGCCAATTCACGCGCTCACCGGCGGTGTGGATGGTTGGGTAAGTCTTGAAGTGAGTCCGTTGCTTGCGCGCGACGCCAAGACAACCATTGATCAAGCCGTCACGTTGCACGCCAAGGCAAATCGCCCGAATCTATTCATAAAGGTTCCGGGGACAACGGAAGGCTTGCCAGCGATTGAAGAACTGACCTACCGCGGAATTTCCGTCAATGTCACGCTGCTCTTCAGTCCTAAGCAATATCTCGCCGCGGCCGACGCGTACCTAAAAGGCCTTGAACGCCGCATGAAAGAGGGTAAATCCGTCACTGTTGAAAGCGTGGCCAGCATGTTTGTGAGCCGATGGGATAAAAAGACCGCGTCAATGTTGCCAGACAATTTGAAGAACACCGCTGGTATTGCCGTGGCACAAGTGTGCTACAAGGAATATTGCGCGCTGTATGCAAGCGATCGATTCTTGAAGTTGCAAGCCGCGGGCGCTCGTCCGCAGCGATTCCTTTTCGCCAGCACCAGCACCAAGGATCCAAAGCTTGCGGACATTATGTACGTCAAGGCGCTCGCCGCCGCGCGCACCGTGAACACAATGCCTGAGTCAACGCTGAATGATTTCTTTGATCATGGTTCGCTTGATGGCGTATTGCGAACCGATGGCGGAACTGGGCCAGCGACCGTGGTCGCGCTTGAAAAAGCTGGATGTGCAATTGAGAAAGTTGGCAATGAATTACAAGTGGAAGGCGCGGCTTCATTCGTGGCGAGTTGGACTGAATTAATGGCAAGCATTCAATCCAAGAGTGCAGCGATGGCCCACTAATTGAAAGTGGGACTTCTCGCATGAATCAATCGGACTTCGTGGCTGAATTGTCGTGGCGCGGCATGGTGCATCAAACCACTGAGGGTTTGGCCGCGCACATGGCCACGCTTGGTCGCGTTGCGTACGCGGGCTTTGATCCCACCGCCGATAGTTTGACCGTGGGAAATTTGGTGTCGGCCATGTTGCTTGCGCGCTTGCAACGCTGCGGTCACAAACCCATCGTGGTCATGGGCGGCGCGACTGGTTTAATCGGTGATCCCAGCGGAAAAAGCAGCGAGCGACAGTTGCTTGATCCTGCGCAAGTGAAGAAAAATGTGGCGGGACAGCGCAAGATTTTTGAGAAGTTGCTTGATTTCACCGGGCCCAACGCGGCCGTGATTGTGGACAACGCCGAGTGGTTGTTGAAGATGGGCTACATAGAGGTTCTGCGCGATGTGGGCAAACATTTCAGCGTGAATCAAATGGTCACGCGCGACAGCGTGGCCAATCGTCTTGAAAGCCGCGAACAGGGTTTGAGTTATACGGAGTTCAGTTACATGATCTTGCAGGCGTATGACTTCGCGCATTTGTTCAAGGCGCACGGTTGCACTGTGCAAATGGGTGGCAGCGATCAATATGGAAATATTCTCAGCGGCATTGATTTGATACGCAGACTTTCGCAAGGCGAAGGATTTGGCCTGACCGCTCCGTTGTTGCTCAAGAGCGACGGAACGAAATTTGGCAAGAGTGAATCTGGCAATGTGTGGCTAAGCGCGGAGCGCACTTCGCCATATCGCTTTCATCAGTTCTGGCTTAACGCATCCGACGAGGAGGTTGGAAAGTTGCTGCGCTGGTTCACATTCTTTGACCGCGCAACCATTGAGGCGCTGGAGGCGGCGCAAAAAGCGAATCCTTCCGAGCGCGCGGCGCAAAAAGCGTTGGCCGACGCCGCCACGGAATTGATCCATGGCTCCGCCGAAGTGGCGCGCGCAAAATCTGCTGCATTGGCGCTGTTTTCTGGCGATATCCGCGCGTTGGATGCGCAACTATTGGCCGAAGTCACGCATGATTTAACTAGCACTTCAATCGCCGCGAGTTCACTTGATGGCGATGGTGTTGCGTTGCTTGATTTTCTAGCCACCACACCACTTGCCGCTAGTAAGCGCGAGGCGCGCGATTTTCTGGCCGCCGGAGCAGTGAGCGTCAACGGCGAGAAGGCTATCGCCGACGCCAAGTTGACTCGCAAGGATGTGCTGCATGGCGCGGTTATTTTATTGCGTCGCGGCAAGAAGCAGTGGCATGCGGTCCGAGTTGCGGACGAAGCAGCGCGCTAAAAAATTTATATTTTCCATGGCGCGCTGAAAATTATTTTGCGCCTCAGGCGCGGCGCGTCATTGAAGCGCCGCGATTCAAGGGCCTTTGGGAGCTGGCAGTGGAGGTTCCACTTCCGCCTCAGGAAGAATTGGCGTTGTTGTTCGCGGCTCAATCTTGAGCGCAATCTCTGGATTCACAATTTGTTTTCCAGCCACGCTTTCCACGCTGACTCCAGGCGGCAGAACCCAATTCGAGACGGATTTCTTCGCGATTTTGCTGCCAAGATCGCCGCTTTTAAGCGGAACAATCGCGGCCACGGAAAATTTTCCGCTTTCAATGTCTTTCAACGCGTCGGGCGGACCAATCAAAATCACGTCGCGCAAAACTCCACCATCTTGTTGAATGGTGATATCAAATCCCTTCAAGTCGGTTGGTGAGGCCGCAATTTGCAAAGGCACCGTTGCCAAGGTGATATTTTCTGTTTTGCGCCGAAGAGTGAAGGTCACAATCGCTTGATCAGGCACAAATGTCACTTGTTCTGATTTTACCGCTACGGATTCAGGTAAGCGCAATGTCGCTTGCGCATTATTTTTTCCAGTGGACAAATCCTTGGTGTCAACCACGGCTTCCACTTGAAGATTCTTCATGGCATCAATCGCCGAAGTTGGAAGCGTGACCAAGACAACGGATGGATTGATGGAGGCGGATTCATATTCGGCCAAAGAAATTTTCGCTGTGAGTGGAAATTGCGTGGTGGTGAGATCGCCAATCACAACTTTGGCGGACTCCGGCCGCGCAGTTTGAACCGTGGCGTCCGTGGCGATAATTTGCGGCAAGTTGTTTATGGCGTATGCGAGCATGACGTTGTAAGCGCCAGCGGTGGTTGGAAATCCAGCGGTTCCAGTGGGGATAATCAAGCCTTCGTCAAGTATGGACTGAATGCGTTCGATGCTGGTGGGACTGGCTTTCACAGAAAGCGTGATCGCGATTGGTTTCATGGGATCAACAAAGTGTTGCTTTGGATCCGATGAGCGAAATGAGAATGTGCCCTTGATTTCACGCGTATCGCGGGTGCGATCCGCGGCCCAAGTCCAAATTAACAGCGTGGCGATCGCCGCCACAAACCAAGTGGAAAGATTGGCGGTCCAATTTCCCATCAGTTGCTCCGCCGATTTGCGCGATCATCCGAATCGCTTTTATTCTGACTTGTTTCATCGCCATCCTCATGACTCTCTACTTCAGAGTCGTCTTGATTCATTCGTTCTTCTTCGCGCTCGGCGCGTTCCTCTTCTTGCGCGGCTGCCAAAGTCGCGGCGGCATTTAATTCAGAATGCTCCGAGTGGTCTGGCAAATTCAACATGGGAGCGTCAAGACCGCCAACGCGGCTAATGAAGCGGCCAAACAGTGAGCGTTGTTGTGGTCGGCGCAATCCACGCGAAAGTCGTCGGCGTAATCCCGCGGCAAATTCGTCAAATTGAATGGGTTCCGACAATTCGCCGCGTTCGGCGAATCGAATCAGTCCATTTTCCTCGCTCACTACAACAACCACGCAATCACTCTCCAGCGTGGCGCCTATTGCGGCGCGGTGGCGTGCGCCCAATTTCATTCCCGCCACCGGATCAGCCAAAGGAAGTTGCACGCTGGCCGCGGCAATTCTTTCGCCGCGAATCACGACCGCTAAATCATGCAGCGGACTTGAAGGCCAAAAAATACTTTCAATCAGTTCAGCGCTCATGCTGGCGTCCATGGAAACACCTTGCGTTGCCAAGCCCGCGAGCGAAGTTCCACGCTCAATGACAATCAACGCGCCAAATTGGTTGCGACTCAGAAACTCCACCGCGCTTTCTAGCGCGTCAATCACGGGATCAATTCGTCGCCGCTCGCTCGGCGACATGGTTTGTCCAATGCGAACCATCGCTTGGCGCAGTTCGGGTTGAAAGATCACCAACATGAAGATGGCGATGGCTCCAAGCAACCCCTCGCTTAAAAATCGCAATCGGGGAAACGCCTCGCTGAAAAGGCCGGCGAATCGAATACCCAAAACAAGAACGGCCACGAGCACAATGATTCCTTTGAATACGCCGGCCCCGCGGGTTCCTTGCAGGAAACGCAGGATCAGCATGACTCCCCCGAAAATCAACAACAATTCAATGGCGATGGAGAGGGGATCCCCACCGTTAAAAAGTTGTGTGAGTCGATCAAACACATCCGAACTGTACCACGCACCATGCCATCTGAGCGATAGGATTCAAGCATGACCCGTGAAGCAACTCCAATATCTATCGGCAAGGCAACCTACCTATGCGCGGCCAGCGGAGAGGTGCTTGCAACCGGCACTCCCTGCATGTCCGCCATCCGTGAAAATGCCACGCATAATCTTGAGCGCCTTGATTTTTCCATGACCGCTTGGCTTGATGGCGCGCGCCCCGAGGGCATGATTTGTTTTTGGAAGACCATCATGCCTGCGTCCGATCGCAAGCGTGGCATTGTGATTGACGACGAGGCTGTTGAGGAAATTTTTGAGCGGCTCGCGGGCGATGACCGGCCCAATCGAGTGGCCATCCGTTGGTTGTTGGCAATGATTTTGTTGCGCAAGCGTAGATTGAAACAATTGCGAGTTGAGCACCGCGAAGAGAAAGAATTTTGGTTGTTCGCGCGCCGAGGCGCTGTAGAAGGCGCGGCGCCGGTGGACGTGTTGCGGCCACAGTTGGACGAGTCTGCGGTGCAGGCTTTGGCGGACGAACTTGGCGAGATTGCGGCCTTCGATGGTTGATGGACCAATTTCATGAGCCGTGTGTATCAACTGATTTTGCCTGTTTTTCTATCTATTTTCATGTCTGTTTTTATTTTTACCGCATCGGCATGCGCCACCGCGCAAAAGCCTGGCGAAGTGACGCTAGCGCCAACGCTTGTGGCGGAAAAAAATTCTTCCGCAGATGCAAAAGTTGTCGCGCCCGCGTTGGATATGGCGGCCATTGTGTCGCAACAAAATCATCGCGTGGCTGGGCTGAAAATATTCGCCACGCGCGGCAGCGCCGAGTTGCGTTGGCATGATGAAAATGGCGACCACTTTGAGCAAGCCCAAGTTGATCTTGCGTGGCGCAATGGAGGCGATGACATTTCTTTGCGCGCCGACAAAATGGGAGAACGACTCGCGTGGGCTGGGGCCAATGCGAAGCAGTGGTGGTTGTTTGAACCAAAGCGCGAACCAAGTCGTTTGTGGCTTGGCGCGCGCGACAGGCCCGTGCCAGATTCACTGCTTCCATTTGCCGGACCCGACGCGCTCTTGGAGTTGCTCGCCGCGTTGCCATGGCCCAATACAGTCGCCATCATGCAAGAATCGCCCGACAATTTCACCGCCGAATTTGTTCGTTCGCCACGCGGCAAGTGGGTGAAGACCCGCGTTGAAGTGCCTAAAAACAGCGGCATACCAAGCCATATTTGGCTTTTGGACGCCAACGGCAATGTGCTTGCGGAAAGTGAATTGAGCCTGCCAGTGATGGCGGTCATGAACCACTTGCCCATGGCGGACCGACCAATGGTGGCGAGCAAGATCACGTTGAAGTCCGTGTCCAATGTTGGCGTGTGGCAAATATTTTGGGACGAGCCCGGCGCGCGCGAGGACCGCTTAAAAGATCGCCTGTTTGATCTTGAGGTGATCCGTGGCGTCATGCGACCAGCCGAAGTGATCGATCTTGAGAAGGGCCAACCCAAGCGATGAACTATCTCGCTCGATGTGTGTTTGCGTTGATCATGGTCATGGTGGCGGCTTCCCCATTGCAGGATCGCTTTGTGCATCGCACTCGGGCCGCAAGTAGCGGCACGCACCTCTGGTGGATCTCCAAGAATCCATACGAGAGCACTGCCCGATTTGAATTGCTCCACCACGCCGCGGCGGACGATGAGCGGCAATTCCAAGTGGCTTCGACATTCGCTGAAAAACCGATCGCATTGGCCGCCGATGGTGAGAGGGTGTGGTTAGTGTTCGAGGCGCTCAACCACAAGATGGAGGTGGTTTCGGGCGCTACGCAATTCAATCCCGCGAGCGAATTGTGGTTTATCACCCAGGGCGGCGCGCTTCAATTATGCACAAGTATTGCGGGGGAATCGTTGGAATCATTGGCCGCGTTTGAGGGCGAACCGTGGGCGATTGTTCAAGGCCAGCCAGATGCGCGCGTGTTGCGCGGCGACCAGTGGATCAGTGTGCAACTACCTGCGGCCATCAATGATTGCCAAGTGCGAATGTTGGTGGTGGCGGGGGGCGCGCTGAATGCGCTTGGACAATCATCGGACCATTCCATCAAGCGCTTCAAGCGCGAGTCACAAGCCGAGTCACAAGCCGAGTCACAAGCCGAGTCAAAAGCCGAGTCAAAAGCCGAGTCACAAGTATGGATCGAGTCGCCCATGAAGGCGCGTGAATTTTTATACGCTGTTGACCACGCCGCTCGCTTTGCGTGCGTGACCGGTTCGTATAACGAGCAAGCGCTGAATTGGGTTGAAGCTGGCGAGCTCGCGCCCATCATGGCAATCGCATTCAACAAATCTTTCCCCAAGGCAGGCTCCGGCCAAGTGACTGGCATGGGAAGTGGGTTTGCGTGGATCGCGGAAACAGGCCATGCAACTCAAAAGACCATGTTTCGCCAATCTTGGATGTCCGTGCTCAGTGATGGAGCGGCTGAATTTTCAGAGCCGATTGAACTGCGCGCGCAAATTTCAAAGGCAAGTCGCTGGTATCACTTGCCAATTCTTGGCGTGCTTTCGCTGGGGGCCATCATTGCGGCATTCTTGGTGCGTGCCCTGAATTCGCCGCTGAATCCACTAGAAAAAGCGCGTACCAAAGAAGGCGATATGGATTCCCAAGCGCTTGCGCAAAAGCCCGAGGCGCCATTTAAAAAGTGGCGACGGCTTCTGGCAACGGTCATCGATTTGCTTCCGTGCGCCATCGCTTCGCTTGTTATTTTTAAGGATGAATACGCAATCCAAATCCTGATCCCGCCGCTTTGGAGCGCCGACATTGAAATTTCCTTGCCATATATAGCCATGGTTGTGGCAGCAATTGCATTCTCCATGTTTGAGGAAATCATTTTCGGCCGCAGCCTGGGCAAGCGTTTAATGGGCGGGCGCGTGGTTTCAATTCATGGTGAGTCCGCGGCATGGTGGCAACACATCGCGCGCAATCTTCTCAAGGGATTGGTGTTGCTTTCCCCAGTGCTCGCAATCCCTAGTTTGCTAAATCCAATGGGCGCGGGAATTCCCGAGATCATTTCTAGAACTAAGGTTGAGTCATTTGAACCTGCAAACAATTCATGAAATTTGTGGCGTTTTTCCAATAATTCAGCCGAAGAATGGGGCGGTCATTCAAGGCCACCGTCGCTCGTTGGAAACGAGTGGCAAGAACTGATGAAGGGGCATGGAGGCCCGCTGTGAAAAATATTTCTCAAGCCAATCCGTTGTCCTGGAAGCCGCAGGTGTGGCTGGGCGCCGTGCTTGCCGCGGTGGTTCCTATTGCCGCGGTGACATGGAAGACATATCGATCCAGCCCAAGCGTGGCGTCGGCCCCGCAAGTTTCACAGCGGCAATCGCAATCCACAGACTCCGCGCCTACCAAGAGTTCCGATGGAGTTGCGGAAAGTTCTTCGCAAGTAAATTCTTTCGCAGGCATTCAAGCTTGGTTTGAAGGTAGCGCAAATCCATTCCTTACCACGGCGCAAGCCAATGATCGCAAAGTAAGGGACGCACTTGCCAAAGTTGAGGCGTCGCTAAGGCGCCGCGGCGATGTTGAGGATATTTTTATTTTGGTGAGCGAAGGCGCGGATAAAAACACGGGAGCAACGTTCATCGCAAAGCACTCGGCGAATGCGGGCAAGTCATCCGACGCAATTGATGCGCCCGTGCGCAAACCTAAAGCTGTGGTTTCTATCCGCATGCGCACCGGTTCATTGCCAATCGCACTGGCGGATTGCGCCGGCTCGCTGGTGAGCGCGGCGCTTGTGAATGTCAACGCCGAAGATGTTGAGGTCATCGATGCGCGTGATGGCGCGCGGGTGCGGGCGCGGAGTTTAGATTTCAACGCATCGGCGCAGGGGCGTGAAGCATTGGTCGTTGCCGCGCAGTGTGAAGAGCAAGAAATCCAGGATGAATTACGACAAACTGAGGTCTCGACGCTGTTGGATCAATCCAACCAAATCGAGGATGGTCTAGCTCATCGGTTCAATTCTCCCACCAATCACTCCGCGCAAGAAGTCGCTGATCCAAGTGTGATCGGTAAAAATAATTCTCCGCTGTTGTTGATTCATTCCTCGGACGCGACCAATGCCGCCATGGGTTGGTGGTGGTGCGTCACGGCGATTGGCGTAGTGGTGGCTGGACTTGCAGTGTGGACATGGAAAAAGTTCTTGTCGCCTAGCGTGCGCAGCTTCTGGAAGAAATCAGCAACATCTTCAATTGATCATTGCAACAATCACTTGCGTGCGGCGACGAACAATTCCGCGGGACCTGCGTCAATGAGCACGCTTGAAATTTGGAGCGCGCCACTTTCGTGCGCCTTGCATGCATGCGTGGCTGAGAAGCCGGCGTTGATCGCAGCCACGCTGATCGAGCGTCTAGAGTCTCAGCCGTCTTCGCGGCAAGAAGTCGCCAGGTTGATGTTGGAATTGGAGCCGTGGGCTGCCGAGAGAATTTTGGCGGTGTTGCCCAACCACTCGCTTGATATTTTAGAGAAGTCGATCAAGCAACCTGCCACCGCGGTGACGCCACAGCAGGTTCGCGCTTTGGCGGAAGCCATGATTTCTCTGCGAAACGCCGCGTAATTACGCCTAAATCCAGGTCATCACGGACGCGCTTTGAGCGCGATTATAAATTTCCAGTCTAGAAATTCACGGAGTATTGATTGGCAGAAAAATATTTTTAGCCGCGCCGTGGATTACGCCGTGGGTCCTTCGGGTTCACGGATGGAGGGGTGTTTGATTCACGGGGTTGGTTCGTTGCGGCCGCAGCCATGCTCATGCGTGTGGCAGGGGCAACTCCCTCTATCTTGGCGAACAACAATCTTCCAGCGTTGGTGTTCACCGTGTTGGCGATGGTGGCCTCAACGCTTGCGCCAATTCGTGTGGCAGCGTCCTCCACAACCACCATGGTTCCATCGGGTAAATATCCAACGCCTTGACCCGCGGCTTCGCCGGCCTTGATGATTGCCACGGTAACAATGTCACCCACGCCCATTGTGGGGCGCAGCGAAGCGACCATGGTGGCCATATTGACAATAGTCACGCCTTGGATTTTTCCAACCGACTCCAGATTTGAATCCGTGGTGAGAATGCGAAGGCCGTCGCCCTTGGCGGCCTCAAGCAACAAACGATCCACGCTTAAACCGCTCACGCGAAAGTTTTGCAGCGACACCTCTGTCCATGCGTTTTCCCGGAGTTTTATAAGGTTTTCCAAGCCACGCCTTCCGCGCGAGCGCTTGGTCCGGTCGCCACTGTCGGCAAGCCGTTGCAATTCGTCCACCACAAAGTTGGCAATGACCAATGGCGCATCAAGCATCTTGGAATTCACAAGCGGAAGAATCCGCCCGTCGATCAACACGCTCGTGTCCACTAACCATGGACGCACTCCACGGCGCGTGCGGCTGAACTCCACATACGGAATGACCAATCGAAAATCATCCTTTGTGTTCAACACCACGCTGACGCTGAGATAGCAAATGATCAGACCAACAATGGACTTGCTCAAGTTCAAATAAATCCTGGTGGTGGAATCGGTGATTTCCCAAGCGTTCACAACTGTTTCGAGCAGCGCGCCAAACGCCACGGCGCCGATCAAACCAAAGCACACGCCAATGTAGATACCCACCACGCCGGCGATGCGCTTGTTGGGAGTGAGCGCGTCGATGATCACCACCAGCAATCCAATCGCTGAGGTTGCAATGCCCAATCCAAGAATTGTGGAGAAGCTGAAATCAAATGTGGTCTTCACGCTGCTCACGGTGAGCAACGCCACGCTGACGAGAAGAGTGATGAATAGGAGACGCACCACCGTCATCAAGAATCGACCGGAACGTGCGTTGGATGACTCAATGTTGGACAGCGGCGGGTCGCTGGTGGCGGCTGAAAAACCATCGCTTGTCGCGGAAATTTCAGTAATTTCTTCTCGCGGGCCGTCTTCTGATTGCGCGGCGGCATCTTGGGTCATGCGGGGATTGTACGGCGGCGGACGCCGAAGCTAGGATCAAACTTCAGTGCTACTCGAGGACGGTCGGGCCCGTTGGGTGGGCGTCATGTGAACCTGGTCAGAGCTTGACCGCAGCAGCCATAAGCAGCGGCATCCATGCCGACGCAAGCCTGACCGTCCTCGGCAGCATTGAAAAGGATTTGATCTTGGCCAAGAAATCAACCGCGAAAATAACTGCGACTGAAACACCATCGGATGCGCTATTGCCGCAATCCGCAACGGCGGAAGGTGCGATGTCAGACATGATGTTTGCCGACGCGGCCGCCAACAATTTGCCGTCTTCCACGCCGGGCTACACCGTGTTGGCTCGGCGCTATCGCTCCAAGCAATTCGACGAGTTGATCGGCCAGGAATCCATTTCGCGAACGTTGCAAAATGCGATCGCAATGAATCGTATCGCCCACGCCTATTTATTTTGCGGCACGCGCGGCGTGGGCAAGACCAGCATGGCGCGTGTGTTGGCGCGCGCGCTCAACGCGCCCAAGGAATTAACCCAGGCCAGCGCGATCGCAAGCAGCATTTTTCGCGGCGAAGATATGGATGTGATCGAGATCGACGGCGCCAGCAACCGCGGCGTGGACGACGCGCGCGACTTGATCTCCAAGGCTGGAATTCTGCCTGCGCGCAGTCCTTACAAGATTTACATCATTGACGAAGTGCACATGCTCACCACGCCGGCATTCAACGCGCTGTTGAAGACCATGGAGGAACCGCCGCCGCACGTGAAATTTATTTTGTGCACCACTGAGCCACACAAAGTGCCCGCAACAATTCAAAGTCGCTGCCAGCGATTTGATTTCAAGCCAATCGCCACAAGCCGCATCGCTGCGCATTTGCGCGAAGTGATCACCAAAGAAGGTCTTCAAGCTGACGACGCCGCCATTCACTTGGTTGCCAAACTTGGCAACGGCAGCATGCGCGACGCTTTAAGTTTGCTGGACCGATTGATCGCCGCGGCCAGTGGAAATATTTCCATCGACATGGCCCAAGAAGTGCTTGGACTTCCCGACGCTGGATTGGTCGCCGCTGTCACCACCGCGGTTTCAAACGGCGACGCCAAAACTGGCTTGGAATCCGCCGCCGCGTTGCTTGAATCTGGCTGTCCAGTTGAGCAGGCGTTGGAATTTTTTGCGGCGCGCTGGCGCGACTTTCTTGTGCTGCGCACGTGCGGAAAAGAAACAGAATTGGTTGATCTTTCGCCCGAGGCCAAGCTCATTGCGGCGTCGCAGGCGCAAAACTTTGAGCCGCATGAGTTGGTGCACTTTGTGGCGGTGTGCGAAGCCGCCATTCGAGGCATTCGCAGCAGTGGTTCGCCACGAACGATCTTCGACGCCACCATCGCTCGCCTTTGTTTACACCGTGAATTTCAGCGCATCGATATCGCCGTGGCGAATTCCGCCGCGATGAGCGACGCCGAAAAAAAAAACGTCAGTAGTTCCATCCGACCAGTCGCGTTGAACGCTCCCGTAGTTTCGAACTCGACTTTACCCACGCCAATGCGCGACTCCGTTGCGCCACGCGTTCAAGCGCAAATCAATCCGCAGACAACGCACCCACCATCAGCGCCACACTCTTTCACGCCAACTCAAGCGCCAATTTCTGCGCCAATTCCTGCGCCAATTCCTGCGCCAACTTCTGCGCCAGCTTTGAAGCAATCAATCTCCATGTCCGCCACGCAAGCGTGGGAAAAAATCGCCGCGGCCGCCACAAGCACTCCAGAAAAAGTGCTCGCTGAATCATTTGTACCCGTGTCCTTGAACAACAATCAACTCACGCTGCGCGCCGCGGAGAACGCCGGCGGCGCCGCAACTTACGCCGCTCGTAAAAGCGAGATGTTGCAAACGTTGGTCACGCGCGCGCTTGGACCGGGGTGGAAATTGCATTTTGAAACGCCCGCGCAGGCGCCGGAACAAACCATCGCGCCTATGCATGGGCTGGACAAAGATTTAATGCAAATGCCCATGATTCAGCATGCAATGGACGCATTTGACGCGATCGTTGTCAAAGTTGAGCAGGCGGGTTCCGCGCGCGCGCAGCCCGATTCAATACTCGCGCAAACTTTGGATTCGCCATCCAACGATTCATCCAATGCGTAGCATTTCGCCATGACAAAAGATCGCTTTAACGCCGCGCAGCCAGAACCGGTCACTCGACTCGTTGATGAGTTGTCCCATTTACCTGGCGTGGGTCGGCGCACCGCGGAGCGTCTTGCATTTCATTTGCTCAAGGCAAGTCGTGAGGACGCCATGCGACTGTCCAAAGCCATCGCGGATGTGAAGACCGATGTGCATCATTGCAATGTGTGTTGGAATTTGACCGACGATGATCCGTGCGGAATTTGTTGCGACACGCGACGCGACGCGTCGGTTGTGATGGTGGTGGAGCAGCCAAAAGATTTATGGAATCTGGAGCAGACTGGAATGTTTCACGGCGTCTACCACATTTTAATGGGGCGGCTTTCCCCGCTGGAGGGAGTTGGCGCGGACAGTTTGACTGTGAATGATTTGTTGTCGCGCGTGAAAGATCCCGCCAAAAACGCGCGGGGTGTCAAAGTGACAGAAGTTATTTTGGCCATGAATCTGGACATGGAGGGCGACAGCACGGGCCTCTTTCTTGCTGATCCATTGCAATCGTTGGGGATCACGGTCACTCGTCTCGCGCGTGGTTTGCCCGCCGGAAGTCAGATTGAATTCGCCAACCGCGCCGCTTTGGCAGACGCGATCGCTGGCCGCAGAGTGATGGGTTGATTCACCAGTTTGATGGGTGATTTGGCACATTTCGCCAGTGCGCCGCCGTAGTATGTTGCGATGCGTTTCGATCTTTCGCAAAAACTTCGCACTTCACAGCAGCTGCGCTTGGCGCCTCGGTTGATTCAAAGCATGGAGGTGTTGCAAATGCCCTTGGCGCAATTGCAGGAACGCGTGGAGCAGGAACTTGAGCGCAACGTTGCGATTGAGCAAGTGGAGCCCGAAGCCAGCGACGAGGATCGCGCCGAGCAAGCGGAGCATCAAGAAAATACGCTGCAAGAAATTCCAGAGAAGCCGCTGCAAAGTGGCGAGAGCCAGGAAACTGGCGCGGCCTTTGAGCGCGCGCGCGAATTTGAGCGCGACTACGGTGAGAGTGCCCAGCCATCAACGCGCCACTTGGATGGCGACCGCGATGTGAAGTATGAAATGTTGGCGCAAACCGCGGCGCGGCGCGAGCCATTAAGCGAACAGTTGCGCCATCAATGGGACATGATTGAAACCGACGCGGCCACGTTGCTGGCGGGAAAAACAATTCTTGATTTTGTGGATGATGACGGTTTGCTTTCCGCGGATCTTCCAGCGATCGCGGCGCACTCAAGCAAAAATGGAAATCCCATTTCCCAGCAGGAGCTGGAACGCGTGTTGCCGTTGTTGCAAGAATGGCTTGAGCCAGCCGGCGTTGCGGCGCGCGATGTGCGCGAAAGTTTGTTGATTCAAATTGACGCCAAATTGGATTCGCGCCGTTGGAACGAGCGCCCTTCCGCGCAAGACCAGTCCGAGTGGCGCGACGCGCATGTGTTGGTGAAGGAGCATTACGACGATTTGCTGGAGAATCGCCTGCCAAAAATCGCCTCGCGCAGTGGAATGAATGTGGAGCGCATCGAGGCCGCGAAGGAGCGCCTGCGACGGCTCACCATTTCTCCTGGCCGCGACTTGACCGATGAAACTGAGCGGCCAATTGTTCCAGATGTCATGGTTGAATTTGATTCGGAGCAGGATCGTTATGTCGCGGCGATTTGCGACGGTTCCGTTCCGCCTCTGCGCGTGAGTCAGCGCTATTCGGTCATGGCCGAGCAGGAATCAACCGACGCGGCCACCAAAAAATTTGTGCAAGATGGAATCCGCTCCGCCAGTTGGCTGATCGACGCCATCACCCAGCGCAAGAACACGCTGCTGAAAGTTGTTGAAATTGTTTTGGAGCGCCAGCGTGAATGGTTCGACGAAGGTTCGGGCCATCTTCGGCCGCTTCCCATGATGGATATCGCCGATCGAATTGGCGTGCATGTGGCCACTGTCAGCCGCGCCGTCGCCGGCAAGTGGATGCAAACTCCGCGCGGCCTTGTGGAGTTGCGCAAGTTCTTCACCGGCGGCACCGAAAATGCCGACGGTGAAAGCGTGAGCTGGGAAGCCGTGCGAACCGTACTGCAAGAAATTGTTGACGCCGAAGACAAAGTCCGACCGCTTTCAGACGAGGCCATCACCACGCAATTGCGCGAGCGTGGAATCACCATTGCTCGGCGAACAGTGGTGAAGTACCGTGAGCAAATGGGTATCCAGCCAGCGCGCCGGCGTAGGCGCCACATTGATGGAGAACACGCGTGAGCCACGCTTTGGCGCAACCCATCACTGAGCTTTTACATCGATGGGGTCCGGACTCTCCCGTGTCCATGACGCAGTCCGATGCATCCCATTGGTGCGCGCAATTCACTCGGGCGCATGGCGAAAATTTTTCCGTGCTCAGCGCGTTGCTGCCTCACGCATCCCGCCAAGATTTCTGCGCCATCTACGCATTTTGTAGATGGGCCGATGACTTGGGCGACGAGGCGCAAAGCCCCGAGCAAGCGTTGCAGTTGCTCGCATGGTGGCGCGGCGAGTTGCAGGCGTGTTACGCGGGGCAACCCAAGCATCCAATCATGATCGCGTTGGCGCCGGTGATCGCGCGCCACGCGTTGCCCGAAACGTTGTTCGACAAATTGATCCAGGCATTTGAGTGGGACAATCGGCAAAATCGATGGGAGTCCCTGGAAGAACTCACGCGCTACTGCGCCATGAGCGCGGATCCGGTGGGTCGTTTAGTGCTTGCCGTACTTGGTGAGCCGCGCGACGAACCCACTTCGCAACTTTCAGATTGCACATGCACCGCGCTGCAATTGGTGAACCATTGGCAAGATGTGCGCCGTGATCTTTTGGAGCGCGACCGCGTGTATTTGCCCAAGGACGCGTGGAAAGATATTCCAGATTTTCACCAACGACTCCTGCTCACCGCGCAGCGTGGTTGGGCGGCGGACTTGGATTTTCTTCCGGCCTACCGCGACATGTTGGCCAAGTTGTGCGATTCCACCGAGCAACTCTTTGACCGAGGCGATGCCTTGTTGCCCAAGATTTCCACAACATCACGGCCAGTGATTGGACTTTTTTCGGCGGGCGGCCGCGGCGTGTTGAACCACATTCGTCAATGGGATTTTGAAACATGCATTCGCCGTCCCAAAATGGGTCGAGTGGAAAAAATTTTTCTAGTTTCTAAAGCGTGGATTTCCTCGCGCATGAATCGGAACGCCGCGTGAATCCGTCATTTGAACAAGCCGTGGCCGCGTGCGAAACCATCACGCGCGAGCGCGCCAAGAATTTTCATTATGGATTGCGTCTCACGCCGCCTGAAAAACGCTGGGCCATGTACGCCGTCTACGCGTGGATGCGCGAGGCCGATGACTTGGTGGACGATCCGGCGCGTGATCCGCAAGATCGCAATCAGCGTTTGCAGGCGTACCGCGACGCCACCGACGCGGCGCTGGACGGGCAATTGCAAACGCAAACTCCCGCGTTGATCGCGCTCACCCAGGCCGCCAAGCAATTTCATTTGGAGAAAAGAGATTTTCATGACATGTTGGATGGACAAGTCGGGGATCTCACGCCTGCCAAGTTTGAATCATGGCCCGAGTTGCGTAAATTTTGCTATCAAGTTGCGGGCACGGTTGGTTTGGTGTGCATACGCATCTGGGGTTTCCGCGGGCAGGAAGCCATCAAGTTGGCCGTGGAGCGGGGAATCGCGTTTCAACTCACCAATATTCTGCGCGACTTGCGCGAGGACTTGGACAGCGACCGCTGCTACTTGCCGTTGGCGGAATTTCGCGCCATGGAGTTGACGCCTGAAATGGTGCGCGCTTGGAGCGAGCCCGATCGATGCGCTGAATTTATCCGCGCCCAATGCGAGCGGGCCCGCGCGCATTACGATCGCAGCGCGCCGCTGGACGCAATGATCGACGCCGCATGCTTGCCTACGCTGTGGGCCATGACGGAAATTTACAAGGGCGTGCTCGCGAAGATCGAGGCCGACCCGCAACTCGCGGTGCGTGGTCGCGCGCGTCTAAGCACGTTGCGCAAAGTGTGGATCGCGCTGCGGGCCAAGCACGCTCTTCCAAAAGCAGAGAGTCCAAGATGAAAACGGTGGCGATTGTGGGTGGCGGAATCGCGGGAATCGCCGCGGCCATTCGCTTGTCCCAAGCAGGGATGAAACCAATCGTGTTGGAGACACGGCGCAAGTTGGGCGGGCGCGCCACCAGCTTTGTTGATCCACGCACAGGAAAATTGCTGGACAATTGCCAGCACGTGGCCATGGGATGTTGCGTGAATTTGCTCGACTTTTATCAGCGACTTGGCGTGCTGGATCGAATGCAGTGGCACAAGGAAACATACTGGGCCAATCCGCCGCACGCTCCCGACGTGATGCGAGCCGGGTGGCTTCCCGCGCCAGCGCAATTCACAGGAAGTTTTCTGCGCATGCGCATGATTTCACTCAAGGACAAAGTCGCGATCGCCTTCGCCATGTTCAAACTTATTCGTATGGGCTATGCGGGCCGCGAGCATTGGCGCGGGCGCGTGTTCCTGGATTTTCTGCGCGACACCGGTCAAACCGAGCGGGCCATTGAGCGATTTTGGGAACCCGTTGTGGTGAGCGCGTGCAACTTGCCGTCCTCTCGGGTGGACGCGCCATTTGCCATGAAGGTTTTTCAAGAAGGTTTTCTCAGCCATCGTGTCGCCAGCGCAATGGTGTTGAGCACGGTTGCGCTGCTTGATTTATACGATCCTGCCGAGGCCATGATTCGCCAAGCGGGCGGCGAAGTGCGGCTGGGTGTGAGCGCGCAAGCCATCGCGTTTGACGGCGCGCGCGTTACCGGCGTGGTGACCGATGAAGGTTTGGTGCAAGCGAGCGCCGTCATCGCCGCGGTTCCATTTGATCGACTTCTGAAATTGTGTTCGCCCACGTTGCAAGCCGCCGACGATCGATTGCGCGGCATTGACGGCATCGCCACCAGCCCGATTCTTGGCGTGCACTTGGTGTATGAAAAAATTATTCTGGATCAACCGCATCTGGTGTTGCCCGCGCGCGCCACGCAGTGGTTGTTCAACAAGGGCGTGGATGAAGCGGGGCGCCAACATATTCACGCGGTTATTTCCGCCGCGGACCAGTGGATGGATTTGGATGAGAACGAAATCACGCGCCGTGTGCGCGCCGATATTGAGTGGGCGTGTCCGCGCGCGCAAGGGCTTGCGCCGGTCGAGGTTCGCTCCGTGAAGGAGAAGCGCGCCACGTTCGCCGCGGTTCCAGGCTTTGAGGCGCTGCGACCGGGTCCGCGTCCGCGCGCGAGTGGCGGCGTGGACAATCTTATTTTGGCGGGCGATTGGTGCGACACTGGTTGGCCCGCCACAATGGAAGGGGCGGTGCGTTCGGGATACGCCGCGGCCGACGCCCTGACGAAACTTGATTCATTGCAAAGTGAATTACCGGTGGCGCTGCTGGCGCGCGTGGCGGGTTTGGGATAATGGATCACGCGTTGACCGCCGAGATTTTGTCCACGCTTGAGGGAGCGGGATTTGCGTTGTATGGAATTTGCCGCGCCACTGAAACTTCACATCGCGCCAAGTTCACGCAGTGGCTTGAGCAAGTGGGTTGCGGTGAAATGACATATCTCGCGGAGCACATTCAGCAGCGCATGGATCCATGCGAGTTTGTGCCCACGGCACGTTCGATTATTTGCGTGGCCGATCGCTACACCGACGGCGCGCCTGAGCAAATTCATGGTGGAAATGTTGATCGCAACATAAGTGGCGCAATTGTTTCTCCGCGCGGTCGTGTGGCGCGTTACGCCCGCGGGCGCGACTATCACAGCGTGATTCGCGATCGTCTTGAGCCCATCGCCGATGATTTACGCCGGCGATTTCCTGGAAATCGTTTTCGAGTGTGCGTGGACACCGCGCCAATTCTGGAGCGCGAGCATGCACAGCGCGCCGGCCTTGGCCGCATCGGCAAGCACACGTTGTTGATTGGCGAAAAAAGTGTGGGCAGTTGGATTGTGCTTGGCGAAATTGTCACGTCCCTCGACTTGGCGCCCAGCAATCCGGTGGCGGGCGATCCTTGTGGAACGTGCACTCGTTGCATTGACGCCTGTCCCACGCAGGCCATCGAGCCGTGGAAGTTGCATGCCCAGCGCTGCATTTCGTATCTCACGATTGAGCACCGCAGCGCGCCCGCCGAGTGGTTTCACAATCGAACCGATGATTGGCTGTTTGGTTGCGACGCGTGCGTGGAGGCCTGTCCTCATTCGCAACCGCGCGAGAGCGCGACGCGTGTTCAACCCAATCCTGCATATCAGGCGAGTCACTCGGATTTTGATTTGGCCGATGTGTTGTCTTGGAGCGAGCAGTCGCGCGCGTCCATGAAACTTTCAAAGGCGTTGCGGCGCGCCAAACTTTCCATGTGGAAGCGCAACGCTTTGTTGATTGTGGCGGGGACAAACGCTGCGACGTGGTCGGATCAACTTGTGAACGCGCTCAAGCAATTGGCAAGCGACGAAGGCGGGGATGTTTGGTTGCGAGAAAAATCAGCCGAACTATTGCGCCGATGTTCAGGCGCCTGAGCATTTGAAAGCAATCACGAGCATTCGTGTGCAAGCCGCAGAAACTGTATTGGCAATCACAGATTTTTTGGTGGCGCCGCGGGATCGGTTGAGCTTGGATCAGCGGTCGGATCAGCAGTTGGATCAGTCGTTGGATCGCTCAAAGGAACTGTTGGATCGGCAGTTGGATCAACCGCGGGAGTTGCGGGATCAGTCGCAGGCTCAGTTGGTTCAGTGGCGGGAGTTGCGGGATCAGTCGCAGGTTCGGTTGGTTCAGCCGCGGGAGTTGCGGGATCAGTCGCAGGTTCGGTTGGTTCAGCCGCGGGAGTTGCGGGATCAGTCGCAGGCTCAGTTGGTTCAGCCGCGGGAGTTGCGGGATCAGTCGCAGGTTCAGTTGGTTCAGTCGCGGGAGTTGATGTTGGCACATCCGTGACAGGCTCGGTCATGGTCGTAGCGTCTGGAACATTTTCAGGCTTTGTTTCGGCAGGAACATTTTCTGTCGCCTCAGCAGGCGCATCAAGCACCGCGGCCTTGTCATCACTCGTTGTTTCGCTTGGATTTGCTGATGGCGCATCAGTTTGAGAATCGACAGGCGCGCCAGAACTTTTCAGGCCCGAAAAATTCGCCTTGGCAAGTTCAACACTCTTGCGAAACTTTGCGGCGTTGGTGTTGGCATCGCCATCGACTTCAGGGATTTCAGCCAGCGCGGCTTCCAAAGCTTCGCTGGCCTTGGTCACGCTTGCGTTGCGAATGGTTTGCGCCGCGGCCGCGTCCTTGTTCCAGGATCCATCTTCGTTCAATTTGGCGGCGGCGGTGTATGCGGAAATTTCAATCGTGCTGATGCTCTCGCGGCGCTCGGCCGTTGAAGCCAATGCCAATTGCGCGGCAAGCAAAGCGGACTTGGCGCTCTTTGCCATTTCGCCCGAGCCACTCTTGGCTTGTTGGGCCAATGTGACGGCCTTGTCAAGACTTTCTATCGCTGAGTCATACAACCCATTCAATTTTTCTGAAGTCGCGCGCAGGGCCGTGGCCGATTCAATTCCAGCCAGGCGATATTTTTCCGCCGTGTCCTTCAGTTCAGTCACTGAAGTTTCGCGCAGAGATTGAATTTCCGCGATCGCGCCCATGCTGACTTTGTTGCGATTCAAACTGGCTTGATATGCGTCGGCCGTTGTGGAGGCCATGCGATGCTCAAGTTCGGTTTTCTGGGTCTCCAATTCTATGATCGCAGCTTCACTGAGCAGTTTGCGCGAATCAGTCAGCGCTTTCTGAGAATCGACTGTCAATTTCAATCCAGCGATTGCGCCCGCTGCAACGGCTTTTTGTTTCAAATCGCCAGCTTGTTTTTCAAGCTCAAGCGCGTTGCTGTTGTGTTTGGATATTGCCAACTCGGCCTCGTCCACAAGGGCTTTTAATTTTTCCGCCGCGCCTGACAAAACCGTCGCAGCCATTGTGCTTTGGGCGTGATCTTTCTGCAACACATCGCGCGCTTCAGCTGGAAACCCAATGTCCGCGCTCTTTGACAATGTTTGAAATTGTTGATTCAAACTCGCGCACAAATGAATGTTGTCCGCATTCATGCGTTGCATTTGTTCAAGTTGCGCAATCGCCACCGCGTCAAGTTGCGCAGCTTGCAATTGCAACTGCGAAGCGATCAACGCCATCGCCGCTTTTTGACTTGGCGATGAACCAGGCGTAGCCGTGGCGCTTGCCGCAACTTGACGAATCGCCTCGGCGTTGCTTCGATTCGTTTCTGGATCAATTCCAGAAACTCCAGCGAGCGCTTTCTGCGCGGCGGCAAGTGTGGTCTTCATTTTATTGGCGCCGGCTCGTTGCGCGATGGCCGCATCATCCATGCACCCAGCAACGCAGGCGCAACACGCAAGTACTGTGATGGAAGCGAAATGATTCATAGGTGCATGGGTCAAGAAGCGCATTTGGTCAGTCTAGCCAAGAATGTCCTACCGATCAGGGCCTGAGTCCGCCGCATTTTTACGGGGATTCTGCAGCGTGGGCGGCGTGTAATCAATTGGATAATCGCTGCGGGGTTGGTGCATGCCGCGAATCCACAGAAGCGCGTCGTTCATCAAACTTTCGCGACCTGAAATCAAGACGGGTTTCCATCCAGGAATATCGGGATGCGGAAACTTGGCGTCAATGCGAGGGCGCGCGTATTGCAGCAGCAGCGACTGATCGGGATGCGCGAAATCAATCAACGGCGGCTTGCCCTCAAGCGCGGGCGAACGCAGCAAGATCATCAAGTTGGTGTAGCGCGTTCGTTCGCTGCGATAGTCCGTGGAGAATAGAAAAAAGTTTCCCGCGCTCAGGCCGCCGTGGCAACGGCTTGTGGCGCAATTTGGAATGAGCCAGTTGTCGTGCACGCGCCTGTGGAAAATTTCAAGCGCGATGGGCTCGCTGGTGACTTGGATGTCTTGATACAACTCGCGCGCCTTCAACGCGAAAAGCAATTTTAAAAGTTGCTCAGGGCTCCAACTCTCCATGGCTTTGCGCGCCGCGGGATCAGCGGGAACCAAATCGCTGTTGGCGTAGCGGGCCACGATTTTTTTCGCCAAGTCGGGGCTGGCCTCCATTTGCGGAGGCCGTTCAAAGTTCACCTCCAGCACTTTTAAAATGTTCACATCATCGGGGCTGAGTCGCTGCGTTGGAAGACCTGGTTGATCCATGGAGCGCTTGGAGGCACCCGAGTTCGAAGTTTTTGATTTGGATTTATCCGAGTCGTCGCGAGTCTGCATGCGAATCAGAGTTTCGGCGCGCGCCAACAAGTCCCGCGGTTCTTGCGAGTCGTATGAGCGCAGGATTTCAATCAATTCCTCTTTGGCCGCCAACGGTTGATTTTGCGACATCATCCACTTTGCCAATTGAACGCGTTGTGGCCACGCGGTTGCCGGAATGTTCAATCGAAGTTGCGCCAGCGAATCCTCAAATGATGGCGCCAATTCCAACGCCCAAAAATCTTCTCGCGGAAGCGTCACTTCAATGTTCGCAATGCGAACGCGCGCCTGATGCAATTCGTCGCGAATCAATTCCGCCTCCACGCGACGGCCATCTCTAAATTGCACAATCACTGGCGTTCCTTCGGGCGCTTCGATCAATGGAAACACTCCAAGCAACAGCGATTTATCAAAAGATTTTTCCAGGCCTTCGGTTGTGCGAATCACAAGCACCGCGTCGTCCTCGCGCACAATCACGCCGCCGCTTTCCTTAAAGCGATCAATCAACACGCGCACTTGTCTAGGCGCTGGCGCGGCGACGGGCTTGGATTCGGGCATGGATGAATCCGCGGTGATGGCAGGTTTGGTTTCGGGTTTGGCGGGTGGGTTGGCTGGCGGATTTGTTGGCGGAATTGTTGGCGCGCTATTCGCAGGCGCGGACGCGGCTGGCGGCGTGGTCGCGCTCGGCGCGTCTTGCGCCATCATCAAACATAAATAGATGCAGACAAACATGTGGGTTTGCATTCTGACATGGATTGGCACCCATGCCAACTGCCATTTCAATGGCGCTTTCTCCGCGCTATCAAAGGGGCTTTCAATCGCTCCTACAACGCAATGCAAATCCAAATTTCAGCGCCGCATCAGCTCGCTCAACTCGGCGCATTTCGTGTAGCGTTTGCATAGGAGAACCACTATGAAATTAGGAGTTATGAGCGCGTTGTTCACCGGCCGGCCACTTGAAAAAGTCTGTCAATTTCTTGCGGAGCACGGGCTTGATGCAATCGAGTTGCCCGCGGGCGCCTATCCAGGCAAAGGTTTTTTTGACGCCAAGAAAGTTCTGGCTAGCGCCAAAGAACAAGACCGCATCAAAGGAATTTTGCGCGAGTTCGGCCTCACACTGAGCGCGCTTTCAGTTCATGGAAATCCCATTCACCCAGATAAGAAAATTGCACGCGACCATCACGGCGCCTGGGAAACCGCCGTGCAACTTGCGCCCAAACTTGGCACCGACATTGTGATCACGTTCAGCGGTTGCCCCGGCGGCAGCGCGCGCGACACCACTCCAAATTGGGTGACGTGTCCGTGGCCCAGCGACTTTCTACAGATTCTGGATTATCAATGGAACAAAGTTCTTGTGCCGTATTGGGCGCGCGCAATAAAGTATTGCGCCAAGTTTGATGTTCGCACCGCGCTCGAGCCGCATCCAGGTTTCTGCGTGTACAACTCGCACACCATGATCAAGCTTTCGCGCGCCGCCATGAAGGCCTCGGGCGTGAAGGGCAAGTGCCGCTTGGGTGTGAACTTGGATCCGTCGCATTTATTTTGGCAGGGCATTGATCCCGTTCTTGCCGCGCGCGATCTTGGCGAGGCTGGCTTGCTTTTTCATGTGCACGCCAAGGACACGCAACTTGATCCGCATGAAGGTCCGCGCAATGGCTACTTGGACACGCGTCCGTATGGCCATTTAAACGAGCGCGCGTGGAATTTTCGCGCCTGTGGCGAGGGTCACGGCCACGAATTTTGGAAACCGTTTGTGTCCATGTTGCGCCGCTACGGCTACGACCACGTGTTAAGCATTGAGCATGAGGACGCGCTGATGAGCACCGAAGAAGGCTTCGTAAAAGCGGCCAATTTCCTGCACGATTGTGTTATTCACGAGAAGGCCGCGAAGCCGTGGTGGGTGTGAGCGTTATCAAGCATCCGGCGCGTGGCGCACAATGCGGCCCTCAACCAAAAAGATCACGTCCTCCGCGATGTTTGTGGTCATATCGGCGATGCGTTCAAAGCGTTGCGCAATGGTGAGCATCTCAATGGTCTGGCCCGATGTGGCCACGTCGCGTGGGATTTCTTGGCGCGCCCACTGCAGAACTTCCTTGTGCAAATCGTCCACACGCTGATCGGCGCGGCGCACTTGGCGGCACAGCGACGCGTCCTCGTTGCTCATGGCGGCTAAAACATCGCTGAGCATGGTGCGGCTTGCAAATGCAAGATCAATCATGGCTGGCGGAAGTGGCGGGCCATCGGCTGCGCCCAGCTTGATTAGTTTTTTTGCAATGCCGCGCGCCAAATCCGCGATGCGCTCCAGCTCGTTGCTAATGCGAATCACAGCAAGAATCAGCCGCAAATCACCAGCCACGGGTTGCGCCAGCGCAAGCAGGCGCATGCAGGTGGCTTCAAGGTCAAGTTCCATTTGATCCACTTCGGCGTCGCCGGCGCGCACAACCTCCGCCAATTGCAAGTCGCCATCAATCATCACTTCAATCACGCGCGTCACGCGTTGCTCCACCATGGCGCCCATGGCCAACAAGTTGCGACGCAAATCCACCATTTCATTTCGTAGGTCTACTGCCATTTTATTTTTATGCGTGGGCGCGTTGGATTATCCAAATCGGCCGGTGACATAATCCTCCGTTTGTTTGTTCTTGGGGTTGGTGAACATTCCGTCAGTCGGGCCAGCTTCAATCAGTTTGCCTTCAAAGAAAAACGCGGTGAGATCGCTCACACGCGCGGCTTGTTGCATGTTGTGCGTGACCACCACAATTGTAAATGTTTGACGCAACTCGCGAATCAACGCTTCAACGCTGGCTGTGCTGCGCGGATCAAGCGCGGAGCATGGCTCGTCCATAAGCAAAACTTCTGGACCAACTGCGATGGCGCGCGCAATGCAAAGGCGTTGCTGCTGGCCGCCGGAAAGTCCAAGCGCGCTGTTGTGTAGGCGGTCCTTCACTTCGTCCCAAATGGCTGCGGCGCGCAGGCTTTGCTCCACAAGGGCGTCCAGATCGCTGCGGTGAAAATGCTTATGAAGCCGCGGTCCAAACGCGATATTTTCATAGATGCTCTTGGGAAAGGGATTTGGTTTTTGAAACACCATTCCCACGCGTCGGCGCAGTTCCACCACGTCAAAGTTGCGGTCAAGCACATCGTCTTTGTCCAGTTGCATAACGCCTTGCGCGCGCGCGTTGGCAACCAAGTCGTTCATGCGATTGATCCAGCGCAGGAACGTGCTCTTACCGCAACCCGATGGACCAATGAGTGAAGTCACCCGCTGCGATGGAATATTCAGCGTGATGTTGTGCAGTGCCTGGAACGCGCCATACCACGCGTTAAAATCTTTCACGCGAAGAGTGATGTGTTCGCTGCCTGGCAAAGACGTGGTCGTTATTGGCGCGGATGCGGGCGCGGGCTTTGCAAGATTGGGTTGAGTGTCGGGCATGGTGCTGGTTGCTTTATATAAAACAGAATTTGATTTAGGATGAAACTTTGAAGCTTGTTCGGTCATGCCAATGGCTTGCGCAACTTTTGTCGAAGATACACGGCAACGCCGTTGAAGCAGATCAGCACAATGAGCAACACCACAATGGCCGACGCCGCCAGTTGGTGGAATGATTCTTGCGGACGTCCCGCCCAATTGAAAATTTGAAATGGCAGCACGGTGAAATTGTCGTTGAGATTGTCCGGCGTGTTGGCGATGAACACCGGAATGCCAAGCACAAGCAGGGGCGCGGCCTCGCCCATGGCGCGGCTCATAGCCAGAATGGCGCCAGTAAGAATGCTGGGAATTGCCGCCGGCAAAGTGATTTTTGAAGCGGTCTGCCACTGGGTCGCGCCAATGGCAAGGCTGGCTTGGCGCAAACTGGAAGGCACGGCGCGCAACGCTTCACGGCTGGAAATAATCACAATCGGTAGCACCACCAACATCAAGGTTAATCCGCCCGCGAGCAATCCTTGTCCAAATGGAAATTGAATGTGCCACCATGCATTGTCTGGACCAAAAGAAAGCGCGCTGTTTTTGTCGCTTCCAAAAAGTCCAAACATGCGAGTGAACGCGGTCAGTCCAAGAATGCCGTACACAATGCTGGGAACGCCGGCCAAGTTGCGAATATTGAAATCAATCAACGCGGTCCAACGATTCTTAGGGGCGAACTCCTCCAAATAAATCGCCGTTCCGATTCCAAGCGGCAACGCCAGCAACGCGCAAATGGCGCACACCCACATCGATCCAATCACCGCGGCATAAATGCCAGCCTTCTCTGGAAAGCGGCTGGCGAAATTTGTTAGAAAATCCCAGCGGATAATTTTTGTCAACTGCGAAAGTTCACCGTGGGCGAATACCGCGCCAAGCGCGTCGCTGTTGAACAAGAAGTGCGATCCTTGCGCCATGATGGAAGCAATCAACAGCGCCAAAATAAGAATGGTGGCGCTGGTGCTGAGCAGGCACAGCGCAAGAAACGCGCGGTTTTTCACAATTCGCTTGGCTCGCAGGGAAATACCGCTCATTCGTACACCTCGCGAAATCGATTCAGAAGAATGTTTCCAATGATCGAAAGCAACAGCGTGACTAGAAACAGCACCATGGCCACGGCGTAACTGGAAAGATTTTCCACGCCGAAGGCGGGCGCGTCACCTAGAAAGATTTGCACCATGTACGCCGTCATGGTTTGAACTTGGTCGGCTGGGTTGAGCGTCATGTGCGCCAAACCGCCGGCGGCAAGCGCCACCACCATGGTCTCGCCAATGGCGCGAGTGATGGCAAGAAAGCAACTGGCCATAATTCCGCTCAACGCCGCGGGCGTGACCACCTTCACGCTGACATCAAATTTGGTGCTGCCCAGCGCGTACGCGCCTTCGCGCAAGGAGCGCGGCACGGATTGCATCGCGTCCTCGCTCAGCGACGCCACGATTGGAAGAATCATAATGCCAACGGCAATGCCGGCTGCGCCAGCGTTGTAGCCAGAAAATATCGGCGCACCAAAAAGAAAGTTGCACGCGCCTTGCAGCGCGGGTGTGATCACCAATAGCGCGAAAAATCCATAGACCACCGTGGGCACGCCCGCCAGAATTTCAATGATTGGTTTCAAGATTGCTCGCTTGCGCGCGGTGGCGTATTCGCTCATGTAAATCGCGGTGATTAAACCCAGCGGAATTGCGGTGATGGCGGCAACCACGGACACCAGAAAAGTCCCGCAAATCAGCGGCCAAATGCCGAAATGTTTTTCGGCGCCAAGCAGCGGGCTCCATGTGGTGCCGAATAAAAAATCCGTAAGTTCAATCTCGGGCAGTTGAATGAACGCTACGGTTTCACGCAGCAGAATTGCAATAATTCCAACCGTGATGGCGATACTGATCAGCGCGGTGCAGCCAAGCAAGCCGCGGATCGCAAATTCCCATCCGTCACGTACATGGCGTGAGCGCGCCACGCCTTTGCGAGCCAACTCAACCGCGCTTGAAGCGGCCTTGGCTGAAAGGGCGCTCATTGTGATTGCCTTGTCAATGCATGTCCGCAATGAAGATTGAAAAAATAATCCGCAGTCATTTCAATTCTCAATGTGCGGCGTATCAAATTCATTGTTCTGGTGCTTGCGTGGATTTTTTGATGCGTCGCTTATTTATAAACGGTGGCGATCGAGCCTTGCACTTTGTTTCCAGACGCGTCTAGATATTGCGTGCCAATTTTCTTAGCCTTCCAATTCGCCGCGACCCGTTCTTGTATCAACGCGGGTAGCGCCGTGTAGCCAACCTCTTTGGAAAGGGCCGCGGTGTTCAAGACAAAATAATCCACAAAGGCCGCAACTTCTGGGCGCGCCGCGCTCTTGGCGTTCACATAAATAAACAAGGGTCGGCTCAAGGGCGAGTATGTTCCATCCATGATGGTCTTGTCGCTTGGCGCGATGGCGCCCTTGCCGCCATCAATCGGAATGAGCTTTAATTTGCTTGCATTCTCAATGTAATACGCAAAACCAAAATAGCCAATGGCGTTCTTGTCGCCGGCCACGCCAGTCACCAACACATTGTCGTCCTCACTGACGGAAAGGTCGGAGCGAATTTTTCCGCTTGTGCTAACAGTGACCTCCTTGAAGTAATCAAAAGTTCCGCTGTCGGTTCCGGGGCTGAACACCTTGATGGTGTCGCCGGGCCACGAGGGGTTCAAATCAGACCATTTCTTGGCTGGTGAATCAGCGGTAAAAATCTTTTTGAGTTGCTCAACATTTAATTGCGTCACCCACGTGTTGGTGGGATTCACCACAACCGCTATTCCATCAAACGCGATTGGGATTTCAACAAATTCAATTTTGTTGGACTTGGCCATTTCTAATTCGGTCTTGGTGATTGGACGGCTTGCATTTGAAATATCCGTCTCGCCAGAGCAAAATCTTTTAAAGCCGCCGCCCGTTCCGCTAATGCCAACGGTTGGCCGCGTCCTAGGAGCTTGCGCTTGAAAATCTTCCGCAACAGCCTCCGTGATTGGATAGACAGTGGATGAGCCGTCCACTTTAATTTGCCCCGTCAACTTGCTCAGATCGGCGTCGCTGGTTTGCATGGAAGCTGCAAGCGCGATTGGAAGCGCGAACAATGCGAGTGCGAGTGAGGCGGTAATGTTCATAATGTTCCTGTGGATTATTGGCTGGACAACTGCTTCAGTAGAATTGCCGCGACATGTTTAGATTGTGTTAAGAAACTTGTTAGATTGCTGCAATATCAATTGGAAATTTGCTTGTACTCCTGCAAGCGCAATGCCTTGTGCAACTATTTTTTATGGCTTTGCCAAAGGAATAGCCAAGCAAAATCGGCTGCCGTTGCCCACGGCGCTTTCAACCGTCACTGTTCCGCCGTGCACCATTGCGATGTGCTTCACAATGGCCAGTCCCAAGCCTGTGCCACCGTCTTCGCGACTGCGCGCGGTGTCCACGCGGTAGAAGCGCTCAAATAATCGCGGCAAATGTTTTTCAGGAATGCCGGGTCCATGATCCGCCACCGTGATCAACGCCATGCGTGTTCCAGATGGGTTGGCAGTGTTGTTGAAAGTGTTGACAGGAGATTCGCTCGTTCGCGCTGAAATTTCAATTGCGCTTCCGCGCGGCGCATAGCGAATGGCGTTGCTCACCAAATTTCCAATCGCTTGTTCGATCAACAACGGATTGGCGTGCAATTGCAAGTCGCTCTCAATGTCTCGCGTTAATTTCACGCCGCGCGCCTCGGCGGCGGGACCAAGTTCGGCGTCCACCCAATCAATCAACGTATTCATGGGCGTACTTCCCATTGTCACGCGCTCTTTTGAGTTGGTTGATTCTAAAAACGATATGGAAAGCAAATCTTCCACCAGCGCGCCTAGGCGCGACGCGTTGCGCTCCACAATTTCCAAGAAACGATTCACTTGTCCTGGGTCGGCCAAGCCAATCTGTTGAATCGTTTCTATGTAGCCCTTGATATTGGTGATGGGCGTGCGTAATTCGTGGCTGACATTAGCCACAAAATCGCTGCGCATGCGCTCCAGCCTTTGCTCGCTGGTGACATCCGCGATCAGCAACAGCGCTCCGATTGCCTGATTGGAATCATCGCGCAGCGTTTCAATGGCGGCGTCCACAATGGAGCCCGGCGCGGTTGGTGGCTCCAGCAATCCGTGGCGGCGTTGACCATCTTTATAGCTGGCCTCCAACATTGCATTTACTTCTGGGATACGACTGAGTTCTTGAAACAACCGTCCGCGCGCGGCGGTTGGATCAAAGCCTAGAAGACGCGCGGCCGCGGCGTTAGCCGACAACACATGTTGATGCGCGTCAAGCACCACCAAGCCATCACGCATGGATTGCTCGAACAGTTGGCGCTGCAAATGTTCGCTGTGAATCTCGTTGCGTGTGCGCGCGTGCTGCTCCGTGATGGTCGCGCACTGGCGAGAAAGTTGCGCCAGCAATGGTCGGCGAAAAATTGGAAAGCTAGTGGGGCTGTCGCTTGTCAAAGATTTTTGCAGCGCCGCGTTTAGGCGTGCCACATCAATGGCAATGCGCGCTTGATGAATGGCCGCCAAGAGCACGGTTCCAATAGCGATCACGGCGGCGGTTTCACTTGTGAACGCGATCCATGCGCCGATGGAAATCAGCGCAGCCACAATCCATACCAAAGCGGTTGAGAAAATAGGTTTCATTCAGCGAGAGCTTCTCGGCTCTCGCTAAAACGATACCCGACTCCGCGCACTGTTTCGATTAAGTCGCCAACGGCGCCTAGTTTGCGACGCAGTGCGGTGATATGCACATCAACGGTGCGGCTCGAAAGCACAATGTCCCGGCCATGCACCGCCGCAATGATTTGGTCGCGCGTTCGCACAAATCCCGGGCGTTTAGCCAGAAATTGCAGGATTCCATACTCCGTCAACGTCAAGTCCACGGGCTTGTTGTCAAGCAGCACAATATGGCGGCCTGAATCAATCACAAGTTGTCCATCAAACATGCTCATGCGATCGCTTTCAACTGGCGGCGCTTGGCCGGTTCTGCGCAAGGCGCTTTGCACGCGAGCCACCAGCACGCGAGGACTGAATGGCTTTGTGATGTAATCGTCCGCGCCCAATTCAATGCCCGCCACAATATCGCTCTCATCGCCTTTGGCAGTGACCATGATGATTGGCATGGTGCGCTGATCATGCGTCTGCCGAATGCGTCGGCATACTTCAAGGCCGTCCACATCTGGCAACATCAAGTCAAGCACTACGGCGTCGGGAACGGATTTCTTGATCAACTCCAAAGCCGCGCGGCCGGAGCGTGCAATGGTTGTTTCAATGCCGGCTCGCTTGAGATGCAACTCAACCAACTCGGCGATTTCTTTTTCATCTTCAACGATAAGCACGGAGTATTTTTCCATGCGGTCAAGTTTGATCTGCAATGTGTTGCTGCTCATTACGGTTGCGTTAAGATTGTGTTTCTTCGGTGGAGTCGGGGGCAGGCAAACACCAAAGCCCGTCTCGATTATGTGCCGCGGCACGCTTTGTGACATTGGTCAGCGTGATCGCAAACCCATCCCAAGCCATGGTTGCCAGCACCGCCATGGCCACGGATTCACGCGCCGAAATGTGAACTTTGCTTGCGACATCCGTGTTGAACACGGGGCGTTGAACCAACTCCTCAATGCGTTTGCACAGCGTTGCGTTCATCGCGCCGCCGCCGGCCAAAAGCACCTCGTGCGAAGGACTTTCGCTGTTGAGAATGGCTTGCGAAATACTCTTTGCCACGGCAAATACCGCGGTTGCAAGCAGGTCGCATGAAGTCAGTTGAGGCGTCCATTGATTGACCCAATCCAAGCCCTCGTCGCCGCTACCGAGCGAGCGATTTTGCGCCGCCGTATTTTTTAACGCCTGCGTCAACGCGGCCTCCGCAAGTGGATGCACCGAACCTTTGGCGGCGTTGCTGCCCTCGGGATCAAAATCCATATCCAGCGCCAACTTCGCCGCGTGATCCAGAATGTGGTTGCACGCGCACACATCGCGGCCATGTATTTTTGCGGCGTCGTCTACGCTTGAAGGCAACCACGTGATGTTGCAGAAGCCGCCCAAATTCACAATGGCGCGCGGTCGGTGGCCACGGAATAAAATCCAATCCGCAAGCGGAGTGATTGGCGCGCCTTGACCGCCCGCGGCCAAATCCGCGCCGCGCAAATCGCTGCCCACCGGACATCGCAGCGCGCGCGCGATTGGAAATGGATTGATGATTTGCCACGACAGCGGGGGCGCGTGGAAAATAGTTTGTCCATGAATGCCGGCCACATCAATCGCGAGATTTGTTTGACCGCCGTTGTTGTGCGCCTTCAACATTGCAAGTGCGCTTGCGGCGTGGAAATTTCCAAAGTCAAGCGCCAGGCGCGCGAAGTCTCCGGCGGAAAAAGCTTTGCCTTGCGAAGCCGCGCGCAAGCGAGGTCGCAGCGCGCCCAGATCAAATGTTTGGTGACGCAACAGCGTGGCGTATGAATGCAGGCCGCGCTCGGTGATTTCCACCAGCGCCATGTCGAGCGCGTCCAAACTTGTGCCCGTCATCGCGCCCAAAGCAACGCGTCGATTTGGTCGCGCCGTGTTGGACTTTGAATTGATGGATGAAAGTTCCACGGGCGCATCTTCCCCGCAAGCGACCTTGCCGTCGAGCAGTTTTTCAACGCTTTCGCTACATTTACCCCATGCGAAAACGAATTCTGGTCACAGGCGGTGCTGGTTTTCTTGGTTCCCACCTGTGCGATCGCTTGGTTGAGGCCGGTCACGAGGTGATTTGCCTGGATAATTTCTTCACCAGCCACCGCGGAAACATCGAACATTTGCTGGGTAAAACCAACTTTGAATTGGTGCGCGCCGACGTGACAAATCCAGTGCAATTTGAGGTGGATCAAATTTATAATTTGGCGTGCCCGGCCGCGCCAGGCCACTATCAATACAACCCAATCAAAACCCTCAAGACCAGCGTCATGGGCGCGATGAATGTGCTCGGTCTTGCGCGCCGCGTGCGTGCGCGCGTGTTGCAGGCCAGCACCAGCGAAGTGTATGGAGATCCCTCGGTACATCCGCAAGTTGAAAGTTACTGGGGCAATGTGAATCCAATTGGTCCGCGCGCCTGTTACGACGAGGGCAAGCGCGCCGCCGAGACATTATTTTTTGATTATAACCGCGTGAACAACGTTTCCATTCGTGTGGCTCGAATCTTCAACACATATGGTCCGCGCATCCATCCATTTGATGGCCGCGTTGTGAGTAATTTTATTCGTCAAGCCGTTGCGGGGCAGGACATCACTTTGTTTGGCGATGGCAGTCAGAGCCGCAGTTTTTGCTACGTGGATGATTTGGTCGACGGCTTGATGAAGTTGATGGCCGCGCCTGACGAGTGCACGGGTCCGATTAATTTGGGAAACACAAACGAATTCACCGTGAAGCAGTTGGCGGAAAAAATTGTCGCGCTCGCTGGCACAAAATCCAAAGTGGTCACTGGTCGGCCGCTTCCTCAAGATGATCCAACTCGGCGGCAGCCGGACATTTCCTTGGCCAAAAAAGCGCTTGGTTGGGAGCCCAAAGTTTCTTTGGACGAAGGTTTGCAACGAACCATTGACTGGTTCCGCACCATCGATTTGACGGATTACCGCCCGCCAACGCCAAATTTTGTATCGTAAATTACGATTTCAGAGCAGTTTGTGAAAAAACTAAATGGACGGCATAAAATGCTGTCACATTCCATTTTGTTCTGCGTTTGTTAGGTGGGACCGAAGAAAAAAGGCAGTGTTTCCTGGAATGCGGCAAATCAAGGGTAGAGTTCATACAAGAATTCAACCCTAAAAATTACCGAACAAAGGGTTGACTAGCCGATTGAAATCGGATACCTATCAGATACCGAACAAATGATTTGGCATTGGAGCCAAGTCAAATGCAAGGAAAAACAAAGTTCGGACAGTTTCAAGCCTGTTTCTATAAGAAACAACAACCAAGGAAGGTTACTTACAAATGGTCGCAGCAACAGATTCAAAAGGTGGCGTAGTCAACGGAGCCGTAAACGCAAGCAAAGATGTTAAAGGTGATGCGCGGGCAACTCCAACTTCTGGAAATTCCAGAATTTCATTAGGAAGTTCAACTTCCGCAGTGGCAACGGGCGCTGTGTCAGCTACAAATCAATCAGTGGCGAAACCAGCGACGGCGTCTGGCGCAACAAACGCAACTGAAAGGTCCAGCATGTCCAAGCCAGAAATTAAATCCGACATCAAGTCAGACAAGGCGCCAACCGCCAAGGAATCTGCCAAAGAATCCGTGGAGCAAAAATCGAAATTGAAAGCCATCGAGCAAGCCATGGGACAAATTGAGAAAGCCTACGGCAAGGGCAGCATCATGCGTCTTGATGGCGATTTGCCGGAACCAATTCAAGGCATTTCCACTGGCGCGCTGAGTTTGGATCTTGCGCTGGGTGGTCGTGGTTTGCCGCGCGGTCGCGTGGTTGAAATCTTTGGTCCGGAATCAAGCGGTAAAACAACGTTGGCGCTCACTGCAATCGCCAACACGCAGCGTGAAGGCGGCGTGGCCGCGTTCATCGATGCGGAGCACGCGCTCGATCCATCTTGGGCTAAGCGTTTAGGCGTGAACCTGGACGAAATTTTAGTTTCGCAACCTGACACTGGTGAGCAGGCGCTTGAAATTTGCGAGATGTTGGTTCGATCCAACGCCGTCAACATGGTGGTCATCGATTCGGTGGCTGCGTTAATTCCGCGCGCTGAAATCGAAGGTGAAATGGGCGACAGCCACATGGGTTTGCAGGCGCGCCTTATGAGCCAGGCATTGCGCAAGTTGACTGGCGCCATTGCCAAGAGCGATTGCGTTGTGGTGTTTATCAATCAGTTGCGTGAGAAAATCGGCGTTATGTTTGGTAGCCCAGAAACAACCACTGGCGGTCGAGCGCTGAAGTTCTACGCCACGGTTCGCATTGATATTCGCCGCATTGGTCAAATTAAAGAGGGCGACCGAATTGTGGGCAATCGCATCAAGACCAAAGTGGTCAAGAACAAGATCGCACCGCCGTTCCGCGAGGCGGAATTCGACATCATGTTCGATGAGGGAATTTCAACATCGGGCGATGTCCTGGACATGGCCACCGCGGATGAAGTGGTGGATAAGAGCGGTTCTTGGTTCAGTTACGGAGCCACGCGACTCGGCCAAGGCCGTGAAGGCGCCAAGCTGTTCTTGCGCCAGAATCCGGCGTTGCTCGATGAGATTCGCAAGGCGGTCATGGTGAAGCGTTTGGCCAATCCAAATGGAATTCCAACCAAGCTCAAGGATGAGTCCGACGACGAGTAAGTTCTGAAAGAAAGATTCCCGTGTTGGGCGGTTCTCGACGGAGCCGCTCAACTCGGAAAACTTCTTTCAACACCAAGAAGTTCAATGAAGTCCGACATGGGTCGGACTTTTTATTTTTTGTGCCAGAGCCGGCAGAAATCGAGAGCGGTGGGGAGCGCCATGGTTGGATTTATTTTTCCAGCGATCGCAACGCCAGATATTGCGTGGTCACATATTCCATCAAGCCCCAAGCGCCGCCTTCGCGTCCATATCCGCTGAATTTCACGCCGCCAAAGGGCGCGCGTGCGTTGCTTGGCGCTGCTTCATTCACCCCAATCACGCCGCACTGCAATTGTTGGGCCACACTGCGTGTAACTGCATCCGATCCGCCAAACACATAGCCGGCCAATCCAAACGGACTTGAATTTGCAACTTCTATTGCTTCCTTCGCGGAAGTCACGCTCATGATTGGAATCACCGGACCAAATGTCTCCTGCGTGAAGCACAACATGCTTGGATCGCAATTGGCAATCACAGTGGGCTCAAAGAAACGGTCGGGACGGTTTGGAATAATTTTAGTCCGTCCGCCGCACACCAATTGTCCGCCGCGTTTAAGCGCGTCGGCAACATGCGCGCGTACTTTTTCAACCGCCTCGTCGTGGATCAGCGGACCAATTTGGCAGCCCGACTCCATTCCCGGCGCAATCTTCAACTGCGCCGCAGCAATAGCCACGCGCGCGGCAAATTCGCTGGCGATGGATTCATGCACAAGAAATCGATTGGGGCAAATGCAAGTTTGCCCGGCGTTGCGAAACTTGGATTGCAACGCGCCTTTGACCGCCAATTCAATATCCGCGTCTTGTAGAACAATAAACGCGGCGTGTCCCCCAAGCTCCATGGAACAGCGCACGATTTCCTGCGCACATTGGCGCAAAAGCAAGCGGCCGGTCTCCGTGCTTCCAGTGAAGCTGAGTTTGCGCACGCGGCCATCCATAAGCCAAGTTGTTGCGATTACCTTCGCGTCGCCGCTTAACACATGCAAACACTTGGGCGGCAGACCGCACTCCAAAAGAATTTCCGCAAGCGCGAAAGCCGAAAGCGGAGTCTCTTCCGCAGGCTTTGCAAGTTGCGCGCAACCCGCGGCAAGCGCCGGCGCCACCTTGCGCGCCAACATAGCGAGCGGAAAATTCCACGGGGTGATTGCCGCGCATACGCCAACGGCTCGGTGCCTGACAACGCCGCGCACGCCTGGTCGTTCAAGGGCAACATCCATCTCATTCAGCGATTGAATTTCTTGCGCGGCGCTGGAAAAATAATCCGCGCTGTACTGCACCTCGCTGGCGGCCTCCGCAAGTGGCTTGCCACACTCTTGCGTGATGATGCGCGCGAGCGAATCTTTTCTTGCAACAACCATCGCGGCGGTCGCCCGCAACACATCGGCGCGTTGCGTGATTGGCGTGGCTTCCCACTCGGGTTGAAATTCAAATGCGCAGTTCAGCGCGCTCAAAGCCTCGCTTGCGCCGCACATGGGCACGCGCGCGATCACCTCGCCGCTCGCTGGATCGGCCACTTCAATTGCGCCGCCAGAACCAATATTCGTCCATCGACCAGCGATCAAATTGCGTGTTTGCATTGTCCCCAAAGCGTACACTTATGAAAGAGGTACACCATGGCCAAAGCAATTGTTGATCCCAATGAACTCCGCCGATTCGCCGCTGACTTGAAGAAATTTAACAATGACGTGCAAACCCAAATGACGCGCGTTGGCGCATCTCTTGGAGGCTTGCAGCAAACTTGGCGCGACCAAGAGCAGGTGAAATTCTCGGAGGAGTTTGAGCAAACCATGCGTGCGTTGCAGAAATTTGTCAAAGCCTGTGACACGCACATTCCATTTCTTGTCCGCAAGGCCGAGCGCATCGAGGAATATCTCAACCAGCGTTGATGCGTTGCTGGTGCAACCACATTATGGATCCGCAGCAAGTCAATATTCAATCAGTCGAGGTACTGGAGCGAACGCGCGCCGCATTTATTCGCTGTCGCGAGGAGTTGGGTCTTGCCGTGGCCGAAGCCGATAGCGAAGTTGACCGACTTGTGATGTGGCTGCAAAACGATCGAGTGATGTATTGGCGCGGGCGCATCAACCGTCTTCGCGAAGACTTGAACAACGCCCGCAGCGCGCTGTTTCGCAAAGAGACGGTGACCAGCAGCAAGGATTCAAAGCCCAGCACTGTTGATGAGCGCAAGACATTGGCGCGGGTGAAGGCAATGCTGGAGGACGCGGAGCGACGGGCCGCGCGTACAAAATCATGGGCGCAACATTTTCCGCGCGAGCAGGCGTTGTTCAAGGGCGCCACCGCAATGATCGCATCCATGCATGAGCGTGAACTTCCCGCGGCAATCGTGGCGCTTGGAAGAATGGTTGTGGCCATAGAGCGGTATGTCCGCGACGAGCCCGTGGATGTCTCCAAGATGTTTGAAGTGGAACTTGCCGCGGCCACGCAAGGCGCAAACATGAAGCGCGCCGTTGACAGCGCGCCTTCGGATGATTCCAGTCAAGATTTGTCCGCTCAAAGCAAGCAGGAGCCGCTGCCATGAGTGTTGAAGGTGGTCGTCAACGACTGTACGGAGCGCTGAAGGAATTCCGCATGAAATGGGCTGAATCCGAGAGCCAATGGAAAGATCCCGCTTCCCAAATGCTGGCCAAAAAGTATGTTCAGCCACTTGAAGATGGTGGCAAGGCCGCGATTCAAGCCATGGAAGCCATGCGCGATTTGATCGCTCGAATTCGTAGCGAGTGCAATGATCCAAATTCCATTCAGTGACCACATTCGCAAACTCAAACCATTCCACTTGTACGATAGATCGCAGTGACCAACTTGCCCACGGACTTTGAAAATCTTGATCCACTTGCGCAGTGCGCGCAGCGTTGGAAAGCGTTCAGCCAGGCGTGTCAAGCGCATGAGGAGGAGCTTGACGCCGCTGTAAAAGAAATCTTAGCGTTGCGGCAGGCGGAAATGTCTCGCCATCAACTTCGGGTGAATCAGATTGACGAGCAATACCAAAAAAGTTTAAGTCAATGCGATCACGCTTATCAACAGCAATCCAACGCCACCGAAAGCGCGGCGGCGCTTGATCTGAAGAACATCAAAGATCACGCGCGTGTGGAAGCCGAGGAGATTCAAAATAAATTCAAGGACGATCTGCACGCCAACAAGCAGCACTTGGAGGAGGCCATTTGGCTTGCGGAAAGTGTTTTGGAGACAGGCGAGGCCGCGCCCAAATTGGAATTTGAGGAAACCCACAGCCGGCTCGTTCACTTTCAAGCCACGCTGAACCAGTCTATCGCCGCGGCGGTGTTTCAACTCAAGCGCTATCGCCAGTCGGAACCGCCCGCTCCACCCATGAATGCCAATCTTGTTCCCAAATCCTGCGAGGGAATATTGGCGACACAAGCCGCCATAGCGATGGACGCACTAGAGCGATTTCGCAAGTTGAAACTGCCTGGTTTGTTTCGCGGTCCAATTCTGTTGGTGCCATCAATTTTAATCACGGGCACATTCGCTCTCGCCACCGCGCTTGCGGGCGGGCGCGGAATGGTATTGGCCGTATCCGCCGCCGTTGGAGTATTTGTGAGCGCAGTTGGAATATGCGTGCTGTGGTTTATGGCGCGTAAGCAAGTTCACCACGCATGGATTTCTATTGCCAATGCGCGGCAAGTGGGGGCGGCCGCTTTTGAAATGGCTATGAAGTTGGCGCATGAGCATCGAATTGCGGCCGCAGCCTCAGCGGTGAACACCCGTGACCGCGAAGTGAAATCCGCCAAGGAAAAATGGACTCCCATCATTGAAAATATGCAGGGGACAAGTCGCGCGCTGATAGAGGAGATCAAGCAGGAGCGCAAGAAAAAACTCGCCGCGGTAGAGGAAAGTAAAAATAAAATACTTGAGCAAGCAACCAAGTCCGCGAAAGCAACCCGTAAGAAGTTGCTCCTGGAAATGGAAACTCAGCTCGATCAGGAAAAAAAACAGTCCAATGAAAATCGCTCAAAGTGCGACGCAATGGAGAAGTCGCGCGCCGTTACTCGGTGCAATGCATGGCTGAGTGCGCGCGATGAATTTTCCACATGGGCTAATGCCATGCAGCAAAGCGCGAATGTGTTGATGCCCGAGTGGCAAGCGGCCATGGATGCGCCGTCTCTGCAAATCATGTCGCAAGCCATGGCGTTTGGCTGGTTCAAACTTGATGTGTCCACCATCGCCAATGGAATGCCAACCGAGCCGCAATGCCAATGGGCGGATTCCAGCAAGACTGCGCCTGCGTGGAATATTCCCGCGTTGCGTCCATTACCAAATCTTCCATCGCTGTTGGTGGAAGCGCCATTGCAAGGCCGCGAAAAAGCCATCGAACTTCTTCAAAGCGCCACGCTTCGATTGCTCACGCAGATTCCGCCAGGCAAGGTACGTTTCTATTTCTTTGATCCTGTTGGCCTTGGTCAAAGTTTCGCGGGCTTCATGCATCTCGCCGATGAAATGGAGTCGCTTGTCAGTGAGCGCATCTGGAGCGAGCCGCGCCACATTGAGCAAAAGTTGACGGATCTCACGGAATATGTCGAGACGGTCATTCAGAAATTTCTGCGCGATGAATTCGCCACGATCGCGCAATTTAATCAGCAAGCGGGCGAGTTGGCGGAGCCACTGCGTGTGATCGTGTTCGCCGATTTTCCAGCGGGACTCACGGAGGCGGGCAGCAAACGTTTCGCGAGTTTGCTTCAATCAGGCGCCCGATGTGGAGTTCACTTTTTGTTGTTACGCGATCCATCGCAGCCGCTTCCTGGATTAATCAAGGAAGAAGAATTGCTCCAGCGATGCGCGCGAGTGCGTTGGCGGGAAGATCGATTTGTCGTCGACGCCCTCGGTCTAGACGATGTTCCATTCACGCCCGTGCAGATGCCAACGGCGACGATGTTGCAAACCATGTTGAAAAAAATTGGACGCGAGGCCAAGGCTGGCTCCAAAGTGGAGGTGCCATTCCAAGCCATCGAGCCCAAGCCTGAGCAACGCTGGACCAGTTCAAGCGCCAAGATTTTGCGCGTGCCTGTTGGACGCAGCGGCGCCAACAAATTGCAATCCATTGAAATTGGCGAGGGAACCCGCCAGCACGTGTTGCTTGCCGGCAAAACCGGCTCGGGTAAAAGCACTTTGCTGCACGCGTTGATCACCAATGTTTCGCTTTGGTATTCGCCCAATGAAGTTGAGTTGTGGCTGATCGATTTCAAGAAGGGCGTTGAGTTTAAGGCGTACGCGACCCACGGACTTCCCCATGCTCGCGCGGTTGCGGTGGAGAGCGACCGCGAATTTGGTCTGAGCGTGTTGCAGGGACTCGACGCGGAGTTGAAGCGTCGCGGCGATTTGTTTCGCTTGGCCGGCGTGCAAGATTTGGCCGCGTGGCGATTGCTGGGCAAGAAAGAATCCATGCCGCGCACGCTCTTGATCGTGGACGAGTTTCAAGAATTGTTCGTGGAAGAGGACAAGGTCGCGCAGGATTCATCGCTGTTGCTTGATCGATTGGTGCGCCAAGGCCGCGCATTCGGCATGCATGTAATTCTGGGTTCGCAAACTTTGGGTGGAACGTATGCGCTTCCGCGCACCACCATGGGACAAATGGGAATTCGCATCGCGCTGCAATGCAACGAGGCCGACGCCGCCATGATCTTGTCCGACGACAACACCGCGGCGCGGTTGCTGTCGCGTCCGGGCGAGGCGATCTACAACGACGCCGGCGGTTTGATCGAGGGCAACAGTCCATTTCAAGTTGTCTGGCTCACGGACGCGCAGCGTGACGAACGTGTTCGATCGCTCGCTGAGTCCGCGCGCGCCAAGGGCGTTGCCGATCGCAAGATGATTGTCTTTGACGGAACCGCGGCCGCTCGCATTGAGCGTTGCGAGCCTCTGCAAGAGTTGATTGCCAATCCGCCCGCGTCTGGCGTTCCCGCCCTGCAAATATTTGTCGGGGATCCAGTCGCCATCCGCAACGCCAGCGTGATCACGCTGCGTCGTCAGTCGGGCGCGAACATCATTGTGATTGGCCAGCGCGAGGAGGTTGCCGCGGGTCTAAGCGTGGCGGCTCTTGTGAGTTTCGCCGCTGTCACGCGCAAGATTTCTGGCCGCGTGGTTTTACTGGACGGCACCACGCCGGATTCGCTCACGGCTGGAGTGTTGCAGACCACTATTGAAAATCTCAAACTCAACGCCGATGTTCCAAATTATCGCGACAGTGACGCGGCGGTTCTGCAGTTGGGCGAGGAAGTGGCGCGGCGCATCGCCGAAGGCCGGCAAGATCAACCACCAATATTGCTCATGATCCATGGCCTGCAACGCTTCCGCACGTTGCGCAAAGACGAGGACGATTTCTCCATGTCCAGCGACGGCCCACCGAAACCTGACAAGGTGCTGGGCGCCATTCTTCGCGACGGTCCTGGCGTCGGTGTGCATGTATTCGCATGGGCTGACACGGCTCCAAGTTTGCAGCGTTGCATTGATCGCAACGCGCTGCGTGAATTTGACTTCCGCGTGCTTATGCAGATGAGCGCCAATGATTCCAGTTATTTAATGGACACGCCAACAGCCTCGCGCTTGGGAGCGGACCGCGCGTTGATCTTCAGCGAGGAAAAAGGCGCGACCGAACGCTTTCGTCCTTTTGAAATCGCATCGGCGCAAGTGCTTGGAAAGTTGTTTACTTCACACTTGTAATCGCCGCACACGTGCGCGCGCGAAGTTTGCGCACGCAATCGCACACAATTGTGGCGGCTTGCGCAATTTCTTCAAGCGTTGTGAAGCGAGACAAGCTAAAGCGCACGCTTCCGTGTGCCAGAATAGGTGGAACCCCCATGGCTAAAAGCACTGGCGTCGGATCAAGCGAGCCGGAACTGCATGCCGCACCCGCGCTGACGCAAAGACCTTCATTGGAAAGCGCAAGCAAAATGGCTTCCGCCTCCAAATGCGCAAAGGCGATATTGGTTGTGTTCCATATTCTTGTTGTGGCAAATCCATTCATCACCACGTCTGGAATTTCGGATTGAATCCGAGTTTCCAATTGATTCCTGAGTTCCGCGACGTGCTTCATATCGGCAGTGTCCAACCATGTGCGCGCTGCTTGGGCAGCCACGCCAAAGCCAACAATCCCGGGGACGTTTTCCGTTCCAGCACGGCGGTCACGCTCTTGAGGTCCGCCCACAAGTTGCGCTGAAATGCCAACGCCTCGGCGCGCGAATAATGCCGCTACACCTTTGGGGCCATGCAATTTATGCGCGGAGAAGGTAGCAAAATCAATTGGGGTATTCGCCACATCAAAGGGGTGGCGACCCATGGACTGCGTGGCGTCGGTGTGAAATAGAACGTCATTCTCCTTGCATAATTCACCAACGACTTTCGTGGGAAGCATCACGCCGGTCTCATTGTTCACCGACATCAGCGACACCAACGCAATTTCATCGGCGCGTTTTTTTAACGCCGTTCGCAAGTGATCAAGATGTATTTCTCCGCTCGGCGCATGCTCAGCCCAAACCACTTCGCATCGGCCCGCGGCTTCAAGGTGTTGCGCCAAGGTGCGTACGGCCGCGTGTTCCAATTTGCTGGTGACAATCACTCTCCGTTTGGGATACGCATCCAAAACGCCGCGCAATGCCAGCGACGCCGACTCCGTTCCGCTGGAGCAAAAAATAATTTCACGCGGGGAACAACCCGCAAGACGCGCCACGCTCTCTCTCGCGCTTTCCACTTGAGCGCGCGCCGCTTGGCCAAGCCGGTGAATACTGCTGGGATTACCCCAATTGTTCTCGAGTGATTCGCGCACGGATTCCACAACTTCCGCAAGTGGCTTGGTGGTGGCGTTGTTGTCCAGATAGATCACATCACAAGAGTAGGGCGGAGTGCGCCCGCCGCCAATGAATGAACATTGGACCGATTCGCATCGCATTGCGAATGCGAACCCAAAAAGCAAAAAATCCGACCATTTGGATCGGACTTCTTGAATGCGGATGAGAGGAATCGAACCTCCATGGGTGTGACCCCACAAGAACCTGAATCTTGCGCGTCTGCCAATTTCGCCACATCCGCAAGGGCGTGGAGTGTACTTCGCCGCATTGCGCCTTGCATTTTCACTGGACATAAAAAAACGGGGTGGCCGTATGACCACCCCGTTTCAATTCAAACATTTCTCAATCAATCCTCGGCGTCATCAGTGATATCCGTTCCAATGTCAAGCACTTCGCTATCGCCAGCGTCATCTGCGTCATCTTGTGACACCAAGAAACTGGACAAGCGCTGGCTTCGCACTGGATGCTGCAACTTCTTCAACGCCTTGCTTTCAACTTGGCGCACACGCTCGCGAGTGACCTTGAAGATTCGACCGACTTCCTCAAGGGTGTATGTGTAACCATCGCCAATGCCGTAGCGCAGTTTCAAAATCTCGCGCTCTCGGTAGGTGAGCGTCTTCAACACATCATTGATGCGTTGACGAAGCAACTCATTGCTGGCGGCTTCGGACGGGCTTGACTGGCGCTCGTCCTCGATGAAGTCGCCAAAGTGGCTGTCTTCGCTCTCGCCCACAGGCCGATCAAGCGAAATTGGATGACGGCTGATCTTCATCACGCGGCGAACTTCCTCGGCGGGCATCTTGGCTTTCGCCGCGATCTCCTCGCCAGTTGGTTCACGACCCAACTCCTGAAGCAAATGCTTCTGGATGTTGCGCAACTTGCTCATGGTTTCAATCATGTGCACAGGCACACGAATTGTTCGCGCGTGATCAGCGATCGCTCGCGTGATCGCTTGGCGAATCCACCATGTCGCATAGGTGCTGAACTTGTATCCGCGTTGATACTCGTACTTATCCACGGCGCGCATCAAGCCAGTGTTGCCTTCCTGAATAATGTCCAGGAATGGCAGACCGCGGTTGCGATATTTCTTGGCGATGCTGACCACCAAGCGAAGATTTCCACCAGAGAGATCGCGCTTGGCTTGTTCATACTCGCCAAACACCCGCTCAATGGCCTTCATACGCGCTTCCAGTTCCTCTGGATATTCAAACACAATCGATCGAAGTCCAGTCAATTCCTCATTCATCACAATTTGATCTTCTGGATCAAACCGTTCAGGAAATTTTTCCGCCTTGAGCAATTGGCGCTTTAAATCCCGCATCTTGCGATGAATGGATTGCAGGCGACGCATCAACGGTTGAATGCGACCCGTACGCAAGCAGCACTCCTCAAGCAGAGTGGCCACTTTTCGGCGGCGCAGACGCAGTTCTTCCTTGATCACCAATTTACGTTCCGCTGAGACTTCGGAATCCTCTAGTTGATTCCATTGATGCTCATTCATATCGATCAACTTCGCGATGGTTTCAACGTTGAATGGAATGCGCGCGGCGATTTTGCCCTTGGCATCTTCTTCAGCGGTGGAAATACGCATGGTCCGATCAAATGGCAACTTGCCGTCGCGAACTTGCTTTAGAGTTTCCGTAGCCAATCGCGCCACGTAATCACTCTCAAGAGATTTGCGACGGAAGATCATGCGGGTGGTTTCAATTTTCTTTGCCAAGCGAATTTCTTGTTCGCGAGTTAAAAGCGGAATTGTTCCCATCTGCGTCAGGTACATGCGAATTGGATCATCGATTCGCTTGCTGCCTTGTTCGGCCAAAGCCTGGGCCACGATCGCCATGGCTTCCTCGTCATCCAAAATCTCATCGTCCAATTCGGCCGCGTCTGGACCGGCCTTTGTTGAAGGAATTTCAACAACATCATCCTTCACTTGCTTTGGAAGTTTGGGTTGCGCGCCCGCGCTCAAGATTGGCGCTGGTGGTGGACCTTGAATCGCCGCTGGAACCGAGCACGCGTCTTTGCGGTGCTTTGGATTGTCGCGGTGAAACTTCAGGTTGGTTTGAAGTGGAGCGTCCATTGGAGTGAGCTTGTTTCGCTGCACTTCAATCTCGTCCATCATGTCAATTCCATTTTCACTGAGCAGAACAAAGAGCTCATCAATTCGATCGGCGTTGACAAACTCATCTGGCAAGCAGGTGTTGAGTTCCTCGTAGCTAATCCACTTACGTTGACGACCTGTTTCTACAAGGCGGCGAAGAGTGGCTTTCAGATCTTTAATGGCAAGACTCACGGTTCAACTCCAATTCTTTAAAAGGGATAAAAACATTCAAAAGTGATCCGCAGACGTTGGTGTTGCGGTTTCAGTTCGGGGTTTATTTCGTTTAAATCGCGCAATTGCGGAGGGGTTATGGCCCCCTTGGCGTAGTTGCTCCAAGCGCGCATTCGCGTCCATGGGATTCATGACAGTTGGCATGTCCGTAGTGGCGATTGCGTCGTGCAGAAATTTGTCAAAATCAGCGGCCGCATTTCTCACAGCTTCAGACGGATCAATGTGTTCGTTGCGTTGACTTCCAATATGAAACAACTCGCCGCACAGCGCTTTGAGCGACGGCTCTTGGCACTCGGCTTGAACATCTTGAACATGAAATGAATTTCCAGATTCAAGTCGCATGACAAGCAGGCTCCATATTTGACGAAGATCGGTTCGTTGGAAGTGTTCAGGTGAAAAAGCTTCAGAAATGGGCAATAACCCATCTTTGCCAACCGCCACGCGCACCTGGGCGGAGTTGGGATCGGCCATAATTGCCGCCAATAAATTTTCCTCAGCCATTCGGCGGGCTTTTTGACGCGGACTTTTTGCTGGCTCTTGCACAACAGGAGCGGGAGTGGGTTCGTTTATTTTTAATTCCACGCGCGCTTGCGGCATTGATTGTTCAAGGGTTCGCACTGGAACGCCGGTTAATTTTGACAGAGCGGTGAGCACAAAACTTTTTCGGATTGGCTCAATGCCACGGAAGCCAAGCTCCCCAAGTTTGCGCAACAACTCTTGCAGGCGCTGTTGTTTTCCAGACATGCCTTCCACGGATTCCAAGTTGGCTTTAAAGCGTCGCACCATCCATGAAAGTGCTTCCTCGCCACCATCAAGCGCGGCGTTGAAATCATTCAAGCCATTTGGGCGCTGCAACAATTCGTCGGCGTCAAGACCATCGGGTAGGGTGGCAATGCGCACATCAACAGGAACCGACAAGAAAGTTTCCACGGCGCGGTCGGCGGCGCGTTCACCAGCGTTGTCGGGATCAAACACCACGGTGATGCGCTCGGCCATTCTTTGCAGCGCCTTGGCGTGATCTTTTGTGAGCGCGGTGCCTAGCGTGGCAATCACGTTGGTCACGCCCGCTTGATGCAAAGCCACGGCATCCACATAGCCCTCAACCACGATCGCATGCTTTGAATCAATAATGGATCGCCGCGCGCGGTGAAGTCCGTACAGCGTTCGCCCCTTGGAAAACAGCGGGGAATCCGGGCTATTGAGGTACTTTGGCTCGTCGTTTGGATCAAGCCGGCGCGCGCCAAATGCGATCACATTTCCCAACTCGTCATGAATAGGAAACAGCAGGCGATTGCGGAAGCCGTCAATCGGACCGCGTTGGCCGCTGCGAATCAATCCAAGCGCCTCGAAACTTTCGCGCGCAACTTTGTCGGCGGAATTTGCGCTGTGTTGAATCAACTTCTCAATGTGACGAGCGAGATGGTCCCAGCCTTCGGGCGCAACACCCAGTTGAAAATCATCGCGGGTTTGCGCGTTGAGCATGCGCTCATCCAAGTGTGCGCGCGCGGTGGCGCCAAGTTTTTCCTCTTGCAGGCAGCGCTGATAAAATTTAGCTGCCGAAGCCATGGCTTTGCGCAAAGACTCTTTGCTTGTGGCTGGATCCTTTGGACCCTCGTCGCGCGTCGAGCGCAATTCAATTCCGCATCGCTGTCCCAAATATTTCAACGCCTCGCGGAATTCCATCTTGTGGAAATTCATCACAAAGTCGATCGCGTTTCCAGCTGCCCCGCAGGCGAAACAATTATAAAAAGCGTTGCCCTTGTGCGTTACAACCGCCATGCTTGGCGACTTGTCTTCATGGAATGGGCAAAGCCCCACGTGCTCTCGGCCGCGAGGCTTGAGAGAAACGTGTTCGCCAACAAGGGACACAAGGTCAGTTGCGTCCAAAATGCGATCACGATCGCTTTGTTGCGATAAAACCATTGTTTGCTTTCAGTGAAAGAACGACCTGCAACGCAAAGCCCATCCATGGGATTTGCCGCGGAACCACCGAGGGTTTTGAAAGGCCGCGACCTTGCAAAACTTCCGCAGATGACAATCATCATGCGGCGCTTTCCTGTGGAAAAAAATCATGAATGCACGCATTCAGGACTTAAAACCACCGGACCAAACGGACCTTCAACTTGGGCCCACAATTCTCTCGGCAGGCAGGTTTGCTTGTGAAACGCGTTCGTGGATCAACCTTGATCCTGCGTATTCAACGAAGCCTTATAGCGCCGAGGGACGAGGAAAGTTACGCCAAATTTCCCGGAAGTCAATTGATAATTGGTAAAAAATGCTGAAAAACATTGATAAATATCAAAAATGCAAAAAGAACGGGGTTATTGACCGTGATTTTCGCTTCAATCAGCGATTGAATTTAGAAACTTAACTAGCTGCTGCGGCTTTTCGTGGACGTGTGTACACAAACTTGCGGCGCAGTGGCTTCTCAACAAGACCTGATCGAATGGCGCGAACACTGGCCTTGATGCGCATTGGTTTGCCATCAATGACAGCCGTGACATTTTGCAAATTAGGCTTAAAAGTGCGCTTTTTTACGCTGGTTGTCTTGATGCCAACTCCGCCAAGATATTTGGCTTTGCCGCGTCGCTTGAGAACATTTCCAGAAGTTGTTTTTGATCCGGTGAAATAGCAGACGCGTGGCATGATTCAATCTCCTCAGTTGGGTGGATGAGTATACAAATAAAGGCTGTTTTGCGCAAGGGGAAGGCGCTATTTGCGCCGAACATTGCAAATTTACTTGCTCAGTCGGGCAACTTTGAGCAGGTTTTGCACGTTCAGGGCGTCCGTGGAGTCAAAACTACCAACTTCAAAGCTGTCTAGGTCAATGACGCCCCAGGGGTTTCCAGTGCGATCAAGGCAGGGCACAACTAGTTCGCTTTTGTCACGCGGGTCACAGGCGATGTAGTTGTCGCCAAGTTGAGCGACATCATGCACCACCATGAACTTGCCAGAGGTGAGGCAAGTTCCGCACGCGCCATGCAACCCAATTGGACTGCAAGCGGCCTTTGGTTCACGAGCGGCAAGCAACATGCTTGTGGTGTGGGGCAGAGGCAGATCGGCTTGGTAAAAACCAATCCAACTCACGCCATGATCTTTCAGACGCGGCCATGCAGCCGCGATGAATACCTGCATTAAAATCTGGCGCTCTTGTTCAGGATCGATCACGTCAACAAATTCCTTTGGAATCTGCGCTTGAATTTCGTCCTGAATCTGCTCTTGAATTTGCGCGTGGATTTCTTTCCACGGACGTGTTGGCGACAACATGCTCAGGCGGTTTCTTTTGACAAATGCCGAATCGCTTTCAGCGAAGCCTTTTCCAAGATTGCCTTGGCGGTGACGGTGTAGACGGCGTTCACATTGTCCATCTCTGGCAGGTGGTACATCAGTTCAAGCAGGATTTCATCCAACACGGCGCGAAGGGCGCGCGCTCCGGTTTTTCTCTGCAACGCGCGATCGGAAATGAGTTCAAGCGCGTCTTGCGTGAACACAAGGTCCGCACCCTCGAGCCTAAAAAAGTGCTGAAATTGCTTGATCAGCGCATTCTTTGGCTCGGTCAAGATATTAATCATGGCCTTGCGATCAAGTGGCATGAGTGGGCAAAGAATTGGCAGGCGTCCAACAAGTTCTGGAATCATTCCATATTCCAGGATGTCGTCGGGCGTGAGTTGAGCGAGCAGTGCGGCAACCTCAACTTCGTGATTTGTGCTTGCGACATCATTTGAGAAACCAATTCGGCGTTGGCCGATTCGCTTCTTAACGATGTTTTCAATGCCATTGAAACTACCACCGCAAATAAACAGAATGTGCGTGGTGTCCATTTGTATGTACTGTTGCTCTGGATGTTTGCGCCCGCCTTGCGGAGGAACATTGGCCACGGTGCCTTCGAGCATCTTCAGCAAGCTTTGTTGCACGCCCTCACCGCTGACGTCGCGGGTGATGGAAACATTTTGATTGGTCTTTCCAATTTTGTCGATCTCATCAATATAAATAATGCCACGCTGGGCGCTTTCCAAATCAAAGTCGGCGGCTTGCAGCAATTTCAGCAGAAGATTTTCCACATCCTCGCCCACGTATCCCGCTTCGGTCAATGTTGTGGCGTCGCCAATGGCGAATGGAACATTCAAAATTCGCGCAAGAGTGCGGGCGAGAAGCGTTTTTCCGGTGCCGGTTGGGCCAACCAACATCACGTTGCTCTTGTCCAATTCCACCGTGGCATTCTCGGCGTCAATTTGCGTGAGGCGCTTGTAATGATTGTGCACGGCAACGGCCAACGATCGCTTTGCGAGATCTTGTCCGATGACATATTGATCCAGGAATTCTTTGATGGTTCGTGGCGTTGGAATTTGTCCAAACTGCGGACGCGATCCACGCACGCGGCGCGTTTCTTGTTTGAAAATATTTTGGCACAGGTCCGTGCAGTTGGAGCAAATATAAACATCGCTTGGCCCTTCAACCATGGGACCCACTTCGCGGCTAGTCTTGCCGCAGAAACTGCACGTGGTGACCTTGCGACCTTTGAAGCCGGTTCCATCTCCGCCAGTTGGGCCGCCAGAACCTCCGCCAGAACCGCCACCAGACCCACCGCCAGAGTTGCCTCCAGTACCGCCGCCGGAGTTGCCGCCAGAGCCCGATCCGGATGTCAAGTCCATGCCTTCTCTTTTGTTGCGACCAGAACCGCCGGCGTTCTGTGGTGCAAGTTGCGAGCGAGAAGATTGCGGTTGTGATTTGGAATTCATATTTTTATTTGTTTCGAAGGCGTGATTGCATTATGCCACGGGATTCTACTTGGTCAATGAAACTTGTTGATGAATAAAATTCAAAGGCGGAATGATCGGAATGATCGCAACAGAGCGCTCTGATTGGAGCGGTGAAAGATCGGTCATTATCAAACGGGCGGCTTGGCCTTCTTGTTATTGGATTGAGCCGCCGAAGTGCTGGAAATCGGTCCCGTCATTTCCGGCGAATTCATCAACGCGGATTTAAGGCGTTCATATTCAGCCTGGTCAATTTCGCCGCTCTTCTTCAGTTCACGAAGATCCGCCAACGTGAATCCCAATGAGGTTTTGTCGGAGGAATTGTTGGTGAGATAGTTACGCGCCGCAAGCATGATCACGCCACCGATCACAGCCACCACCACCAAGCCCCCAAGCCAAGGCGCAAGTTGAATAAACAAATCGCTAGTGGCGAGTGTGATGCGCACGCTATGTTTGCTTTGAATTATTTCTTGGCTTTCGCTGATTTCACTGGCTTGTCATCGGAAGCATCGGTCTTGGCGGCTGCGCCCTTGGACTCACTCTTTGCTCCAGAGCGCTTTGCGGACACTTGCTTGTTCTGTTGCTCGTTCCACTGCTCGGCGGGAACATCAACAAACTTCGCCTTCTCAAGAATTCGATCCGCGGTCTTGTGTTCGCGGATGGAATGTGCGAGCTCCACAAGCTTGCCGGCCTTTTCGATTTCATTGCGAAGTTGTTCTGGACGCGTGCCACGTTGCATGGCGATGCCCGCGATGCGGCCGTTCATCTCCGACTCGGTCACGTCAATCTTCATCTCGTCGGCCAGGCGCGCAAGAATGAAGAACAACTTCAAGCGTTTGCGCGTGTTGACTTCGCTCTCGCCGCGGATCTCCGCGAGTTTGGTCTCAACTTCGTTTGGATCCACGCCGCGTTGCAACATATCCATGCGCGCCATCTCCACATTGCGGGTGCTTTGCGCCTGGCTCATTTTTTCCGGAAGCGGGAAGTCGACGGCTTCGGACAAGAAGTTGTAAACCTGCTCGCGTTCGGCGGCTTTTTGCTCGGAATCACGTTGGCGCTCCAAGGCCAAACGGACTTGACCTTTTAGGTTGTCCACGGTGTCAAGCGAAAGTTTTTCAGCCAAGGCTTGCTCGTTGAGCGGTTCAATTCGATCCGCATCCTTCACCACAAGCTCCATGCGAATTTTTGCTCCACGCAAATCCTCGCGCTCGTGTTGATCTGGCCCGGTGGTCTTCACGGTGATCTCATCGCCGACTTTTTTACCTTCCACCAGGGAGCTGAGATTCTCAATCAAAAGACCAAGCAGTTGTCCCTTGCCTTCGTCGGCGGAATCGGGAACAACAACCATGGCGCGATCATTGTTGAAGAACGGTTCGGCTTCATCGTTTTTGAACGCCTTCACGTCGCACAACATGCGGTCAAGTGGTTGGAATGGACCAGTGATGCGTGTCGCGTTTCCAAAGCGATAGCCTTGGCGGCGAATTTCTAGATCGACATGCTCATCTTTAATTTCAAAGATCGGGCGCTTGACTTCGATGCCGTCGGTATTTGGAAGCGTGAACTCGGGGGCGACTTCAACTTCAATACTGAAGGTGAACGGCTTGCCAACTTCAAGGGACACGTCGCGGCTCTCGGGAGCGATTTCTGGATTGCTCACGGGTTGCAATTTGTTGGCCTCGAGAGCTTGACCATACGCCTCGGAGAGAATTTGATCGCGCGTTTCTTTCAAGAGCGCGTCGCCAAAGCGGCGCTGCAAAAGTTCACGCGGCGCACGACCCTTGCGGAAACCGGGAATCACGGTTTCAGTTTTCAGCGAGCCGAAACCGGTTTCAAGGCGGGCCTTCACGGCGGCGGCAGGAACCGTCACTGTGATTTTCTTGCGGGCTGGACCCACGTCTTCAATTTTGACTTGGTTGGATTCGACGGTTGCGGTTGATGTGCTCATTGATTTCTCTCTTTGATGAACTCAAACAAAGGTTTGAGGGTTGGCAAGTATATGAAAACGAACCCGTCTTGAGGGGCGGGTTCGTGTAAGAATTCACGGAATGTGCTGAAAAACTTCAAATCAGCGCAAAATAAATCGGGTTTAGCGATTCAACAACATCTCGGCGTAGGTTGGAAGGGTCCAAATTTCATTTGGAACCCAAGGTTCAATGGCGTCGCATGCCGCTCGGGTTTGCGCCATAGCCGGAACAACTTCGTCGCGCACTTGTCGCATGTGCTTGGCATAGTCGGCGATGTGTTTGCTTTCGGCTTGCTCCAACGTGGCCAGCGCGGCGCGCAAATTGGAAACATTTTTCATCCATGACTTCAGAGCCGTCTCATCTTCGGGGCATTCCACGCCGGCGGCATGGCATGCGCCAACAATGTCGGCCAACGTTGCTTGCCATTGGCTTGCGATTGGAAGCACGCTCTTCTTCACCATGGTGATCAGCGTGCGCGCTTCGATGCGCACAACCTTGACATAGGTTTCCATCAACACTTCAAAGCGGGCGTGCAATTCAACCGCGGAAAGCACGTGGTACTTGGCGAACAAATCACGCGCCTGTTTGGTGTCGAAACACGGAAGCGATTCCGCGGTGCTTTGCATGTTGGGCAAGCCGCGCTTGGCGGCCTCTTTGTGCCAAGCCTCTGAATAGCCGTCGCCGTCAAAGCACACGCGGCGGTGCTTCTTCACAATTTCTTTCAACACTGTGCGCACGGTGCTTTCCATTTTGGCTTCGGATGGATTTTTGCCGGCTTTCTTTTCCAGTTCAGTGGCGACAAAATCCAAACTCTCAGCGATCATGGTGTTGAGAACAGTATTTGGCCACGCCACGCTTTGACTGCTGCCCACGGCGCGGAACTCAAACTTGTTTCCGGTGAATGCAAATGGACTGGTTCGATTGCGATCACTGGCCGCGCGCGGAAGCAGAGGCAAAGTTTTCTCGCCAAGATCAAGGTTGCCGCCGCGAATTGTTTTCTTGGGCGCGCCAGAATCAAGTTGGTCCAAAATGTCCGTGAGCATTGATCCCAGGTAAATACTCATGATCGCTGGCGGCGCTTCATTGGCGCCCAATCTGTGGTCATTGGCGGCCGTTGCAATGCTGGCGCGAAGCAGATCGGCGTGCGTATCGATGGCGCGGATCACAGCGCATAGGAAGGTGAGGAATTGCAAATTATTGTGAGTTTCCTCGCGCGGATCAAGCAAATTGACGCCGGTATTGGTGGACAAGCTCCAGTTGTTGTGCTTGCCGCTGCCGTTCACGCCGGCGAACGGCTTTTCATGAATCAAGCATTCAAAACCGTGCTCGCGCGCGGTCATGCGCAGAATGTGCATGCACAACATTTGATGGTCGGCGGCAATGTTGGCGTTCTCGTAAGTGGGCGCGATTTCATATTGACCAGGCGCCACTTCGTTGTGGCGCGTCTTCACTGGAATGCCAAGTTCAAATAGGCGCGTTTCCGCATCGGTCATGAAACTAATCACACGATCGGGGATGGCTCCAAAGTAGTGGTCATCGAGTTGATGACCCTTTGGCGCGGGCGCGCCAATAAGCGTGCGGCCGGTGATGACCAAGTCAAGACGTTCGTTGAACAGATCGCGGTCGACCAGGAAATATTCTTGTTCGCAACCAAGCGTGGTGATGACTTGCGTCACTCCAGTGTCGGTGCCAAAGAATTTCAGTATGCGAAGCGCCTGGTTATTCACCGCGCGGATGGAGCGCAGGAGCGGAGTCTTTTTGTCGAGCGCTTCCCCGGTCCAACTCACGAACGCGGTTGGAATGCACAGCGTGGTGACGCCGCTTGGATTTCGCAGCAAAAAGGCTGGACTTGTGGCGTCCCACGCGGTGTAGCCGCGGGCTTCATAGGTGTCGCGAATTCCACCGGATGGAAAACTGCTGGCGTCGGGCTCGCCTTGGATCAATTGTTCGCCAGAAAGTTTTTCAATCGCGGTGCCATCTCCAAGAATGGAAAGGAACGCGTCATGCTTCTCGGCAGTCATGCCGGTGAGTGGTTGAAACCAATGGCAATAATGAGTGGCGCCATTTTCTACGGCCCAGTCTTTCATGGCCACGGCCACGGTGTTGGCAACGGCGGGATCAAGTGAGCGGCCATCATGTATGGTTCTTTGAATGCTGGCGTATACGTCGCTGGGTAGACGCTTGAGCATGGTGTCGCCGCAAAATGTCAGCGTTCCAAACACATCGCTGGCGCGAACATTGTTGATCATGGCAGAATTGTGATTCGACGTGCGCATTTGGGACATTTCATTTCCTAATTTGTGTTGATGTGCGTTGCGATCCAACTTGGCCATCAAAGTGGTGACCACATGGACTCAAAGAATAGCAATGTTGGCAAGTGGTTTGGTTAATAAAAACCGTGCAATTTACGGCGGTTGCTGTGCATGCAGCAATTTGCCGGGTTGCTTGCGCCGAGGTGAATGGGTTTACCCCAAAATGCTGCGGCGGCGATTGACATAGTCCCACACCACGAATCGGTCCAGGTCCTCGCCGCCGGCGAACATCACGCGGCCGCCGGTGGTTTGCGCCATGCGTTGCGCAAAGGAGACATCTTCTTCTGTTTGGCTCCATGAGGGCAACAAAATAATATTGATGGTGATTCCCTCGCGCTGGCACAGCATGGCTTCACGCATTGTGGCTTTCTCCGTGCGTGGGTCCGGCGGATAGAGAAGGAACAATGTGCTGCCTTCAAAATGCGCGGTTGGAAGTCCATCGGTGATGAGAATGATTTGCTTGTTGGGCGTGGCTTGCGCGCTGAGAAATTGACGACCCAATTGCATGGCGCGCTGAATGTTTGTGAAGTGAAGCGGAAGATCCGATTCCGTCACGCGGGGATCGGATAGATCGGCCTTGAGCCTGACCACTGAACTATTGATTGAGACAACCTTTGGCATGAGTGCGGGCACATCGGAAATGGCGACCGCTTTGGCAAGCGAATACATCTCTATGAGTTGCAGAAAGTCCCCGGGATATTCGCTGCGGATGAGTCCGTCCAAAGCCAGCGCCATTTTCTTACAGGCCACGTATTGCCCGCCATAACGCATGGATCCCGACATATCCATCAACACGGCGGTCGCGGCCTTGGGAGCGCGGCGAGTGCGATGCACTTCAATATCTTCGCTGCGAATACGCAGCGGTCCAGGCTCACGCGGACCAGTTTGATTGGAGCGCTCACGCAGCAGAGCGTTGATGAACGTTTGCGGCACATCCATTGCGGCGGGGGAGTCGCCAAATTCATAGGCGCGAGTGGATGGAAGCTCAACCGCGCCATCATTGGTCAGCACACCTTCGTGCCGTCCCGAGCGCGCGGCTTGCAGTGAAGAAAAAATTGTTTTCAGCAGGCGGCTTTGATAGATGCGCATGGCTTTGGGAGAAAGTTTGAAGCCTTTGCCATCTTGTTCCAAGCCTTGTTGCTCGGCGAGCAATTTGGCTTGCTCTTGAATGCGTTTGGCAATTTCGCGCAAATCGCTCACGTCTTGTTCCTGCGCGAAACGACTCAGAGCCTCCATGTCAATCTTGGCCACCTTGGCGTTCTTCATGGCTTCTTCAATTTGCGCCAGCAAGCGATCGATGGTCTCCAACTCTTCCTTCACGGCGAGAGCTTTCTCCACATCCATTTTGGTTGCGCCCGTGAACGCATACTTGGAGGCCAGTGATTCCACTTGGTAGCGCTCTCCAAGACGTTCGATCAGTTGCAATAAACGCCGGGCAAACAAGCTCTTTTCTTCCACGCGGTACCACAGCTTTTCTAGGTCGCGCAGTTGCTCTTCTTTCACGAGTGAGCGAAATTTCTTTTCAAGTTCATCGGGCGGTTGAATTTTCGCGGCAAGATCTTGAAAAATTTTCGCGGCATCTTCGCGCACGGATTCCGTCTGATAGGTGGCTAGGATTTTTTCTTTGCGCTCTTGCAGCATGCGCCGCAGCGATTCCAAACTTGGACCAAGACCGTTGATGCTTGCGGGATCAATTTCGATCGCATCGGCGAGTTCCTCTGGCGTAAAGCGGCGCATGGATCCGTACATCATCATGTGATTGAACGCCGCGCCTACGGCATCGGGCGCTTCTGATCGCGGCGGAGGAAATTGAATCGGATCAAACTTTAAATAGGTGTGCAGCACGCCGCCAAGAGGCTTGACCGCATCCACGTCTTTGCTGCCAAATTCAGTGGGAAACTTTTTGGCGGGCACGTTTATTTCACCTCGTATGAAGTCCGCCCATGTTTTTGTGAACGCGAAATACGATCGGTGGCGTGCAAGCCCGCAAGCACAAACTCAACGCAACTTGCTCGCACCGCCGGGTCCTTGGAGGCGTTCACTTCAAATGCTTTGTCCCACGCTGGCGGCACCCGTTGCAGGCGCTCGGCGTAGGAGGCGCTTGGAATTAAATCGCCCACTTCAATCTTCACGCCTTTGGCGAAAATCTCGGCGATTTCTCCTAATCCGTGCTCGTCGACATATTCCTGAAAAACAACCCCAACCGCCTCAGCAATGATGGAGTCGAGCACTTGCTTCTCGTTCATTTGGTGGCTGCCCATGAGATCAAGTTCAAGTTTGCCCGCTGAACTTGCATAGAGATGCGCAAGGTCGCTGATGCGCGGGACCGCGGGCGTTTCGCCAAGTTGAATGGCGCGCCGACGCGCGTTGGCAACCATGGTGCGCCAATTGCTGCTGGAGAATCGCGCGCTCACCCCGCTGGAAGAGTCAATGAAACGACTGGCTCTGGCTTGAATGGAAATTTGCTCAATGATTTCATCCATGAATGGCGGCACAACCACTGGATACGCGCCGCCCAAATCAATATCCGCCTCTTGACGCGTGATTTGAATTCCAAGCGCGCGCTCACGCGGGTAGTGAGTCTGAATCACGCTTCCAATTCTGTCCTTCAATTGCGGAATCACTTTTCCCGAGCGGTTGTATGTGCTTGGATTGGCTGAGAACAACACCAAGACATCCAGATCAAATCGAATCGGGTATCCGCGAATTTGCACGTCTCGCTCTTCAAGCACATTGAACAAACCAACTTGCACCAATTCATCCAAGTCAGGCAATTCGTTCATGGCAAAAATGCCGCGATGGGTACGGGGAATCAAGCCAAAATGAAGCGCGTCTTCGCTGCCCATGCCCGCGCCAAATGCCATCTTGGCGGGATCAATTTCACCCACCACGTCGGCGAACTTTGTTCCTGGAGCCAGGCGCTCTGCGTAGCGGTCCTCGCGTTTCCACCATGCGATTGGAATCATTTCTGCGGGAGTGTTGGCCAACATCGCGCGGCCCATTTGCGTGATGGGTTTGGTGGGATCCTCGTGGACGGGGCAACCTGGAATATCCATGTAAGGAAGTTCAGCGTCAAGAAATCGGATCAATGATCGCATGAGTCGACTTTTGCCTTGACCCTTCTCGCCAAGAAACAGCATGTCGTGACCTGCGATCATGGCGTTGACAATTTCCGGGAGCACGGTGTCTTCATAGCCCACAATGCCTGGAAAAAGATTTTCTTTGGCCGCCAACATGCGCGTCATGTTCTCGCGCAATTCTTCCTTCACGGTGCGGCTGCGCCAACCGGATTTCAACAACGCTGAAAGTGTTCGGGGAAGATCTTTTACGGGAACTGTGGCAACGGTGGTGGCGGGTGTCATTGGTGGTGTGCTTTGGTGGTGTGCTTGGGTTGATGTTCGAAAGATAAAATTCAATGCGTCAATGGACGATTTGTTTTTATCCTAGGCGCGCATATCGGTTGAAGGCTGTACAAAATATAGAGGGAAACACGGTGTTATTTGCGTTTTCGCTTTGAGCCCTGAAACTGGTTGCCGAGCCAGCCGCGGCGCCAAAACACAAATAAGAAAGTCGTTGCCACCGTCAACATCAATCCCAAGGCGAATGGATATCCATAGGTCCATTTCAGTTCGGGCATGTTCCATGCGCTGTGTTCCACGTCAAAGTTCATTCCATAAATACTGGCGATTGCTCCCACTGGAATAAAAATAGTCGCGACCACGGTGAGAAATTTGTTTACCTCGCCAAGTCGATTGCTGGCGGAATTGAGATACAGCTCCATCAAGTCGCTGGCCATCATGCGGTCGGTCTCGATTAAATCCATCAAGCGTGCGACATGATCCGCGGCATCGCGCAAGTAGGGACGAAGATCGGCGCCCCAGACTTGATCCATGTTTGTCATATTCAGAATTGCATCGCGCATGGGCCATACGGCGCGGCGCACGCGCATTAAATTTACTTTCACAGCGCGTATGTCAAAAATCTGAGAGCTTTTGGAGTCCTCCATAATGCGCGCCTCCAATGCATCGAGCGAATCACCCATTTTGCTGACAATTGGAAAGAAGGCGTCGATGATCGTGTCCACCAAGGCGTATGCCAAATACGCGGCGTTACTGGTGCGCACACGACCCTTTTTGTGGCGGATTCTCTCGCGAATCACTTCGAGGCAATCCCCAGGAGCGGTTTGTTGAAAGCTCACCACGCAGTGTTCACCCAAATACAAGCACAATTGTTCGGTGGTGAATTCGTGTTCGTGTGCGACAGGGTGCGGCATGGGCACAACAATAAATGTCGCACGGTTGTCGTATTGTTCAACCTTGGCTCGTTGCGATGTGTCGGCAATATCTTCCAGCGCCAGTGGATGAATATTAAAAATTTCGCCGATTGATCGAAGTGTCGCCTCGTCGCCAAGACCATCCACATTCAACCAGATCAGCGGCCATTTGCGAATGAACTCTTTTACTTCATCTGGGTGCGTGAGTGTTCGTTCCTCGAAACTTTCTGGTGAGTAGCCAAATATTGTCAAGACGGGTTTTGGGGATTCGGGATCAATGATCAATGTGCCCGGAGGAAGATTGAGATGTGGCATCGCCAATTTGTTGTCACTTCTTTTGGAGAAGATCTTCATACGATTAGGCTAACTGCGCAGGTGAAATCACTCAATCACTTGCGATGTATTTTTCCAAAACAAATACACCATGCTCAAAGCCACCGCGGCGCGCGCGCTCCAGGCAAGTGTGCGGATCCAATTGGTGGACACAAGTTGCGCGTGCGTTTGCACATCAAATCCCTGTGAAAGACGTGTATGGCAGGGCACTTGTAGCAAAAACGTGCTCAACCAAATCACCACCACGAAGGCCAGCCCGCACCAAGTGAGCCAGGCGGGAATAGCCGGCGGACGATTCACCACCAAGAGAATGCAACACGCGAGTTCGATCAGCATGGGAAGCGCCACAATGGGCGTGATCCAGCGCGCATGCAGCGTCTCATACTGCGTGAATGCTTCGCGACCCACATGACCCATGAGCGGATAGTGCACAATTTGAATCAGCCAGATCAGGCCCATGAGATAGAGCGACGCGGCGGCTTGAACAAGAAGTAGCGGCATGAATATGGAGTTCGTCAAATGATGCGCCTTCGATTGAAATGAATTTGAAAGAAATTCATGGTCTAGACAAAGCAGTTCACTCTTGATCGTGTTCGCCGCTACAACCGGTGACACGCAAAATCCTACGCACACAACCTTGCGCGCGCAATGTCCTCACGTTACCACCAAGAATTGCAATTCATCGCTGTTGGTGTCCAGCAGCGCAACTGTGAACTCACTGGCGCGGTGAAGCGCGCCTGGATTGATGATGCGCGTGGCGCCGTGGCGTTCGTCGCGGCAAGCATGCGTGTGTCCATGCAGCAAATAATTCACGCCCTCATAAAGCGCCGCTGTGACGCAATCAGAATCGTGTCCATGTGTCATGGCAAATGTGCGTCCGCCACATTCAAAGCGCGCCAATGGATGTTGCACAATCACGCCCAGCCCAAGCGCATAGCGGCTTAAAACGCGCCAATCTGGATCGCAATTGCCAAACACTAAATGTGATTTGATTCCCACAAGTTGATCAATCACCTGCTCTGTTTCAATGTCGCCGCAGTGTGCAAGTTCAACTGCGCCATTGGCCAGCAGCAATTGCACTGCTTTGTGGGTGCGCTCGTGGCGCCCATGACTGTCTGAAAGAATGCCAAGTTTCACGCATGCATGGTGGCGTTAAAACGTGCGCGTGGCAAGTTGGTTAGAATTTGCAAATGACTCACACGCCTTCGCTTCGAACACGTTTCGCCCCCAGTCCGAGCGGCCATCTTCATGTGGGAGGTGCCCGCACCGCGCTTTTTAATTGGGCCTTCGCGCGTGGGCGAGGCGGAAAATTTATCCTTCGTATTGAAGACACGGATCAAAAGCGATCAAGCGACGCGGCAAGTGTTGGGTTTCTCAAGGACTTGAAATGGCTCGGCATTGATTGGAACGAAGGCCCCGAATTTGAAGGCTGTGGCGGCGGAGACTTTGGCTCCTACTTTCAAAGCGAGCGCTTGGATATTTACAACAAATTTTTGGACCAACTTGTCCAGCAAGGGAAAGCGTATTACGCCTTCGATACGGCTGCGGAACTTGACGTTGCGCGCAAGGAATCCAAATCGCGCAATGAGGCTTATCGCTATGACCGAAGTCGCGCGGATGCTATTTCACCCGAGCAAGTTCAGGCGTGGCTGAAAGAAGGCAAGCCAGCGGTGATTCGCTTTAAAACGCCTGCGGGCGCCATCACGATTCATGATGAAATTTTGGGCGACGCGACTTTGCCCGCGGGCGAGGTTGACGACTTTGTTATTCGCAAGGCCGATGGATTTCCGACCTATCACTTTGCAGTTGTGGTGGACGATGAATTGATGGGCGTGACCACCGTGCTGCGCGCGCAGGAGCATTTTAATAACACGGCCAAGCATATTGTGTTGCAAGATGCGCTTGGATTTCGCCGGCCAACGTATGGGCATTTGCCTTTGATCTTCAATCCTGATGGAAGCAAAATGAGCAAGCGCGACAAGGACAAGTTGCTGCGTAAGACCGCGCAAGATAAAAAATTGACCGCTCCGCCGGCCAACACCGTGGATGCCACACGTTTCAGCGCTTGGTTGGGCGACAAGAATTCACAACTTGATTTCGCCGAAGCCACCGCCATGGCCACGGCGTTGAACGTTGAGTTGCCGGAAATTAATGTGGACGATTTCCGCCGCTCCGGCTATTTGCCGCAAGTCATGTGCAATTTCCTTGCATTGAACGGTTGGGGACCAGGCAACGATTTGGAAAAGTTTGACAACGCGTTCTTATGCGCCAACTTTGCTCTGGACCGCGTGCAGAAAACCGCCGCCAAGTTTGACCGCGTCAAACTTCTGGCATTCAATCTCGATGCCATTCAAAAGTTGTCGCGCGAAGCATTTAGCGAACTGGTGAAAGCGCATGGCGAGATCTATCACCCGCAGTTCATGAAAAAAATCACGGCGGCGCAATTTGATCTGCTCGTGGCGGCAAGCCATGAGCGCAGCAAAACATTGGACGAGTTATTCCGCGGTAATCGTTGGCTCGCCTTGGGTGATGAGGAGTTGACATGGGAAAAATCCAAGCAAGTTGAGAAAGCGTTGCTTTCTGGAACTCCAAGTGGGCTGGATCGACTGAAGGAACTGCGTGGAGTTCTTGAAGCTGTTGCGACATGGACTCCCGTAGGCATTGAGGAATCAATTCGCCAGTGGGCCACCACAGCGGGGCTTGCCGAACAAATTGGTCAGATCGCGCAACCTTTGCGCGTTGGTGTGACTGGCTCCACTGTAAGTCCGCCAATTTTTGACACGCTTGCAATTCTTGGAAAGTCCAGCTCGTTGCGCAGAATTGATCGGTGTTTGCAAGACTTCGCCACGGCAAAAACTTGATCAAGAATTGCGTATACTGTTTCGTTCACGGACTGTTGGCGCAGTTGGCTAGCGCGTCTCCATGACACGGAGAAGGTCACTGGTTCGAGCCCAGTACAGTCCACTTTGATCGCTTGAAAAACTTCTTTATTTCCATCAATTTCCAGGAACGACCCCATGTCACACGCTCAACAAACGCTCAAGCAATTGTTCTCGCACCCAACTTCACACAACATCCATTGGCGTGACATTGTCCACATGTTCGAGGGTCTTGGCGGCACATGCGATGAAACTAAGCATGATCATTTGAAGGTGAAACTCGCTGGCAAGGAAATGTCTTTTTCCATTCCCAAGGGTGGCAACCACGCGCTTAGTAGCGATGATGAAATTGGCGCCATTCGCCATTTCGTGAAAGACTGTGGCTTGGCTCCAGAAAAAACCCATTGAATTTCACCGTCACATGAGGCTCATGCATGGAGCATCGTGGCTTGTTCTTGTGGGAATTTGGTTGTCAGCCATTGAGGCGTGGCCAACGCTTCCCGCAAAATTTCCAATTCACTTTGATTTCGCCGGACGGCCGGATTCATTTGTGGACAAGAGCGTGGCGGCGTGGTTTCTTTTGCCCGTGTTCGCCACCGTGATGAATGTTGGACTTTCATTTTTAACTCCAATGATTCAATGGATGGCGCTGAAACATCCAGAGTTGGTCAACATGCCGCGCAAAGAGCAATGGTTGAAGCTTGATTCGCAGGCGCGCCAGCGAACTTTGAAGCCAGTGTTTGGCGCGATGCGGGTTCTGCAATTTATGGTCATGGCGCAGTTTTTATTCATCGTGGTCAGCAGCGCCAAAGTGGCCAGCGGACAGTGGAGCGTTCTGCCCACGTGGCCGATGTATTTATTCTTGGCGGCCCTGGGTGCGAGTGTTGGATGGTTGCTTTTGAGGTCGGTCACCGCTGTTAAAAAAGAAGTGAAAGTTTTTACGGATCGGTCTTAAAAACCTATTGCGGGATGCTCAGTGGCAGGTCACTATGAGTCGATGAACAACGCCTCAGTGAAATATCAAATAGCACTATTGGTCGGTGGCTTAGGAATTCTCTTGAGCGCCTGTGTTGGCCAAGGCAATCCATCGACGCTGGTTGCTGCGCCAGTTTCAACGACTGAGGCGAATTCAAAAACAGCCACTTCATCAGTTGTGTCGTCCACAGCGCCAACGGCCACGGCATCAAACGATGGCTGGATCACCCTCTTTGATGGTGGCGACCCCGCGAAATATTTCCGCGGTTTCAAGAAAGATTCTTTTCCAACTGGTTGGACCGTGCGCGATGGTTGCTTGGTGCGAACTGGTCCTGGGGGCGACTTGATCACGCGTGAGCAATTTCAGAATTTTGATCTCACCTTGGATTGGAAAATTGTCAAAGGTGGCAACTCCGGCATCATGTATCACGTGAGTGAGGACGCCAACAACACGTACGACACTGGACCAGAGATGCAAATTTTGGACGACGACGCGCACAACGACGGCAAGGATCGCCTGACATGCGCGGGCGCGAATTACGCTTTGTATCCCGCGCCCAAAGGTATTGTGAAGCCTGTGGGCCAGTGGAACTCTATTCGTATATTGTGCAATGGAAACCATGTTGAGCAATACATGAACGGCGTGCAAATTTGCTCGTTCGATGCGGGTAGCGCTGATTGGAAAGCGCGATTGCTTGCCAGTAAATTCTCCAAATTTCCTTTGTACGCCACCAAATCCACCGGACATATCGCGCTGCAAGATCATGGCGATGAAGTTGCGTTTCGAAATATTCGCATCAAGCCGCTGCCATAATTGTTGACCATGCCTGAGCGCGACGACCAAGACGATGCTCGGACCGATTGCGTGCCCGGGTTTCCCAGCGAGCGTTTGGAAAGGTATTTGTACCGCGCGTTGACATTGCCGATTCGCGACACGTTGTTGAGCGCGCTTGAGCAGTTGCCACAGACCGGAGTGGCAAGTGATCTTGGTTGCGGTCCAGGCAAGGAAGTTGCGGAGTTGTTGCGGCGAGGTTGGCGTGTGGAAGCCGTGGATGCGTACGCGCACATGTTGCAAGCCACGCAGGCCGTCGCGATTGAAGCGGTGGGGGCGCAAGAAACATCGGCGCGCTTGTGTTGCGTGCATGCTCCAATTGCGCGGTGGTCCGCGCCTGCGCAAAGTTTGGACTTGATCCACGCGGGTTTCTCATTGCCATTTGTCGCTGCGGCGGATTTTGCCGGAGTTTGGAAAAAAATATGCGCTGCATTAAAGCCAGACGGCATCTTCGCGGGGCAATTGTTTGGGCATCACGATTCATTTCTCACGCAAAGTCCCGTGGGATCCATGAACGCCCATACGCATGATGAAGTTTTGAAACTTTTATCCGGGTTTGAACTGATTTCAATTACAGAAGAGGAGCGCGATGGAGTTGTTGGGATTCCTCCCAATCAACAGCCAAAACATTGGCATGTTTTTCACATCGTGGCGCGCCACTTGATGTTGCAACCAATGCTGGGCCGTTGATCGGGGCTAGGTTTGGCGCCGCTGAGTACGGCGTCAATGGCCGCGCGTAAATCCTTGCCGTCCACAGGCAGCGCGTTCCTTGGTCGGCTGGCGTCAAGTTGTCCACGGTAGGCGAGCGTGTGCGACGCGTTGTACAGGAAAAAATCCGGTGTGCACGCCGCGTGAAAGTCGCGCGCGACCGCTTGCGTTTCATCAAAGCAATATGGAAACACATAGCCAGCTTCAATAGCCGCCCGCTTCATGTGCTCTGGACCATCTTGCGGATGCGTCAGCGTGTCGTTGCTGGAGATTGCCACGATTGCAAGATTGGATTATTGATAATCCAAACCTAATTTTGCCAGTTCGCCGCGCACATTCACCACATAGGGACAGTGATTGCAAATGAACATCACAAGAACCGGACGGTTGGCGAAATCATTGCTTCGAATCATGTTCCCTGTCATCATGTCGGGCAAATCAAAGCGGGGCATGCGTGAATCAAGCGCGATCATTTGGCTTTCAAGTGCGGCCATTTATGTGTCTCCGTAAAAGGTGTGCGAAGCAGAGCATTCAATCGTAGACTTTTTTGCATGTCCAAGTATCGCGATGAAGGACCAAGTGCCGAAGATTTGCGCCGCTATGGAGTAAACGCTCCAGACGCCGAGGATGCGGTGGTGTATTGCCCTGATTGCGCGGCGGAGATGCACCCCAGCGCGGATATTTGTCCCAAGTGTTTTTGCTTTGTCAGTGGCACGCGCTTGCGCAAGCATCCGTGGAAAGAGCGCGCGAAAAAAAACCGCACCACTCTCATCATCGCGTTGCTTTTATTCGCATTGCTCTTGCCATTCATCGCGTGGTTGCGATGGTGGTGACTCCGAAACTTCGGAGCAAGAGTGCAATGCCCCGTGCAGGATTCGAACCTGCGACCCGCTGATTAAGAGTCAGCTGCTCTACCAACTGAGCTAACGAGGCGAAGGGAGAAGCGTAACCAAGCATGAACCACTCGGCAAGGTGATCACTACAAAGATTGCTCCTGTGCGGCGGCGATATCTTTGGCGCCGTGACAATGTTTGAATTTTTTACCGCTTCCGCAAGGGCACAATTCATTTCGTCCCACAACCGCGGACATGTCAGAACTAGCGCTTGCCGCACGTTTAGAGGCGACTTGCGTGACAACCACAGGTGCTTGATTGACGGCTGACGCATTGGCAGTTGCCGAGTCTTGCAGCGCTGGTGATTGCGGCGCGGGTGCTTGTGATTGCGGCATTTGAGGCATAAGTTCGCCTTTCAGTAGAACTTCACTCAGACGATTTTGCACGCTTTCCATCATCTCAATGTAGAGCCGCGAAGATTCCTTCTTGAACTCAATGCGCGGATCTTTTTGACTGAAGGCGCGGAACCCAATGGCGTCACGGATTTGATCCATGCTGCGTAAATGATCTTTCCAAGCATTGTCGATGGTCTGCAACATGATCCAGCGCTCGAATTGGGATAGTTCGCTTCGTAATACTTCGCGAATTCTTGATGTGACAATTGCTCTGGGATCGCCGGCGAATGATTTGCGGTCGTGGTTGGTGAGTGGGGTTTGGTATTCCTGTTTCAGCCAATTGTCGACCGCGTCCATTTCGCGGCCGGCCGCGAGGCATTCATCCGCGCGCGCTTGAATCCGCGCGTCGTCAAATTTGCGCGCCTGCGCCAGAAGCAACTCGCGCAACTCCACTGGGTTTGAACTTGGCAACTCCTGTGGGTTCCAACCCATTTGAAATCGCGTGTTGGCCCATGAACAAAACGACGTGATGGCCGCTTGAGCGTCGGCCTGCAAGCGAGCAGTGGTGTACTTGATGGCGAAATCAATTGGATATGTCCGTTCACGTTCCGCATAGGCCTCGCGTGCCCGGCGCACCAAGTTCGCGGCCGCCACTTGCTCGTCATCGGCGTTCACAAATTCGCTGGGATCTATTTGCACTGACAAATAGCGTTGCGCCCAATTGCATAATTCCTTGGCGCTGTAATCCTGCACCAAAAGTGAATCCAATGGAGTCAAATCAATGGATTCAATATGTTTGTGCGAAGCCGCCTCCAAAAATTTCCGAACAGCGGAACGATCGCCCGACTTGATGAAGTCAGTTTCAATGTTTGTGCCGAATTTTTCCAGCGTCCACTTTTGTAAGCCTGCAATGTCGAACTCCTCGATGCTCATTTCTTGCGGCATAGTTTCCGCAACCACCAACTCAATGTTGTGTTGCGCCTCTTCAAGCGCGTCCACCACCAACATCTTGTGGATTTGCTCGCGGTCCTTGCCACGCAGGCGAGAAGGCTCAATCTGCATGTTCATTTTTTCACGCGCCCATTCGCTCACGCAATTCGGCACGTGCAGGGATCCAAGATAAAGACCAGCCGCCTCATGAATGGCTGGTTCCAAAAATCGCCACGCCGATGCGCGAATATCAACGCCTTCCAAAATGGGTTGACGCAATCCGTAGAAATTCCTGCGTTGATATTCCATTGGCTCGTCGTAATCCAAAATTTGCTTGCGCATTTGGAAGTTGCGTTCCTCCACCTTGCGCTGCGCTTTCTCCACGGCGCGGTTGAGCATGGGGGCCTCGATGGAATCTCCCTCCTTCATTCCCAAACGGGACAGAAGTGAAAGCGTTGCTTTTCCAGCGAAAATCTTCATTAAATCATCCTCAAGGCTGAGGAAGAAACGACTGCTTCCACGGTCGCCTTGACGACCTGATCGGCCGCGCAATTGATTGTCAATGCGGCGACTTTCATGGCGTTCTGTTCCAATGATGTGCAGACCGCCCATTGCCTCAACGCTGGTCCACAGTTGCAACCGATGCAATTGGAAACTTCCAAGCGCGTCAAGCTCCTTCAATAATTCCGCCTCGGTTCCCGCTTGGGCGCGTTTCTCGCTGACGCCGCGAAGTTCAACCACCCAGTGTCGCAACAAGGCCAAGTGCGCGGATGAATCATCCATCGCCGCCACCGCGGCGCGCTCCATCTTGGCGCGGCGCACTAGCAAATGTCTTTCAATCGCCGAAAGAATTTTCGCGTCGGTCCATGTCGCGTCCACTTCGCGTGGCGCCATGTCGCGCTTTTTCCAATGCTCGATCAAGGCGGCGCGATCGATCTTGCCCAACTTGATGTCGGTTCCGCGACCCGCCATGTTTGTGGCCACCATGACCGCCGCGAGTTGTCCAGCGTTGCTCACAATGTCGGCCTCGCGCTCATGCTGCTTTGCGTTGAGGACCTCATGCTTGATGCCAGGGCCCTTGCTCAACATGGCGCTTAGTTTTTCGCTCTTATCCACGCTGGTTGTTCCCACAAGAACAGGCCGGCCAATGTCATGCATGCGCGCGATCTCATCAATGATCGCCTTCCATTTGTCTTTTTCACCAAGGAACACCAGGTCATGGCGGTCGGTTCTGCACGCGGGAACATTGGTGGGAATACTCACAACGTCCAAGTGATAAATTTCGTGGAACTCGGTGGCCTCGGTGTCGGCGGTGCCGGTCATGCCGGCGAGACGCTTGTACAACTTGAAATAATTCTGAATAGTGACGGTGGCCATGGTCTGCGTTTCTTCTTTCACCTTCACGCCTTCTTTGGCTTCGACGGCTTGATGCAGACCGTCAGACCATTGACGACCAACCATCTTGCGCCCGGTATTTTGATCGACAATCACCACGCCCATGTCGCCATCACCATCTGGCGCCACCACATAGTCGCGGTCAAGTTGATACACCACGTGCGCGCGCAAGGATTGCTCAAGCAAGTGGGGCATGTCCATATTTTCGCCAACATAAAAACTTCCAATATTGGCGATGCGCTGCGCCTCGCCAATGCCGTCATGCGTCAGCACAGCCTTCTTCTTGTCTAGTTCCACTTCGAAGAATTGCTTAAATTGATCGCGCTTGGCTTCAAGTTGCGGCAATCGCGCGCGCGCCTCTTGCATGGCTTTGCGCATTTGCGGAATACTGGTCTTATCACGGGCGTTGCGAATATCGCCCTCGAGCGAGCTCATTTCAACTCGGCATGCTTGCACTTTTTCGTCGGCGGCCGTCCAGGGTTTCTGCGCCTCCGCCAATTTCATGGCGATGGTGTTGGCCAACTCGTAGCGAGGACGTTGCCGATCCGCCATGCCACTGATGATCAACGGTGTGCGCGCCTCGTCAATCAGAATGCTGTCCACCTCGTCCACGATGGCGAAGTCGTGCGATCGCTGCACTTGATCCTCGGCGCGGGTCTTCATGTTGTCGCGCAAATAATCAAAACCAAATTCCGCCGTGGTGCCGTAGAGAACATCGCAGCGGTACGCGGCGCCTTTCTCATCCTGAGTTTGCATATGTTGCGGATGGATCGCACCCACGGTGAGCCCAAGCGCGCGGAAAAACGGAAATGTCCAGTCGCGATCGCGCTGCACTAGGTAATCGTTCACGGTAACCACGTGCACTTGTTTGCTCTCGCATGAATTGAGATAGCAAGCCAACGGACCAACGATGGTCTTGCCCTCGCCGGTTTTCATTTCAGCAATCTGTCCCTCGCTTAGTACAACGCCGCCAATGATTTGCACGTCGAAAGGACGGGCGCGAAATGGCGGCTTGCTTTGTGAATACACCGCGCGCACCGCGTCGTAGAGCGCGTTTGGAATATCAATAAAGATCCAGCTGGGAATGGGCTCCTTGCCGCCTAAAAACAAGCCTTGTGGCGGCTCGGCTGGCGTGGCGTCCATGAGCGCCTTTGTCTGATGGAATAAATTCTGCGCGTCGGGTGGAAGGCACGATGGATCAAATCCAGTCGCGGGATTGAAAATATTGCGAATGCCAACGGCGCGGTCCATGGCCTCGCGCGCGGTGGCCAACATGTCGGGCATGAGAGCGATGGGCTGCTCGCCGCCGCTGATGCGCTGGCGAAACTCGGCGGTGCGCGCCAGCAATTGCGCGTCGGTAAGGGTGCGAATAGATGGCTCAAGTTTATTCACGGCGCTGACCACCCGCAGGTAGCGATTCACCATGCGTTGATTGCGAGTGCCAAAAAGTTTGCGAGCAAGTGCTCCGAAAATAGGTACGCCCATTGTGATGACTCCTAGAAATATTGGTGAAAGATTGCGAAAATATTGTCGAAATAGGGCGCTTCACAGATTGTGACGCGCCAAAAAATTTGAGATGAGAATAGAAGAATAAATTCAAAAACAACTTCAACGCTTGCGTGGGGAACTCGGTTGGCTTCAAGCCAATCCAGTTCAACGCGTTGGCGGAGGTAGATCAAGAACTTTCCATGCGGCTGCCGCGCATGGAATTTCTACGCAAGTTGAATCGCAAGAAGCGATGGCAATTTGATTGGTATTTTTTTGTGCCTGCGGCGCAAACGCGCATTTGGCGTTGGCGGGCGCTTGTTCAAAGCATGTGTAGGAGCACATGGAGCAATTTGCGTGCACTGTTCCCATGCCTGAGCCAGCGAGCACGGTCACGGCCATTGCGCTTAAGAACATCACTGCCACAATTGCGGCGGGTCGAATGTGAACTGTTGAGCGCTTGGCGAACACGGCAATTCATTATGGGAGCGAATGGCTGTATAGGCAAGTGAAATATGGAATTAGTTCTATGATTTGCCCATGCAGACCAACATTATCGCCTCCACAATGACCCTAGGCTTAACTTGCATATGACACCAAAATTAGCCATTAAATCCGCGGCGCACACCCATGTTCTGCGCATTGATGGAATGCATTGCGCGGGTTGCAGCGCGGCCGTCACACAAGAATTGCAATCGTTAGCGGGCGTGCGCAATGCAATCGTGGATCACCTATCTGGAATGGCCACGGTGGAAACTGAATCGTTTGTGACGGATGAAAAACTAGTCGATGTGGTTGTTGGCAGTGGCTATCAAGCGCAGCGCATGGATGAGATTGTTGATCCAGTGCTCATGCAGGCGCAAGCCGAACATGCGCAGTCGCGCGCGGAGTTTTTATGGCGTCGCAGAAGTCAGATTGGCTTCGCGCTGTGGCTGCCAATGGAGTCGCTTCACTGGATCGCAATGACGCAACACATTCACAACAGCGCGGTTGATATCGCGCTGCTTGTTGGCAGCACGTTGTCGATGCTGTTGGTTGGCAGCGGATTTTGGCGCAGTGCGTGGAGCGTGCTTCGCGTGTGGCGCACCAACATGGATGTGTTGATCGCGTTGGGCGCCACAACGGCGTATGTGGCCAGCCTTGTGATTTTTATCGCGCAACTCATGGGGCAGTTGCAGGGACAGTCCACTTGGTTTAGCGAGGCCGCGGCGCTGCTTGCGATTATTTCGCTGGGGCATTGGTTTGAAGCCAAGGCCACTAAGAGCGCGGGCGCGGCGGTGCGCGAGTTGCTGGAATTGCAGCCGGAAAAAGCCGAGCGAATCAACGCGGCGGGTGCGAGCGAGTTCATTCAATCACAGGACATTCGCGCCGCGGATTTGATCATGGTCAGACCAGGTGGACGCGTTCCCGTTGATGGCGTGATCGAAGTTGGCGAGGCGGATTTGGACGAGTCGGTGATGACGGGCGAGCCGCTTCCGGTGCGAAGAACATTTGGTGAACGCGTGAGCGCGGGAACAATGTGCTTCAGCGGAATGTTGCATGTGCGTGCCGCGACAACGGGGCGCGAAACTTCGCTCAGTCGCATCGCGCGTCTTGTGCAACACGCGCAGACAAGTCGGCCGCCCATTCAGCGCATGGCCGATCGTGTGGCGTCGGTGTTTGTTCCGATGGTGCTTCTTATCGCGGCGGTCACCGCCATCGGGTGGAGCATGGCGGGTTCATGGCCAACTGGAATTGCTGCGGCCACCGCTGTATTGATTATTTCGTGCCCGTGCGCGCTTGGATTGGCGGGACCCATGGCGGTCATGGTGGGAACTGGTGAGGCAAGTTTGCGCGGCATCTTGATCAAGGACGCCGCCGCGCTTGAAAGAGCGGGCCGCATTGACACAATTCTTTTTGACAAGACTGGAACGCTGACGAAAGGCGAGCCCGTGGTGACCAACATTGAGTTGTTGGAGAATGTTTCTGCAAATGCTTTTACAAAGTTTGCGCCAAGTCAGGCGTCAATCGATCCGCAAGCCGACAGTCAAACGAGGCCGACTTCGAGCCACGCAATTTCTTTGCAGCAAGCGCTTGCACTTGCCGCAGCGGTGGAAAGTTCAAGCGAGCACCCAATCGCGCGCGCCATTACGCGGCGCGCGGCGCAAGAAAATGTTGCGGTTCCTGCGGCGATCCGCTTTGAATCAACGCCAGGTCTTGGCGTACGGGCGCAAGTGAATGGCCAAAGCGTTGAGATGCGACGTGACGCGAGTGCCTCGTGCGTGTTGCTTATCGATAACGTCGTGGTGGCTCGCTTCACATTGGCCGACTCGTTGCGCGCCGAGGCGCCCAAGGTGATTCAAGCGCTGCGAGGCGGTGGCATGAAGATGGGTTTGATCACTGGCGATCGTCACGCCGAGGCGCTACGCATTGCGCAAGAATCTGGCATTGATCAAGACATGATCACCGCGGATGCCACGCCAGAAAGCAAACTGGAAGTGATTCGCCGCCACGGCGAAAGCGCCATGATGGTGGGGGATGGTGTGAATGATTCAGCGGCGCTCGCGGCGGCTGGATTAGGCGTGGCGATGGGCGGCGGTACAAGCATCGCCAGCGAGAGCGCGTCGATTGTGTTGGTGGGCGGCACGTTGTCGGCGCTTCCGGCGTTGATTGATATTTCCAAAGCCACGCTGCGCTGCATGCGGCAAAATTTATTTCTGGCGTTTGTCTACAACGTGGTCGCCATTCCACTTGCGGCCTTCGCATTGTTGGGCACGTATGGTCCGGCAATCGCCGCTGCTGCAATGGCGTGTAGCGATATCAGCGTGGTGGGAAATGCAGCGCGGTTGAAGTGGTCGCTGAAGCGAGCGCGCCTGCGCGCGGCGCGCTCTTCATGAATCAACGCATGCAGAGCGCTAAAAACATTATTGCCATGCAGTTCAAGCACATCCATATTCGCACGGTTTATTTGCTGGCCGGCGACTTTGTGTTTGCAAATTCCTTGGCGTCGGTGGCGGTTCCATCAACGCGTGTGCGCTTATAAATGGCGTAGGCCTGCGGCATTTGTTGTTGCAACAATTCAATGCGCGTGTCCTCGCTTGGATGAGTTGAAAGAAACTCTATCTTTGCTCCGCCTTGCGATTGCATGCGTCGCCACAATTGGATGGCCGAACGTGGGTCATAGCCTGCTTGCGCGGCGATATACAAACCAAGTTCATCCGCCTCGCTCTCATGCTTGCGGCTATACGGAAGAAGTAGGCCGGCTTGCAAACCAATGGCGGCGCCTTGCGCAACGGCCTCGCTGTTGGTTGCAACGCCAGCGGCATTGGCTCCAAGTTGCGCGGCCGCACCCTGCGTCATGCGTTCGCCACCATGGCGCGCGATGGCGTGCGCGGCTTCGTGACCCATCACAACAGCAAGTTCATCATCCGTCTGGACAAAATTCACAAGACCTGTGTACACGGCGCCGTAGCCGCCGGGAAGCATCCATGCGTTGACCATTTTGGGATCGTCAATCACGGTCCACTCCCACACCATGGTGTTGGCGATTTCCGGATGGCGCTGCTTGGCGGCTGTGGCAATTCGCGCGCCAATTTTTTGCACGCGCTCGTACACCGGTCCGCTGCCGATGATCTTGGCGTCCTTTATTTCCGCTTGATACGCCTGCGCGCCCATCGCATTTTCTTGACTGGTTGAATACACATTGAATTGCTTTCTGCCCGTGCCTGAAACAGTGGTACAAGCGGTGCACAGACCAAAAACCGTGACGATGCAAAAAGTTTTCGCCGTGCAAAAAAACCAATGTGTGTCTTGGATGGTCATGCGACAAAGAATATCCGACTGAAATATCTCTAGCGCGCGCATGAATGTTGCGGAAATCGTGGCAATTCAAAGCCATGCATTACGTCAACTCAACGCACAGACGCAAGCCAAGCGCGCCGCGCCGCGAGCAGCATCAATCCAAATGGAATCCACCACATCAAATCGTTGGTGAGAATGTTTGCGCCAAATTTCCACGCAATTGTTCCTTGCCATGCGGTCCACACAAAACCGATTGGACCCATGACTTTTCCAAATAGTCCCACGAATACGATTGGCCAATGACGAAGTGGCGCACGCGACGCCGCGATATATCCAAGTCCATACGCTGCCAACACCATTCCTAAACATTGCCAAATCGCGCGACCTGGTTGCGCAAGTGGAGGCATATTGGCGAGTGACATTGGCAAGTCGGGCGCGATCACAACCACGCTTCCCCAGACAATGTTGTACAAGCCTGCCGCAAGCAACCACCACCTCATCCATGGGCGCGTGAAATGGGTTTGGGTGGTGTCGCTCACAAAAATAGCCTAGCTCGGATTCGAACCGAGGTCTTTCCGATTATGAGTCAGGAGCTCTGGGCCACTGAGCTACTAGGCCGTGCAGGGAAGGTAGCATCCAAAGTGTGAATCGTATCGACACCATTTTCGCGGATCTTCGTGCGGGCCAACGCAAGGCGCTCATGCCCTTTGTTGTGGCTGGGTTTCCGTCTCCGCACACATTGGGCGCAACCCTGGAAAGCCTGCAAAAAGCGGGTAGTTCCATTGTGGAAATTGGCATTCCATTTTCCGATCCAATCGCGGATGGACCTGTAATTTCACAGGCCATGGACAAAGCCCTACGCCAGGGAGCTACGCCCGCCGCCATTTTGCAAGAGGTGGCTGCAGTTCGCTCCAAACTCACCATTGGAATTGTGGCCATGGTGAGTGTTTCCATTGTGCAGCGTCAGGGCAATGAAAAATTTGTCCACGCGCTTGCTGATGCCGGCTTTGATGGAATTATTATTCCCGACTTGGATCTTGATTGCGCCGCGCCTTTATTCGCCGCCGCCAAAGAGCGCGGCATGTCCATGTCCATGTTGATCTCGCCGCTGACTCCGCCCGAGCGCATCACAAAAATCATCGCGCTGTGCCGCGGCTTTATTTATTTACTTTCCAGAGCGGGCATTACTGGCGAGCAAACTGGCGCGCCCGACGTTGCGGAATTTGTGAAACGCGTTCGCGCTCAAACCAACTTGCCACTTGCGGTTGGGTTTGGTATTTCAACGCCCGAGCATGTTCGAGCCGTTGTGCGCCATGCCGACGCCGCTATTGTTGGAAGCGCGCTTGTGAAACTCATGGGAAATGGCGACGCCGAAGAAGCCGTTGTTCGCGCTGAAAAACTAACGCAAGAATTAGTCGCTGCTCTTTGATTTCTAGTTGCGTTGATAGCGTCGCAATACGCCCACAACAACGCCCTGAATCACGCACTCTTTCACAATGATTGGCTCGAACTCCGGATTGGCCGGCTGCAAGCGGAATGTTCCATCGCGTTCCTTGAAAAAAGTTTTCAAAGTTGTTTCGCCGCCAGGCAAAAGCGCCACCACGCGCTCGCCATTGCGCGCCACATTGCGTTGCTCAACAATCACATAGTCGCCGTCCAAAATTCCCTCGTCGCGCATGCTCATGCCGTCAACTTGCAATGCGAATAAATTGCCCCGTTGTCCCAGGCGCGTGCCAAAAATAGTGTCCAATCGAAGCGTTTCCGATTGCTCGTACTTCTCAACTGGATGTCCCGCGGCAATACGGCCAATTAACGGCAACTCATGTTCGTTGGCGCGCTCGTCGGGAAGTTCCGCGTCAGTCGCAATCTCCAAAGAGCGAGCCTTGTTGGGCGTGCGTATCAGGGCGCCCTTTTCGATCAACGCCTCTACGTGTTCGAATACCGTGACCTTGCTCACGCCGAGCTCGTTTGCGATCTCCTGCATCGTCGGGGAATAGCCCTTGCTGTTGCGGTAGTCGCGTACAAAGCGGAATATGCGAATTTGTTGCGGGGTGAGGCTCATTGACATGTTGCAAAGTCCTTGCGAGTGTGTTTGAAATGGAGAGTTGGGCAGACCAGCGACCATGCCTCCAAGGCGATGGACCAGCGTTGCCAGACGATGTGAAATTGGGCGAATTGAAATTGGCAGAAGTTGAATTGGGCGCAGTGAAATGCGGCGCGATGATTTTTGTCGGAGTGATTTGCTCCACTGGTTCTTGTACCGAGTGATTGATTGGCGCGGATGTTGGCGCGCCGTGTTCTAGCCAGCGCCATCGACGGATTCCAATCATGCGTTCCATCCAATCTGAAACTTCGCGAACCAGCGATCGATGTCCTTGTGGTGGCTGACCGGCAACCGCCATAAGTCCGCCGCGAAAGGAGTGGTAATTGGTCACGAATGATCCGCCTGGACCAAATCGCAGCAGTGGTTCTTGCTCCACAGTTGATTGCGCTTGTGAAGGTGTTTGGCGCGTTGATTTGTTGGCCTGGGCAAATGCTCTGTTGATGGATTCGACGCCTTGAAATAAGCGTGCGAGGCCGCCAAATGCAGCAAGGCGAGCGACTGAAATTGTTGTTGCGTGTAATGGATTCATTTTGGTACTCCAATGTGTTGAACGGAACAGTTGGAGATGCATCGGCAGGTTCGGTATTTGTTCTGTACATTTGTTAGGCACATGTTAGCCAAACAAAATACGATCGGATAAAAAAGGCCTAAATTCTTTCAAAAAGTCTGTTAAAGTTGCAAAATGTCCATTTCCATTCAGCCTCCGCCGCCATTTGGACCTGAAATTCGAGCTCAATTTGCCTTGGACCCCAAATTAACCTTCCTAAACCATGGTTCATTTGGGGCGCTTCCGCTGGTTGTTCGGCAAGCTCAAGAGGCGTGGCGCTTGAGGATTGAATCCAATCCAATCGAGTGGATTGGTCGGCGCAATATTGAAACATTGGCGGGGGTGAAAAAACCTTTGGCGCGCTTTGTGGGATGTCAGCCGAATGATCTTGGATTTGTCACCAATGCGACCGAGGGTGTGAACGCGGTGTTGCGCTCGCTGCGGTTTGAAGTGGGCGATGAATTGCTCACGTGCGATCATGTCTATAACGCGGTTCGGCAAGCCATGAAATTTCGCGCGCAAGAAACTGGCGCGCGTGTGGTTGAAGTTCCAATCGCGTTGCCGGTGCGCGATCAAGATCACGCCATGAATTGCATCTTGAACGCAATCACGCCGCGCACGCGCTTGATCGTGATTGATCACATTACAAGTCCAACCGCGTTGCGCTTTGATGTGAGAAAAATTATCGACGCCGTGAAAGGAACACGTGTGCAAGTTTTAGTAGATGGCGCGCACGCGCCAGGCGCGCTGGATCTATCGCTTGACGCGCTCGGCGCGGATTTCTACTCCGCCAATTTGCACAAGTGGACCATGGCTCCGCGAGGCAGCGCGTTCGTGTGGGTCGCGCCACAATTTCAGAAAGACATTCATCCTTGCGTGATCAGCCATGAATTTGCCAATGGTTTTGCCGCTGAATTTGATTGGCAGGGAACGCGCGATCTCAGCGCGTGGAATTCAATTTCCGCCGCGCTGTCGTGGTTTGAAGATCTTGGCGCGGATCGAGTGTTGCTCCACAACCATCAATTGGCCGCGTGGGCGCATCAATTGTTGTGCGCGGAATTGTCTTGTGAGCCGATTTCGCCGCTCGACGGCTCCATGCTGAGTTGCATGGCCAGCGTTCGCTTGCCCAACGCGCTGCGGAGCAAGTTTGAAAAGCCCGAGGCATTTCAGAAACAACTTCTGGATGTTGACCAGATTGAAATCCCCGTCTTTGATTGGAATCAACAGTGGCTTTTGCGTCTCAGCGCCGCCATTCATAATGAACCTGCGCAGTATGAACGCCTGGTTGTGGCGCTCAAAAAATATTTGGCGTAGAGGAAATTTTTCGCGTCTAGGATTGTGCCCATGCAAGAACCCAAGAAGCCCAACGATGTCGCGCTGCCGATCGCAGCAGTTGATCCCGCCGCCGAACGCGCGGCGGAGCAAAGTATTTACTTGCAACTTGGCGCGGAAAAGTTCTGGCAGATCGCACGCGCTTTTTACGCGCGCGTGGATAAGCATGAGCGTCTCCGACCGATTTTTCCCGAGGATTTGCAAGAACCCATCCGCAATCAAGCGGAGTTTCTCATTCAATATTTTGGCGGCCCGCAAACGTACAGCGATCGCAAAGGTCATCCGCGCTTGCGCATGCGCCATGCGCCGTTTCCAATTGATTTAACTATGCGCAATGATTGGGTGGATTGCATGCGCGGCGCATTGATTGACGCGGCAATTCCCGAGCCCATTGTCGCGCTCATGATGGCGTACTTTGAGCGCACCGCGACGTTCATGATGAACAAACCGTAACTCGCTTGGGGTTGCGGCGAATAAGATTTTCAAGAGTGGCGCACTCGCGAGCGCGCGATTGCCTTTGGGCGCTCGTTCAAACTTGAGAGGCGTTTGATGATTTCAAACAAATCATTGGGTTCATATTCAATTTGGATTTTCCACCACTACGAGGTCTTTGCGGCCAAGTTTTTTCATGGCCTTTTCCGCCTCTGCGCGCGATGCGAACTCGCCCAAATACACAATCCACACTCTTTGTCCGCTCTTTGTTTTTGACGCCACCACCTTGGGAACTTCAATCCCATTTCTGGATGCGGGCTTGGTGAGTTCTTTGGCGCGATTCCTGGCGCTGGTTTCTAAAATAAAACTTCCAGCTTGAATCACGAACGCGTCGGAATCCGCCTTTTTGTCTACTTTTTTGGCGGCGGGTTTATCGTCAGTAGGCTTTGCGGGCTTGGCGGGTTTTGCCGCGGGTTTGTCGTCAGCAGGCTTTGCGGGCTTGGCGGGTTTCGCCGCGGGTTTATCGCCGGCAGGCTTCGCGGGCTTGGCTGGTTTCGCGGCGGGCTTGGTCGCTGGCGGTGGGCTGGAATCTTTTTCAAATCCATTGGATGTCGTGTCGGATTTGGCCGCGATGGTGGCGCTGTTTGTCGGCGCGGGAATGATTGGCGTGGCTAGATTATTTCCATTCAAACTCATGGAGGGCTCCGCCATGGTCAACACATTTGCCGCACGCGACGGATCCCTTGATGCCGCGGCCAATTCCTTGGCTCGCCGAGAAGAGTTGCCTGAAAGTTTGTCCGCGGCCGCGTCGTAATAATTCGCCGCGTCACCGTAACGCTTTTGGTGCACCATTAAATCGCCAAGCATTACTTTGCTGTCGCCCGCGGTCTGTGCGTCCATGCTTTGCTCGGAAATTTGAAAGCGCGTCTGCGCCT